>NZ_AP022590.1:4948432-5257709 GCF_010731775.1 Mycobacterium mantenii | reverse complement strand
ATGATCGCCCCCGGGCCACCGGTGAGCGCGTCGGTGTGGCGCACCACCCGGCCCAGCGCCTGCAGATCCAGACCGGCGGCCTCGGCGAGTTTCATGGCCTCGCATGCCACTGCGTACGAGGTGAACGTCAACATGTTGCGGGCCAACTTCATCCGGGTGCCCGCCCCGGGCTCACCGGCATGAATGACCATGGCCGCCCAGTGTTTGAACACCGGCTTGATCCGCTCGTAGACCTCACGGTCGGCGCCCACCATGGTGGCGAGTTCGCCCTTCGCCGCCGCGGCGGCCCCGCCGCTGACGGGCGCGTCGACGATATGGATGCCTTGCGGTTTGAGTTCGGCCGCGAGTTCGACCGCGGTGCTGTCGCTGATGGTCGAGTGGATCGCGATCACGGTCCCGGGCTTGGCGTGCGCCGCCAGCTCGCCCACCACCTCCCGCACCTGGGCGTCGTTGAGCACGGTGATGTGAACGATGTCGGCAGCCGCGACGTCGGCGACGCTGTCGGCCACGCCGGCGCCCCTTTCCACCAGCGGGGTCATCGCCTCGGTCCGGATATCGTAAACCGTTACCCCGCCGGGCCATTCGGTCATCTTCGTGGCCATCGGCGCGCCCATGTTGCCCAAGCCGATGTAGCCGAGCTTCAGATCGTTACTCATGACCGTATTATCTGCCCGCCGTCGACGTTGAAGATCTGCCCGGTGATCCATTGGGCCTCATCCGAGAGCAGAAACAGGCACATGCCGACCAGGTCCTCGGGAGTACCCATGCGCGACAACGGAAGTCCCTTGACGATGTCGTCCACCATCTCCTTGGGCGTGGTGGTCCGGTTGGCCTCGGTGTCGATGGGCCCGGGTGCGATCGCGTTGATGCGGATGTTGCGACCGCCCAGCTCCCGCGAGAGTTGTTGGGTCAGGCCGTTGATGCCGACCTTGGCCAGGCCGTAGTAGTTGGAGTACAGCCACGCGGCCGTGGACGACTGGTTCACGATCGCCCCGCCACCGCGCTTGCTCATCTTCTTGTAGACCGCTCGGGTGCACCACAGCGCGCCATCGAGATTGACGCTCATGAACTTCTTGTAGTACTCGGGGTCGATGGTGAGCAGGAAGTCCAGCTTCATGCCCCCGAAGATCGCCGCGTTGTTGACCAGGTAGTCGATGCCGCCGAACTCGGCCAGCGTGCGATCGGCCATCGCCTTGGCCGACTCCGGGTCTGACACGTCGACTGGGATGCTGATGGCGGTCCCGCCGTCGGCGACGATCTGCTTGGCGACCGCGTCGGCCGCCTCGGCGTTGATGTCGGCGATCACCACCGCGGCGCCCTCGCGGGCGAGCGCCTCGGCGTACGCCTGCCCGATGCCACCACCGGACCCGGTGACGATGCCGACTTTATTCTCGAATCGCATGTTTTCCTCTCGGTCGCCTAGTTGGCGCGGTCACTGCACGGCTGTGGCAATGGTTTTGATTTCCAGGTATTCCTCGAAGCCGGCCAGGCCCATCTCGCGTCCGTTGCCGGATTGCTTGTATCCGCCGAACGGCGCGTCGGCGGAGTACCAAACACCGCCGTTGACATTGACGGTGCCCACCCGCATCCGCGACGCGAAGTTGGCGGCGCGTTCCGGGTCGGCGCTGAACACGGTGCCCGACAGGCCATATGGCGAGTCGTTGGCGATGCGCAGCGCGTCGTCGTCGCCGTCGTAGGCGATCACGGTGAGCACCGGCCCGAAGATCTCCTCACGGGCGGGCCGGGCGTCGTTGGTCAGGCCCGCGATCACGGTCGGTTCGATGAAGAACCCGACGTCCTTGTCGGCCGGGCGCCCGCCGCCGCAGGCGAACGTCCCGCCCCCGGCGATCGCCAGATCGAGGTAGCCTTGCACCCGCTCCCGCTGCCGAGCCGAAATCACTGGCCCGCAGACGGTTCCGGGGTCGTTGGGGTCGCCGGGCTTGATCGAGCCCATGGTGCCCGCCGCGATGGCGACGGCCTCGTCGTAGCGGGCCCGCGGCACCACCAGCCGGGTCGTGATGGCGCAGCCCTGGCCGGCGTGCATGGCCGCGGTGAACGCCGACATCGAGCACGCACCGCCCAGGTCGGCATCGTCGAGGACGACGAACGCCGACTTGCCGCCCAGCTCCAGAAACACCCGCTTGATCGTCGCGGCGGCGTCGCCCATCACGCTGCGGCCGGTCGCGGTCGATCCGGTGAACGAAACCATGTCCACCCGACGATCTTTCGACAGCAGCGCCCCCACTCTGTGGTCGTCGGACGTGATGATGTTGACGACACCGGGCGGGAACTCGGTGTGTTCGGCGAGGATCTCGCCGAGCACCGCTGCGCACCAGGGGGTGTCCGGTGCGGGCTTCAGCACTACCGTGTTGCCGGCGGCCAGCGCGGGGGCCAGTTTGGCGAGATTGATCTGGTGCGGGAAGTTCCACGGGGTGATGGCGCCGACGACACCGACGGCCTCCCGCGCGATCGTGCGCCGGGTGGGGATGCCCATCGGCGATGCCTGGCCGAGGTCGACGTTCCACTCGTAGGATTCGGCGGTGTCGGCCGCAAAGCTGAGGTCACCGACCGGTCCCTCCAATTGGGCGGCCGAGGTGAGCATCCGCGGGGCGCCGACCTCGGCGATGGTTATGTCGCGCAGTTCTTCGATGTGGTCACGCATCGCATCGCGCAACTGCCGTATGCAACGCACCCGCAATTCGGCGTTGCGGGACCAGTCCGTCTCGTCGAACGCGCGCCGCGCGGCGTCGATGGCGCGGTCCATGTCGCTGGCGTCGGCGTTGGCGGCCACGCCGAGCACTTCCTCGGTCGCCGGATTCACCGTGGGAAAGTTTCCGGCGCTCCCGGCCGACAGCTTGCCGTCGATGAAGAGTTCACTCACGCCGTCGGCCAACAAGGCCATGTCCCGCTCCCGTCTGCGCGCGGCAACCCGGCACGCCAATCTAGTGGACAGTTGTCCGATATTGCCCGATCGAACCATAGCCGCCCGGTCGTCGGCGGTGCAAGAGCCGATCTCGAATACCAGCCGCAATCCGCAGAGAAATGCCGATTAAGCAGTGTATTCTCGGATCGGGCTTGCTTCGCGATGATCCGATCCACTAGCTTGGACATGTGTCCAGCGACGCACTGGTGACGATTGCAACCGACGGCGGCCGCGAGGCCGGTCAGCCGGCGCGCAACCGTCGCCAGGAGGAGACCTTCCGCAGGGTGCTCGCGGCCGGGATCGAAACCCTGCGCGAGAAGTCCTACGCCGATCTGACGGTGCGCGCGGTGGCGGCCCGCGCCAAGGTCGCCCCGGCTACCGCCTACACCTACTTCTCGTCGAAGAACCATCTGATCGCCGAGGTCTACCTGGACCTGGTGCGGCAGGTCCCGTACTTCACCGACGTCAACGACCCGATGACCACCCGGGTCGAACAAGTGCTGCACCACCTGGTCCTGGTGGTCGCCGACGAACCCGAGGTCAGTGCGGCCTGCACGACGGCGTTGCTGAGCGGTGGTGCCGACCCCGCGGTGCGTGCCGCGCGCGAACGAATTGGCGCCGAGATCCATCGCCGGATCACGTCCGCGATGGGTCCCAACGCCGACCCCACCGCCGTGTCCGCGCTGGAGATGTCCTTCTTCGGGGCGCTGGTTCAGGCCGGCAGCGGCGAATTCAGCTACCGCGAGATCGCCGACCGGCTGGCCTACGTGGTACGGCTCATCCTCAGCGGCACCGGGCGGACGAGCCAACCGACAAGCCCCGAAGCAACCCCCGAACGATTAGGTGGAGACGCACGATGACCGTCCATGTGGGCGACCACGAGCTGGTCCTGGATCCCTACGACTACGACTTCCACGAAGATCCGTACCCGTACTACAAGCGGCTGCGCGACGAGGCCCCGCTCTACCGCAATGACGAGCTGAAGTTCTGGGCGTTGTCGCGCCATCAAGACGTGCTGCAGGGATTCCGCAACAGCACAACGCTTTCCAACAAGTACGGCGTCTCGCTGGACCCGGCGTCGCGCGGCCCGCACGCCAGCAAGACGATGTCGTTTCTCGCGATGGACGATCCCGCCCATCTGCGGCTGCGGACGCTCGTCTCAAAAGGCTTCACCCCACGCCGAATTCGCGAACTCGAACCGCGGGTGACCGAGATCGCCACGCAGCACCTCGACACCATGCTGGAAAAGGCCAAGGACGGTGCGGTCGAATACGTCGACGAGTTCGCCGGGAAGCTGCCCATGGACGTCATCTCCGAACTGATGGGTGTGCCGGAGAAGGATCGCGATCAGGTGCGGACCTGGGCCGACGGCGTGATGCACCGGGAGGAGGGCGTCACCGACGTGCCGCCGGAGGCCGTCGAGGCTTCGCTCAACCTGATCGTCTACTACCAGGGGATGGTGGCCGAGCGGCGCGAGAAGCTGACCGACGATTTGACCTCGGCGCTGCTGGAAGCCGAGATCGACGGCGACCGGCTCACCGACGACGAGGTCCTGGGCTTCATGTTCCTGATGGTGATCGCCGGCAACGAAACCACTACCAAACTGCTTGCCAATGCCGCATTTTGGGGCCACAAGAACCCCGATCAGCTGACGCCGGTCTACGACGATCTATCGCGGGTGCCGCTGTGGGTCGAAGAGACCCTGCGCTTCGACACCTCCAGCCAGATCCTGGCCCGCACCGTGTCCGGCGAGTTGACCCTCTACGACACCACCATTCCCGAGGGTGATGTCCTGCTGCTGTTGCCCGGTTCCGGGCAACGCGACGAGCGCGTCTTCGACCGCCCCGACGACTACCTGGTCGGGCGCGAAATCGGGCCCAAACTATTGAGTTTCGGTAGCGGCGCACACTTCTGCCTCGGCGCGCATCTCGCGCGGATGGAGGCCCGGGTGGCGCTCACCGAGTTGTTCAAGCGAATCCGCGGCTACGAGGTGGACGAGGCCAACGCCGTCCGCGTCCATTCGAGCAATGTCCGCGGATTCGCTCACCTACCAATGAGCGTGGAGGTCCGCTGAATGCCCCGCTTTGAACCCTTGCCCGAACGCCGGCCCGCCATCGTGGCCGGCGCTTCCTCAGGCATCGGAGAGGCAACCGCCATCGAGCTCGCGGCGCACGGTTTCCCGGTCGCCCTGGGCGCCCGGCGCGTCGAGAAGCTCGACGACATCGTCGGCAAGATCAACGCCGAGGGCGGCGAGGCGGTCGGATTCCACCTGGACGTCACCGACCCCAACTCGGTGAAATCCTTTGTCGCACAGTCGGTCGACGCGCTCGGCGACATCGAGGTGCTGGTGGCCGGCGCGGGTGACACCTACTTCGGAAAGCTCGCCGAAATCACCACAGACGAATTCGAGTCGCAGCTGCAGATTCACCTCGTCGGCGCGAACCGGCTGGCCGCCGCGGTGCTGCCCGGCATGCTGGAGAGGCAGCGCGGGGACCTGATCTTCGTCGGCTCCGACGTGGCGCTGCGCCAGCGTCCGCACATGGGGGCCTACGGTGCGGCCAAGGCCGCGCTGGTCGCGATGGTCACCAACTTCCAGATGGAGCTCGAGGGCACCGGCGTGCGGGCCTCGATCGTGCACCCCGGCCCGACGAAGACGTCGATGGGCTGGAGCCTGCCGGCCGAGAAGATCGGTCCGGCTCTGGAGGACTGGGCCAAGTGGGGACAGGCCCGCCACGACTACTTTCTGCGTGCGGCGGATCTGGCACGCGCCATCACGTTCGTCGCCGAGACACCGCGCGGTGGCTTCATCGCGAACATGGAGCTTCAGCCCGAAGCCCCGTTGGCCGACAAGAAAGATCGCCAGAAGCTAGCGCTCGGCGAAGAGGGGATGCCAGGACAATGACTTCTTCGCGAATCGACGATGCGGCGCGCAGCATTCGCGCCGAGGAGGAGTGAGCAAGTGACCACTGCTACCGTGCCGCGGGTTTCCGGTGGCGAGGAGGAGCACGGACACCTCGAGGAATTCCGCACCGACCCAATCGGTTTGATGCAGCGCGTCCGAGAGGAGTGCGGCGATGTCGGCTGGTTCCAGCTGGTCGACAAGCACGTCATCCTGCTGTCCGGCGCGGGGGCCAACGAGTTCTTCTTCCGCTCCGCCGACGAGGATCTCGACCAGGCCGAGGCCTACCCGTTCATGACGCCGATCTTCGGCAAGGGTGTGGTGTTCGACGCCAGTCCCGAGCGGCGCAAGGAGATGCTGCACAACTCGGCGCTGCGCGGCGAGCAGATGAAGGGCCACGCCGCCACCATCGAGGGCGAAGTCAAGAAGATGATCGCCAACTGGGGTGGGGAAGGCGAGATCGAACTGCTCGACTTCTTCGCCGAGCTGACCATCTACACCTCGACCGCCTGCCTTATCGGGCTGAAGTTCCGCGAGCAGCTCGACCACCGGTTCGCCGAGTACTACCACGAGCTGGAGCGCGGCACCGACCCGCTGTGTTACGTCGATCCCTACCTGCCGATCGAAAGCTTCAAGCGCCGCGACGAGGCGCGGGTCAAGCTCGTCGCGCTGGTGCAGGAGATCATGGACCAGCGGCTGGCCAATCCGCCCAAGGACAAGGCCGACCGCGACATGCTCGACGTGCTGGTCTCCATCAAAGACGAGGAGGGCAAGCCCCGGTTCTCCGCCGACGAGGTCACCGGGATGTTCATCTCGCTGATGTTCGCGGGTCACCACACCAGTTCGGGGACCTCGGCGTGGACGCTGATCGAGTTGATCCGCCACGCGGGAGTCTACGCCGAGGTGCTGGCCGAGCTCGAGGAGCTCTACGCCGACGGCCAGGAGGTGAGTTTCCATGCGCTGCGCTCGATTCCGAAGCTGGACAACGTGGTCAAGGAGACCCTGCGCCTGCACCCGCCGCTGATCATCCTGATGCGGGTCGCCAAGGGTGAGTTCGAGGTCGAGGGCTTCCCGATTCACAACGGCGACTACGTCGCGGCATCGCCGGCGATCTCGAATCGGATTCCCGAGGACTTCCCCGACCCCGACGCGTTCAAGCCCGATCGCTACAACAAACCCGAGCAGGCCGACATCGTCAACCGGTGGACCTGGATTCCGTTCGGGGCCGGCCGGCACCGCTGTGTCGGCGCCGCCTTCGCCCAGATGCAGATCAAGGCGATCTTCTCGGTCCTGTTGCGCGAGTACGAGTTCGAGATGGCACAACCGGCGGACAGCTATCACAACGACCACTCCAAGATGGTCGTGCAGCTCGCCCGGCCGGCAAAGGTCCGCTACCGCAAGCGCAGCGCAGCGCGTAAGGAGTAACTCCGATGGGCGGATTCAGAATCGAAGCGGATCTGGATTTGTGTCAGGGCCATGCCATGTGCGAACTGGAGGCGCCGGACTACTTCCGGGTGCCCAAGCGGGGCAAGGTCGAAATCCTCGACCCCGAACCGCCCGAAGACGCCCGCGACGAAGTCGAGCGCGCGGTCGATATGTGCCCAACGCAAGCACTATTCATCAAAGATGATACGGGAGAATGACTTATGACAGGGCAAGCGTCACACTCGCGTGCAGACCTCGAGGCATGGGTCGACCGCTGGCTGCAGGCCAACAAAGACTGCGAAAAGTCCGGTGACTGGCGGCCGTTGGCGGATTTCTACACCCAGGACGCCACGTACGGCTGGAACATCGGTCCCAAGGAAGACGTGATGTGCGTGGGCGTCGACGAGATCCGCGACGTCGCCCTCGGCCTGGAGATGGAAGGTCTGGAGAACTGGGTGTACGAGTACCAGAAGGTACTCATCGACGAGAAGCAGGGCGAGATCGTCGGCTTCTGGAAACAGATCGTCAACAAGAACGACGGCACCCAGGACGAGATCTACGGCATCGGCGGCAGCTGGTTCCGCCTCAACAGCGACCAGCAGATCGAATGGCAGCGCGACTTCTTCGACTTCGGTCACGTCGCGTACATGTTCGGCAAGCTCATCGAGTCCGGCGACCTGAGCGAGGGCATGCAGAAGCGGATCGAACGCAGCATCGCCGGCGAAAAGCTGCCCGGCTACTACCCGCTTGGCGAAGCCCCGGTCCCCATCTGGTGAGTGGGTCCAATGGCGGCGACCCGCTGCGCCCGGCTCCGCCGCGCTTGCGATCGCCGCGGAGCCAACCAAGCATTTGATTTGTTGCACGCGCTATGCTGACGCGACAAGGGTGCCTGTGGCACCCGTCACCTAGCTGGCCGACATGAAGGGGCCGGTCAGCTCTGATCAATTCAAAGGCGAAATGGGGTCAGGACCATCGTGAAGACAAAAGGCGCACTGATCTGGGAGTTCAACCAGCCCTGGTCCATCGAGGAAATCGAGATCGGCGACCCGCAAGCGCATGAGGTCAAGATCCAGATGGAAGCGGCGGGCATGTGCCATTCCGACCATCACCTGGTCACCGGCGGTATTCCGATGGCCGGTTTCCCGGTGCTCGGCGGTCACGAGGGCGCGGGCATCGTCACCGAGGTCGGTCCCGGCGTGGAAGACATCGCCCCGGGTGACCACGTCGTGCTGTCGTTCATCCCCTCCTGTGGGCAGTGCCCGACCTGTCAGGCCGGCATGCGCAACCTGTGCGACCTGGGCGCAGGCCTGCTGGGCGGAGAGGCGGTCTCCGACGGCACCTTCCGCATCCAGGCTCGCGGCCAGAACGTCTACCCTATGACGCTGCTGGGCACGTTCTCGCCGTACATGGTCGTGCACCGCAGCTCGGTGGTGAAGATCGACCCGTCGGTCCCGTTCGAGGTCGCCGCGCTGGTCGGCTGCGGCGTCACCACCGGCTACGGTTCGTCGGTCCGCACCGCTGACATCCGGCCCGGGCAGGACGTCGCCATCGTCGGCGTCGGCGGGGTCGGCATGGCGGCGCTGCAGGGAGCCGCCAACGCCGGCGCGCGCTACATCTTCGCGATCGACCCGGTTGAGTGGAAGCGCGACCAGGCGCTGAAGTTCGGCGCCACCCACGTCTACCCCGACATCATGGCCGCGATGGCGGGCATGGCCGAGGTCACCTACGGCCTGATGGCCCACAAGGTCGTGGTCACCGTGGGCGAGCTGCACGGCGCCGACGTGGACAACTACCTGAACATCACCCAAAAGGGCGGCACCTGCGTGCTGACCGCCATCGGCAGCCTGCTGGACACCAACGTCAACCTGAACCTGGCGATGCTGACCCTGATGCAGAAGAACCTGCAGGGCACCATCTTCGGTGGCGGCAACCCGCAGTACGACATCCCGCAGCTGCTGTCGATGTACAAGGCCGGCAAGCTGAACCTGGACGACATGATCACCCGCCAGTACAAGCTGGAGCAGATCAACGACGGCTACCAGGACATGCTGGACGGCAAGAACATTCGCGGCGTCATCCGGTTCACCGACGCCGACCGGTAAACCACCGGTCATCGGCCGCGTCCATTCAGTGACCGGCTTCGGCCACCTCATGGCGCCGGGACGAATCGGCGCCATGACGGTGCGCAACCGCATGGTCATGTCTCCGATGGAGACGATGTACGGCACACCGGACGGGCTGCCGTCGGAGCGCACCCGCGACTATTTCGCGGCGCGCGCCCGCGGCGGGGTCGGGCTGATCACGTTGGGCGCCACCGGGGTTGACCACCACCACCCCGAGACTCCCGGGGGTTTGCATCTGGGCACCGATGACGCGGTGGGTGCGCACCGGGCGTTGGTGGAGGCGGTGCACGAGCACGGCGCCAAGATCCAGCCCCAGATCGTGCACGCCGGGCCCGACGGCCTGGGGCCCGAGATCTTCGGGGTCACCTCGCTGGGCCCGTCGGTGATTCCGTCCTACCTCACCGGGCGGCCGTCGGCCGAGATCACCACACAGCAGCTCGCCGCGGTGCTCGATCTGTTCAAGGCCGCGGCCCGGCGTGCCGTCGAGGCCGGCTACGACGGCATCGAGCTGCACGCCGCGCATGGCTACATGCTGCTGGGATCTTTCCTTGCCCCGCAACGCAATCGGCGCACCGACGACTATCGCGGCGACTCGGCGCGCGGCCGGGTACGGGTGGTGCTCGAGGCGCTGGCCGCGATCCGCTCCGAGGTCGGCGATGCCCTGCCGATCACGCTGCGCATCTCCGGGTACGAACGCGTCGCCGGTGGCCGGGCCATCTACGAAACCGCCCGGCTGGCACCCCAACTCGTCGCCGCCGGCGTCGACGCGTTCCACGTCAGCGGGGGGGTCATCGATCGGCTGGTCACCGGTATGGTCAACGGCGCCGACGACGGCGACGAACTCAACGTCGGCGCCGCGGCCGCCGTCAAGCAAGTGGTCGACGTGCCGGTGATCGCCGTCGGCCGCATTCACGAACCGGCCCGCGCCGAACAGATCCTGGCCGACGGCCGTGCCGATTTCATCGCCATGGGGCGTCCGATGCTGGCTGACCCGGACTTGCCCCGCAAAGTTCTGTCCGGGGAAGCTCACCGGGTCCGTAAGTGCATCTCCTGCGAAAACTGCATCGACGCAATGGAACAGCGCTTCTCGGTCGACTGCGCCGTCAATCCGCGCACCGGCAAGGAGCGACAACTGTCCGCGGCGCGCGCGGCCCGCACCAAGCGTGTGGTGGTGATCGGCGGCGGACCGGCGGGCCTGGAGGCCGCCCGCGTCGCCACCGAACGCGGCCACCGCGTCACGCTTTTCGAGCGCAGCGCCGCACTGGGCGGGGCGCTGCGCTGGGCGTCGGTGCTGCATCCGGAGAACCAGCCGTTTCTGCGCTACCTGTGCGACGAGCTCAAGGCCGGCACCACCGAGGTGCGGTTGGGCCACGCGGCGTCGGTGCACGACGTCGTCGCGGCCGCACCCGACGCGGTGGTGGTGGCCACCGGCGGGCGCGTCGCGGTGCCACCGATCCCCGGCGCCGATCACGCGCACGTACTCACCGGGCCCGGACTACGCGAATTACTCGGCGGCCGTGCGCAATCCGGCGCTGCCGCCTGGCAGCGCGTCGGCGCCTCGGCGCTGTCGGGCTGGCGGCAGCGGCTGGTGCGGGCCGCCGCGATCCGGTTCGCCAGCCGGGCTTGGATGCCGCTGGGACGCCGGGTCGTCATCGTCGGCGGTGACCTGGTTGCCCTCGAATTAGCGGAATTCCTTGCCGGCCGGGGCCGGTGGGTGACCATACTCGAGGCCGGCAGAGACATCGCTCCCGAAGTGGGCAACAAGCGCAAGACCGAACACATGGACCGTCTCGACCGGCTGGTCGTCACCGTGCACGTCCGCGCGGCCACCGATCGCATCACCGCCGATGCGGTGGTGTTCACCCCCGACGGGGGGACCACACGGCAGTTGGGCGCCGACAGCGTCGTGCTGGCCGGCACGGTCGAGCCCGACACCACCCTGTTCGACGCCCTCGCCGGCGCCCTGCCCGGCGCCGAGGTGCACGCCGCCGGCGACTGCACCGGACTCGGCCTGATCCGCAAAGCCACCGAGGAAGGCGCGCGCGCCGCGTGCGCTATCTAGTGACAGGAGAGAAATGACCGAAACCGCGAAAGCTCAAGAATCCCAGGCGTCCCCGGCCCTGGCCGCGTCGCAGTCGTCGTGGCGGTGCGTGCAAGCGCACGACCGCGAGGGCTGGCTGGCGCTGATGTCCGACGACGTCGTCATCGAGGACCCGATCGGCAAGTCCGTCACCAACCCCGACGGCAGCGGCGTCCGCGGCAAGGAGGCCGTCGGCGCCTTCTTCGACACCAACATCGCCGCCAACCAGCTCTCCATCACCTGCGAGGAGACCTTCCCGTCGAGTTCGCCCGACGAGATCGCCCATATCCTGGTGCTCGACAGCAAGTTCGAAGGCGGCCTCACCAGCTCGGTGCGCGGGGTATTCACCTACAAGGTCAACGACGCCGGTCTGATCACCAACATGCGCGGATACTGGAACCTCGACATGATGAAGTTCGGCCAGGAGGGCTGAGCGGGGCCGTCTGATCGCCGCACATATGCTGGGCCCATGGCGTCGATCTTCACCAAGATCATCAACCGTGAACTCCCTGGCCGCTTCGTCTACGAGGACGACGACGTCGTCGCGTTCCTGACGATCGAGCCGATGACGCAGGGGCACACGCTCGTCGTGCCGCGCGCCGAGATCGACAATTGGCAGGACGTCGATGGCCCGGGCTTCGCCCGGGTCATGGCCGTGAGCCAGTTGATCGGCAAGGCGGTGTGCAAGGCCTTCAGAACCGAGCGGTCCGGCGTGATCATCGCCGGGCTGGAGGTGCCTCACCTGCACGTGCACGTCTTCCCCACCCGCAGCCTCAGCGACTTCGGCTTTGCCAACGTCGACCGCAACCCGTCGGCGGAATCGCTGGACGAGGCCCAGGCCAAGATCAAGGCGGCGCTGGCTCAGTTGGCGTGAACCGGCTCGTGCGCGGGGACGTCACTGATGCGCGGCAGCATCACCCGGAAGCAGCATCCTTCGCCGGGCGCGGTGGTCACGCTGACGACGCCGCCGTGCGCCCGCACCAACGACTCGACGATGGATAGCCCGAGCCCGGTGCCGCCGCTGGCCCGGGCCCGCGACGAGTCGGTGCGATAGAACCGCTCGAACACCCGCGACGCGTCCTGCTGGTTCATGCCGGGACCCTGGTCCGCCACTTCGAGCACCGCGTCGTCGCCGTCGGTGCCGACCCGCACGGTGACGGCGGCGGTTTCCGGGGTGTGCTGCAAGGCGTTGGCGATGAGGTTGCTCAAGACCTGCCGGATGCGCGGCTCGTCGCCGAGCACCTCCGGGGTGCCGGGACCGTCGAGGACCTCCAGGGTGATGGTGCGTTTGGGGTCCATCGCCTGCCCGTCGTGTACCGCGTCGCTGGCCAGCGCCAGCAGGTCCACCCGATGGTGTTCGAGCGGTCGTTGCACATCGAGGCGGGCCAGCAGCAGCAGGTCGTCGACCAGCAGGCCCATCCGGGAGGCCTCGCTTTCGATCCGCGACAACAGCATCGCGACGTCACGGGCGGCGCCCTGCCGATACAGTTCCGCGAAGCCGCGGATGGTCGTCAGCGGGGTGCGCAATTCGTGGCTGGCGTCGGTGATGAAGCGCCGCATCCGGTCCTCGGAACTGCGGGCCTTTTCTGCCGAGGACTCCGAGGACGCCAGCGCTTCCTGGATCTGCGCGAGCATTCCGTTGAGCGCCAGCGACAGCCGGCCCACCTCGGTTCGCGGATCTCGTTCCGGCACACGGCGATCCAGCTGGCCCGCGGCGATGTCCGCGGCGGTGTGCTCGACCTCGGTGAGCGGGCGCAGACTGCGCTGTACCACCGCGAAACTGGCGATTCCGACCACGGCCAGCACCACCACCCCGATGCCCATCTGCAACCAGACCAGCGAGCTGACCGTGTGCTGAAGGTCGGACAGGTCGATCGCAACGGTGATCAGCCCGTGCGGGCCGTGCACCGAGACAGCGCGCCATTGAATGTCCGAGCCGTGCACCGAGGGCAGCGTCGTGGGGTTGGGGCCCACGTCGTTGTCGGCCGGTAACGCCGGTTCGGCGTTGCGGTCGTTGATGGCGGTGAACGGGGTCCCGTCTATGCTGACGCCGCGCACGTAGAACTTCGATGGCGGCCGGCCCGGGTCGGGTCCCTCGTAGGGCGGCGGCGACTCCCGCCGCGGGGCCTGCGCCCAGCCGCGGGACGCGTCGAGCAGGGTGGAGTCGATGCGGCTGACCAGGCTGTGCCGCAGGATCGACGTCACCGCGATCCCCGAAACCGCGAGGCCGCAGGCGACCAGGGCCAGGGTGGCGGCAACGAGCCCTAACCGCAGGGGCACTCCACGCCGAGGCTTGGTGACCATCTGCCTACTTCTCCGCTAACACCGCTGGCCGCTGTCCGGCTCAGCGCGGTTCCCGCAATACATAGCCCACTCCGCGCAGCGTGTGCAGCAGTCGCGTCTCCCCGGTGTCGATCTTGCGGCGGAGATACGACACGTAGGACTCCACGACATTGACGTCACCTCCGAAGTCGTAACGCCACACGTGGTCGAGGATCTTCGGCTTGCTCAACACCGTGCCCGCGTTGATGACAAAGTAACGCAGCAGGGTGAATTCGGTCGGCGACAGCGAGACCGGCTGACCGGCCTTCCACACTTCGTGGGTTTCTTCGTCGAGCTCGATGTCGGCGAAAGTGAGCCGTGCGCTGCGCGGTTCGGCCCCGCCCTTGCCGGCGCGGCGAAGGATGACCCGCAACCGGGCAACGACCTCTTCGAGGCTGAACGGCTTCGTCACATAGTCGTCGCCGCCCAGCGTCAGGCCGGCGATCTTGTCCTGCAAGGAATCCCGGGCGGTCAGAAACAACGCCGGCGCCTCGATGCCGTCGGCGCGCAGCCGCCGCAGCACCCCGAAGCCGTCCATGCCCGGCATCATCACGTCGAGGATCACCGCGTCGGGACGCGCCTCGCGCGCCCGATCCAGAGCTTGGGCGCCGTTGGTTGCCGTATAGACCTCGAAGCCCTGGAATTTCAGACTCACCGAGAGCAGCTCGACGATGTTGGCTTCGTCGTCGACCACGAGGACGCGAGCCTCGGGTTTCGTGTCGTTGGGGGTTGCCGCTGTCATCAGATGCTTCTGTCCCTTACTTGAACGTTTGCTATGTGATGGTTGTGCACTTGCTGAAAGCTCAGTGCCAGCCGTCTGATAGTAGTCTGCCAGGAATCGTCGCATTGCCTTGGGACGTCTAGGGCTTGCCGGCCCGAGTCGTGAATAGACTCTTGGAATGAACCTCGCCAAAAACATCGTGTCGGCCGCGACCGCGCCCGCCCGGGTGGGGCTGGCCGCCGCGGACGCGAGTTTGACCGTCGCGAGCGCGGCCGTCGGCGTGGCGAAGCGAGCGCTGGGTGACGGCGGGACCGGCGGCACCAACGCGATGACGTCCATGCTCGGGATCGACGACGCGATCGTCCGGGCCAATCGGCTGGCCAGGTTGCTCGACGACGACGCCCCGCTGGGCCGGGCGGTGGCCCCGGACGGCCCGATCGATCGCCTGCTGCGCCCGGGCGGGGTGGTCGACATGCTGACGTCTGAGGGCGGCCTCCTCGACCGGCTGACCGCCGAGGGCGGCGCCTTGCATCGCACGCTGCAGCCCGGCGGGCTGGCCGACCAGCTGGTCGCCGAAGAGGGGTTGATCGAGCGGCTGCTGGCCGAGAACGGGCTGGCCGACCGGCTGCTCAGCGACGGCGGCCTGGTCGACAAGCTGACGGCGAAGAACGGACCGCTGGATCAGCTCGCCGACGTCGCCGACACCCTGGCCCGGCTGACGCCCGGGATGGAGGCGCTCGAGCCCGCCATCGCCACCCTGCAAGACGCCGTCATCGCGCTCACCATGGTGGTCAACCCGCTGAGCAACATCGCTGACCGGATCCCGCTGCCGGGACGGCGGCGTCCCTCGTCGCGGCCAGTACGCTCAGCACGCGTGATCGACAGCGACCAGTGACCGATTAGGCTGGGTCCGGTTTCACCCCGCCTCCTTAGCTCAGTGGTAGAGCACTCGCCTTGTAAGCGAGCGGTCGTCAGTTCAATCCTGACAGGGGGCTCCGAACCTGTTTTGCGTCGGCGCGCAACGTCATCCGTCAGCGGCGTCCGCTGCGGCGATCAACGCCCTGCCCAGCTTCCGGGCTTCGGCCGGCGCGATGATCGGGGTATCGGGACAGTCGATGACGACCTGGCACTCCGCGCGCCCGTCAACGAATTGCCGCCCGATGACGGAGACCACGATATCGACCGGTGGCCCGTCGCCGGCGTGGTTGATACTCCACTCCGGGCCGTCGAACACCCTGAAGGCTGCCCCGATGTTGTCCCACTCGTCGACCATGGTTGCCCCTGTCGGCGGTGCCAGCTTGGTTTTCATGGCTAGATCGTTTCCGCGATCCCGGGCGCGGGCACGAGTAGTGCAGTACTCCACTTGTGCTGACACGGTCAAAATATCGCTAGGCCTGACTGATGATGAGAACCTGCGGGTCCAGCTGCTGACGCTCTCACCCGGGCCGAAAATGCAGTTGAATTCCTGACTGGGGGCGCCGACGCCCGGTCCCCGTCAGCGCCGGTAGAGACGGTCAGCAATCGCACGCATTCCGCTGCCGGCCACGCGCCGGCCTACATGCGATCGAGTGTGTGAAATTCGGGGGCCCCAAACCAATTTTTGGCAAGGTCTGCCCTGGCATCATTTATGACGTTCTCGGCCGAGCCGTCCCGCAGCGCCACCTCCAGCAGCCCGTAATATGCCCAGCCGTTTCCGGGAAATGTTCCCGTCGGCATCTCGCCGGGACCGGCCCCCTTGCCTTTCAGGCTCTCCAATAGCGAGTCCCTGGCCCAGGCCAGATACGCCCCAGCCGCCGCGGGGCCTTCGGCGTCCGCCCTCCGGATCAGGATCGAGGCCAGCGTCTGGCGCGCGGGGTAGGGCCACAACGGAGGCTCGTCGTAGTCCAGGGCGTCCTGGGTTTTGACGGCGTGATCCGCATCGGTAACCGCAGCGCCCCAATCACCCTTCGAGGCCTCCACCCGCGCGTGCCCCAGATCACGCAGGATCGCGGCCAGACACAGGCTGGGTTTCGGTAGATCCTGGGCAATATCGCAGTTCGCGTTCCGTTTGCCCTTGTCGGACACGTACTTACGATATGTGGCGACATCGGCATCGAGTCTGTCGGTAGACGGCTTGGAGGCCTTTCCCCAGATATCCGCCATCAGTTGCGTGAAATCGTAGGCGATGTTGGCGAACGGCTGACGATTGATAGCATCTGGTTTCGTGAAGTTGCGAATATCTGCCGGGCTGGAGAAATTCAGCTTTGTCAAGTAATAGGCGGCTCGGTATTCGTCCGCGCGGAATCCGTTCGCCTTGTCCGGCAACGATTGAAGCAGCTTGTCCGCGTAAGGGTTGATGTCGTGGCCTTCGTCGCCGCTCAATGTTGCGGCTGCGAGTACGAAATGAATATTGTGGAGGTAATATCCGTATTTGTAGCGGTCGCCATCCGGGCGATATAAATCCGGCTCGGTCGCGAAATACCTGTCGTCCGCATCGGTCGCTTCTTTGTTGGCCCTGATCGCGTTCCGCATGTCTCCCATGCGGAAATAAATGTGCGACGGCATGTGGACCAAATGACCCGAATTCGGCGCCAATGGCGCCAACCAGTCTGCGTATCGACGAGCCACGGCCGGCGTGCGCGACTGCTCCATGAGGTGGATATACCAGTGGATGGGTCCTTCGTTTCGCGGAGATTGGACGAATCCCAAAGCCCTCTCGAGATAATTCTTCGTCTCTAAGATCCGCGGATCGACCCGCTTGCGGTCGTCCCAATAATGCCATGACGTTATGTTCATCGCCGCGTCGGCGAGGAGGGTTATGGCGGTGGGGTCGTCGGTGGCGAAGTTATCCACCACTTCCTTCATCCCGCGATAATAGGCTTCGTTGCGATCCATCTGGCATTTCTTGAGAGAATCAGACTTTCCGCAATCCCGATAGCGGTCGAACAACGCGTGAATGATTTCCCAGTCTTCACGGTTCGGCTTTTCTTGGGTGGCACGGCGTAGCGCATCATTCGCCGCATCTCGGTCGGGCTCCGATTGTTTGCCTAGATTGAGGTCTACTCCCAGCACGAGCGCTTGAGCCCAATAGCATGCCGAGCAAGGAATTCCATTGTCCTCGGCTTCGTGAGCCGCCTTTTTGAATGCGCGATAGGCTTCGCGGTTGTTGAAACCAAAGTAGAATCGCAAGCCCTGATCAAAATAATCCTGCCCCCACGGCACGTGCCAATGCGCGCTTCCGATGTAGGGATACAACGGCGGATCAGGATCATGCTTCGTTAACTTAACCAAAGGACAGGGCTCGGTCGCCATCGCCATGGCGTCCATACCGTCATCCGTATCCATGTCGGTAGCGGACGCCCCACAGGTATCTGTCGGTTCGCAAGAGGGGGAGCATGCGCCAACTGTCAAAACGACGATAAGTGCAGCTGCCGGCAATCTGTTGCGGAATAGATTGAACATGATTTCCCCCGTACCATGCCGGCAAAATCATTGGGACGAACGGCATTTTATTCTGCAGACGGGACGCGGCGCGGCAATATGACCGAAGCGCTTCGCGGAAATCCGATCGCTGAAAAGGTCAGCCTTCGGCCGAGCAGGACGCGCGTGCCCGGATTACGGGTGGCCCGGAAGCTTGTCCAGCCCACCCCGAATGTCTTGCAGATTCCCTTGGATGCCTTGCAGGTTCCGTTCAATGTCCTGCAAGTCGGATAACGATTTCTGATAATCCGGCTGCGTTGGGTCCGGGCCCTTGGGTCGAGACTGCGGGCAGTACGCGACGATGGCGCCCGCGGTGACGTCCGTGCTTTGCTGGGCGTCCCAGATCGACGTTCGCTGCACGGACTCGACCGCGTCCGCGAAGTTGGGTTGGTGCGCCAGAAAGTCGCAGACCGCGTGCCCGTGGGCCATCACGTAGTCCTGACTGGGAATCGGCACGCCTTCCCGCCGCAACGCGGCGATGAACGCCGAGTCGACGGCGCTGATTGCCGGAGCGGATGCCTTCGGTGCAACCGGCGTGGAGGGTGCGGCCGAAGGCGGGGGGTCCTCCGATTGTGCGGACGTATCGGGCCGGTGCAGCGCGAACATCACCACCACCGCGGCGAGGGCGGCTACCACAGATAACGGCAATGCCGCGAAAAGGCCCACGCGCCGCAGCGCGGCACCCGTTCGGCGCCGCCGCGTGAGGGTGCGCGTAGTGCCGTCCCGCGCCGTGGCGGCGGCGGCGAACTCGGCTTCCCAGTCCTCAACCGCGTCGACCCCAGACAGCCCCGCGCCGTGGGCCAAGATTTCGTCGAGCAGTGCGTCGGCCTCCAGGGACGAGGGCTGACCACCCTGCTCGCGGATCGCTTGACGCCGCAGCGCGATGAGCCGCAATTCCGAGTCGATCTTCTCGCGGTCGCGCATATCAACCAGTTTGAGAGCGCCGAGCGATTGTCACAACACTCGACGTACAGAAAGCCGTCACCTCGTTGAAGTCACGCGGTCCGATGCGACAGACTCGCTGTGGGCCAACCGTTGGGATCGAGGCAATGATCACCGTGAGCCGTAACCGGCGCACCGCGCCGCTCGTCGTCGGCGCGATCATGTTCGCGCTCGTCGCGTGTTCGGCGTCGCATCCATCGACCGCTACCGGCCCGAGCCCGACGACCCGCGCCGCCGCGCCACCGCCACCGACGACGCGCATGGTGCCCGCCGACGCGGGTACGCCCGGCGGCGCGCAGCCTCGCCTCGCATCGGACCCCGCCCAGGTGGCCGACGACCTTGTCGCCGACGAGCGCGCGCTGCGCGACCCGGGGACACCGGAGCCGGCGCTGACGGCGGCGGCGCATCGTGAGCAGGCGGCCTACCGCGCCATCGGCCGCCACCCGGAATGGGATGCCACCACACGCCCGCGCATCCCGCCGGAGTTGGCCGATGTCTACGACCGCAACGTCGACGCTCGTCGGCAACTCACGGCGCTGACCCCGGTGCGGGCAACCCTGCCCGCATGGCGTATCGAGCCGCCGGCACCGGCCGACGAGCTGATGAACTACTACCACCAGGCGGAGGCGGAATCCGGTGTCGGCTGGAACTACCTGGCCGCCATCAATTTCGTCGAGTCGCGCTTTGGCAGCATCGTCGGTGCGAGCACCGCCGGCGCTCAGGGACCCATGCAGTTTTTACCCTCGACGTTCGCCGGCTACGGCCAGGGCGGTGACATCCACTCACCCCACGACAGCATCCTGGCGGCGGGCCGCTACCTGGCCGCAAACGGGTTTGCCAACGACCGCGATCACGCCATCTACGGCTACAACCACGCCACCGAATATGTGCGAGCGGTCGACCAGTACGCGGCGCTGATCGCGGCCGATCCCGCGACGTTCGCCGCCTATTATCGGTGGGACGTTTATTGCCTCACGACGGCCGGCGACGTGCTGCTGCCCATAGGCTACGACGCGTCGTCTCCGACCCCGGCCGCCGATTACGTGGCGGCCCACCCGCAGTAGACGTTCGCGACGTCAGACGTACTTGCGGGCGATGTCCTGCAGGTGCGATCGCACATTTTGGCCGGTGGCCTTCTCAAGTCTGATCCCCAGCTCGCCGGCGAGATTGACAAAACCCATCAACAGCATGATGTCGCCGTCAGGGTCATCGATCACGTTCTCGACCAGCCGGTTCCAGGTGAATTCGTGGCCGCTGTCGGACGACCAGGCCGTCACGACGTCGATGGCCCGGCGAACGTTCTCTCTCACGTCCATCTACCAGAGCCTGCCATGCCGGTGCTCCCGCCGCAGGGTCGAGACGAAGCCCGAAGACGGCTCGGCGGGCGCGCCGAACGACGGCTGCGCCCGCCGACACCGACGGTCGATCGGTAAGGGATCAGTACAGCGGAACCCAAACCCCGAAGAACCAGTAACCCCAACCGCCGTACTGCCAGTTGTAGACCGGGATGGCGGTGAAGGTGTTGTAGTTGAACGGTCCGAAGTCGCCCCGTGCCGCCGCCACGTCACGCGGCGGTCCGCCCCACGGCCGGTTCCAGCCCCCCGGAGGCGGCGGACCGTCCCAGCCCCCTGGGGGCGGCGGGCCCTCCCAGTGTGGCGGCGGGTGGCCGGGGGCCCGGCCGTCGTTCCAGCCGTAGCCGTGCTCGCGCGGTGGTGGGGGCGCCCCGCGACCCGGGATGCTGAATTGGACATTCGGGCCGGCAGGGCCACCTATCTGCGCGTTGGCGGTGACCACGTCGTGGCGCGGGATGTACGCCGGGTGCGGAGGCTGTGTGGCCGGCGGATTCAGCGCCTCGTACCGCTGCCTGTTGTTCGGCGGCGGGTTTTGACCGTGCTCGTCGGGCGGGGTGTTCTGACCGGTCTGCGGCGGGTACTGCCCATGCTCATTGGGCGGAGTGTTCTGCCCCGTCTGGCCCGGGTACTGACCGTGCTCATTGGGCGGAGTGTTCTGCCCCGTCTGGCCCGGGTACTGACCGTGCTCATTGGGCGGAGTGTTCTGCCCCGTCTGGCCCGGGTACTGACCGTGCTGGTTGGGCTGCGGAGTGTTCTCGCCACCCTGCGGCGGGTTGGTCTGCCCACCTTGCGGGGGGTTGGTCTGCCCACCTTGCGGGGGGTTGCTCTGACCGCCCTGCGGGGGGTTGCTCTGCCCGCCCTGCGCGGGGGCGCTCTGACCGCCCTGCGCGGGGGCGCTCTGCCCGCCCTGCGGGGGGTTGGTCTGCCCGCCCTGCGCGGGGGCGCCACCACCACCGCCGCCGGGCGCGGGCGCACCACCACCGCCGCCGGGCGCGGGCGCACCACCACCGCCACCGCCGCCACCACCGTGGCAATTCGGGCACGGCGGCGGGTCGAGCGGAGCCGAGTAGGCCGACCCGGCGTTCAGAGTCGCCGCGGAGATACTCAGGCCAGCGGCCAACGCGGCGGCGCTGACGACACGTTTCATAGACATAGCTGCGTCCCCTCTTGGGAGTTATCGGCCTGCACTACGGGCAGGTGAAGTCCAACTCGAATGGCTTGGTTACCTGCTGCGGTTGCTGCGGGTTGCTCATGTCGGTGCCGGTAGCGGTGCCCTTGATCGCCCAGACCTTGCCGTTGACCGCGGCCCCCGCATTCCCGCTCTGGTTGGGCGCGGCGTCGGAAAAACCGAGTGCGACGCCGTTTACGGTGCCCAAACCGACGGAGTGCACCAGCGGCGGATTGCCGTTGCTGACCACTGCGCCCAGTCCGGCGGTCGGGTCACCGATGCCGATGTTGATGTTGTCGCCCGCGGCGGTGCAGGTGACCTGCCCGCTGATGTTTTGGTTCTGACCGTCGACGGTGAGCACCGGACCCGCTGGCGCCGCAGACGACGAGCTGGACGATCCGGTACTCGACTTGTTGCTCGAACATCCGGCGCTGGCCGCGATCACCAGGGCCACGCCGGCTACGCCGACCACGATCCCACGCTTCACTACTGCTTCCCTTCGTGTCGCTGGTTCCGCTGCCTCTTCACGTTGGCCGCGTCGATACGGGTTGGACTACCTGGGTCCCTGCGGACCGACGCGATACGCCGGTCCACCTGATACCCGGTACTCGAGAAATGCAAACGCCACGTTACGTGCCCCTCGATGGCCTGCTCACGCTGCCGTGCACCGCTCATGGAAGGACGCGAAGCCCCCACTTTCCCAGCAGCGGATTGATCAGCATGAAGTAGGTCGTGTAGTCATCCCCGTCGGGCGACGACATCAACAGCCCGACCGCGCTGACGGTGCCGTCCGGATTCATCACGAACCCGGGACTGCCGCTGTCGCCGTCCAGGCTGAACACGCTGGCCTCCACGACGTCACCATTGATGCCCTTGACGGCACCGCACGTCTCACCGGTCACCGCGCCGATCTTGCAGAACGGCATTCCGACCTGAATCTGCTGGCGGCTCAACACATCCCGAACCTGATACCTGCCGCCGACGTCGCCGACCGGCATGCCGACACTCGGCTCCAGACGGATGATCGCGGCGTCTCGCTTGTCACCCTCATGCTCGCTGGCGGAGATTCTGCCGAGCGGAGCATCGTTGCCGTACGTCCATTCGGCGCCGTCGTGCGCGTCGCAGTGCCCGCTGGTCATCAGGTAGTAGCTTCCGTCGGAACCCTGTGCAGCGAATCCTGCTGTGCACCTACCGGATTCATGATCGACTCCGATACCCGGCGCCGGCGGCGGCGACGGCAGAGCCGGGGGCGGCGCTGCCAGGGCGGTTTTCGCCACCGTCGTCGCGGCCACCATCACCGCCCCCAAGAGTCCCAACCCCCGCAACAACGGTATGGTCACGCCGTCCCCCTCCGCTTACGCCCGGCAGATAGTATCAGCGATGCCAACCTGAAATGAGGTGGCGGCCAATCTGTTCCGTGCACGTAGTTCACCCAGCGTCGACATGCCGAGCGAGGAAGTCCAGCACAGCGTCGGCGAAAATGTCGTTGCGATCGCCGGCCACCATGTGTCCCGCGCCGCGGACATCGGTGAATTCGACTTGCGGGAAACGCGCAAGGAATTCGTCGGCACGATCCTGGCTGACCAGGTCGCTCATCTGACCACGGATCAGCAAGATGGGCACCCCGCTGCGCAGGATCGCCGCGACGGCTGCGTGCATCCGATCGGGATCGGTGACCTCAAAAGGAGGGAAAGCCGCAGTGCCGCTGATGAACTGGGGATCCCAATGCCAATACCAGCGATCGCCACGGCGACGCAGGTTGGTGGTCAGGCCTTCCAGATCGGTTGGTCGCGGCCGGTGCGGGTTGTATTCGGCGATCGCATCGGCGACCTCGTCGAGTGAGCTGAAGCCCGACTCCACCCGGTCCGCCATGAAAGCGTGTATCCGGTTTGCCCCCGACTGGTCCATATTCGGCACGATGTCCACCAACACGACCGCACTGGCGATGCCCAGGGACAGCTCCCCGGCGAGCAGCATCGACGTGAAACCACCCAGGGAGGCACCGACCAGAACCGGCTGGGGGGGCAGCGTGCGCAGCACCTCTTGAACATCAGCGGCGAAACTGACGACGCGATAGTCGCCGTCGTCGGACCAGTCCGATTCGCCATGGCCCCGCAGGTCGACGGTGACGGCCTGCCACCCGCGCGCGGCGACGGCGGCGGCCGCCTTGCCCCAGGACCGGCGGGTCTGGCCGCCGCCGTGCAGGAAGACCACGGCGCGCGCGTGCGGATCCCCGAGGCGGTCGGCGACGATCTGAACGCCGCCGGGACCCTGGATCGTGAACGGTTCGGCTGCCGTGGGCATCAGGTGATACTAAGGCGCCCCCACGAAATGGTCGCGTTGGCTTAACGTCAACAACATGCGGCGGCGTCAATAAGTAGGACCTCGGCCAATACCGGTGCCGCGAGAATCGGACCGGAGTGAAGGAGAAGGCATGCGTCTCGACGAGTACATGTCGCTGGATGCGACCGCTTTGGCCGAGCTGGTCGAGCGCAAGGAGGTCACTGCGGCGGAGCTTCTCGCATTGGCTCGGCAACGGGCGGATGCGGTGAATCCCCGGCTGAACGCCATCGTGTGCCGCCTCGACGACGCCGCCGACCGGCAAGCCGCCGACCCGAACCTGAGCGGACCGTTCGCCGGTGTGCCATTCCTGCTCAAAGACCTCGGCCAGGAATACCGCGGCTTTGCGACCTCGTGCGGGTCCCGCTCGCTGGCCCATGACGTGGCCGACCGGCACGCGCTGGTCACGCAGCGGTTCCTCGATGCGGGCCTGGTGATCTTCGGGAAAACCAACACGCCGGAATTCGGGGCCAAGGGCGTGACGGAACCCGACTATTGGGGACCGGCCCGCAACCCGTGGAACACCGGGCACACGCCCGGCGGCTCGTCGGGCGGATCCGGGGCGGCGGTGGCGGCGGGCATCGTTCCGGCCGCAGGCGCCAACGACGGTGGCGGATCGATCCGCATCCCCGCCGCCTGCAACGGGCTGGTCGGCCTCAAGCCCAGCCGGGGATTGGCGCCCTACGGCCCGCAGACCGGTGAACTGATGCTGGGTATGGCAACCCAGGGGGTGGTTTCGCGCACCGTGCGCGACAGTGCGGCACTGCTCGACGCGATCGTCGGACCCGATCCGAGCGCCGCCTACCGAGTTGCGCTGCCCGACAATCCCTTTGGGGAGCAGATCAAGCATCGTCCGGGGACGCTAAGAATCGGGTACTCGGCACGCTCGGCCATCAACGAGAAGCCGGACCGCGAGGCCGTCGCCGCGGTCGAGAAGGCCGCGGCCCTCCTTGCCGAATTGGGCCATCGGGTCGAAGAGGTCGCACCGCCCTACGACGACGCCGCGTTGGGGCGGGACTTTTTGACCATCTGGTTCGCCCAGTTGCACCAGCAGGTCGCCGACATCAGACAGCGAACCGGCGCGCGCGACAGCGACTTTGAAGCCGACACTCTGGCCATCGCCGAACTCGGCCGGTCCGGCGGCGCACTGCCGGTGATGTCCGCGCTGGAAAACAGGAACGCCTATATCCAATCCCTGGCGGCGTTCCACGACAGCTACGACTTCTTTTTGACCCCCACCCTGGCCACCCCTCCCCTTGCGGTCGGTGCCACGGCGACATCGGCCGTATTGCAGCGGGTGGCACGGCTAATCAGCAAGGCACGAGCCGGAAAACTGATGGCGCTCAGCGGAATTCTCGATGACCTCATCCAGGAGAGTTTGGGCTGGGTGCCCTACACGCAGCTGGCCAACCTCACCGGCCGCCCGGCGATCAGCGTGCCGCTGCACTGGACGGATGCCGGACTTCCGCTGGGTGTGCAATTCGTCGGGACGCTGGGCGCAGACGGCGATCTGCTGCAGTTGGCCGCGCAACTCGAAGAGGCGCGCCCCTGGGTCCACCGGCATCCGGCGCCCGCCGCGACACCGAATTAGCCTTGCGCTGAAGGGATTTTACGCAAGGGGGCCAGCGTCTTCGGAGCCGCGTTGTCCTCGCCCCCACAGGCCGGCGAAGCGCCGGGCGATGTTGCCCAGGCGGCCACCCGCGTGCTGCGAGGCCTTGATGCGGCCGAGGGCTTCTCGCCCCTCGCTCGCGTAGTCCTTGACCGTTTCGTCGCCTTCCTCGGCACGCATGTCTGCCTCCAATGGTGTTGTTGTTCCGGCGCCTGACGCTGTGGCGTCAAGCCCTCGGGCGGTTCGGTCGGCGCGAGCCGATCCGGCGTCTGCCGCTCTGGCATCTCGCAACGGCCCGTTGCGCTGGCTCCGCCTGTTCGCGCTCAACGCGGCGTACCCGCCGCACCCGGGCACCCAAACGCGCGCGGCAACGCTCCTAGCGGCGGGCCGGGTCCTTGTGCGCCTTGATCGGCGCCGTGCTCGGCGGCAACCTGAGCAGGTTGCCCCGCATGCTGCCCCGGGCGGTGCGAACCGTCACCAGCAGCCAGGTGAACAGCAGACCCGCGTAGGCGATGGCCGCCGCCAGCCGGAATGCCGGCAGATGGGTGTGCCCGGCGAGCTGGGATGTCCCGGTGACGAAAGTCCCGACCGGGAAGGTCAGGCTCCACCAGGTCAGAGCGAACGGCATTCCCCGGCGCAGCGTGCGAACCGTCAACGCGCTGGCAAGCGCGATCCACAACACCGCGAACCCCCACACCGGCACCCCGTAGAGGATGGCGAAGGCGTTCAGGTCCTCGGCCAGTTCCGGGTCAACGGCCAACGCCGCGTTGGCTCCCAAAAGCCCTGCGGCCGTGATGGATTGTCCAAGCGGGCCCAACACGATCCACAACGTCGGCACCCGCGCGGAACCCGAGGTGCCGTACAGGGTCAGGCGGCTCCAGATCATGGCGATGATGTTCAACGACGCCACCACGGACAACCCGAACATCGCGTAACAGCCGTACAGCATGGTCGTCCGCCCGGTGCCGGCCGCCATATGCGGGAGCAGTAGCGCCCCCGTCGCCGCGGTCACCATGGGCGGAACGACCGGCATCAGCCATCCACCGAACGCCGCGTCCGGCTCGACGTCGTGCTGGGTGAACATGAGGAACGGGATGCTGACGGCGGTGAACAGCCCGCCGAGCGTGCCGGCGATCCACAGCACCCAGTCCAGGTCGACGGCGATGCGCTCGCCGAGCAGGTCCCTGCCGACCAGCACGGCTCCCCCGCCGACCGTCATCAGCGCCATCGGGGCGGCGCCGTAGAAGTGCGCCATCTGCGGATTGCGGGCGTGGGTGCGCGCCACGGTCGGATGGCGCAACCAATGGCCACCCACCAGCACGATCAGCGCCACCAGCAGCACGGCCGCGATCACCCAAACCACTTGGGCGAACGCACGCAACCCGACGATGTGGACGGGCAGGGTGGCGCCGGCGGTCGCGACGATCCCGGTGCCCATCACCGAGGCGAACCAGTTGGGTCCGATGTTGCCGAGTACCTCGACACGCGTGTGCGCGGGGGATCCGTCGTGCGGGTGTGCGGTGGCCACAGCTGAAGAACCCTACTGCGCCGCGCGCCAAAACCGCTGGATCAGCCGCTTACACTCCAACCGTGATCAATCCGGCGCAACACCGGTCGGCGCTGCACAGGATTCCGCTATTCGTCGGCATTGCCGTCGTCGTGCTGCTGGCCATCCTCGCGGTACCCATCAAGCAACGATGCGGTGCGCCGGGCTGTTCGTGCGCCTCGGCGGTGGATACCGGCGGCAACATTCACTACTACTACGAAGTCGAGCCGGTCGGCGTCTACCTCGCTGAGATCGTCACGGGCACCAACATCACGCTCTTTTACACCTCGGGCGAGGACCTGGTCAGAGCCGATAGCCGATGATGGTGGTTTGCTGGCCGATTTGATGCGGTGAACGCCCGCCGGGCCGTATCCGCCCGGTAACAAGTTCGGCTCTATCCGGGCGGCGATGTGGCCGGCCCGAGACCGTGCGGAGACCATTGTGGCCGGCCCCGGGCAAAACATGCTGGTAGAGCCCGGATGGCACGCGAGATCAGCGCCTGGTTGGTGCCGCGAATGTGCTCCCACCGACCGTGTGACGGGTGCTCTCGATTGGGGGCTTCACAGCAAGCTAACGCATACTTGTCACCATGCTTGAAGCGACATCGCCGCAAAGCACCGTTGCGGTGCCTGGTGATGTGCTGGGCGTGGGCAGAGGTTTGTGATGGCCCGCTCGGGCGGCGCCCATCGCCGTCATCGAGCCGTCCGTCAGCCCTCCCGTTTCCGTAAGGGGCTGACGCGCACCCTGGGCGCTCTCGTCTCCGTGGCCGCGGTGGGGCTGACCGGGGCGGGCTACTACGTGGCGCACGGCGCGCTGGGCGGCATCACCGTGTCGAACGCCCTGCAGCCCGACGACCCGCGGTCCAGCGGCGACAACATGAACATCCTGCTGATCGGGCTGGACTCCCGTAAGGATCAGGACGGCAACGACCTGCCCAACTCGATCCTCAAGCATCTGCACGCCGGTGATTCCGACGACGGTGGCTACAACACCAACACGATGATCCTGGTGCACGTCAGCGCCGACAACAAAGTCGTCGCCTTCTCGATCCCCCGCGACGACTGGGTGCCCTTCACCGGAGTCCCCGGATACAACCACATCAAGATCAAAGAGGCCTACGGGCTGACCAAACAGTACGTCGCCCAAAAGCTGGCCAACCAGGGCAACAGCACTCAAAAGGAACTTGAGACCAAGGGCCGCGAAGCCGGCCGGGCGGCAACGCTGCGCGCGGTCCGGAGCCTGACCGGTGTTCCCATCGACTACTTCGCCGAGGTCAATCTGGCGGGGTTCTTCGACCTGGCGCAGACCCTCGGCGGCGTCGACGTGTGCCTCAATCACGCCGTCTATGACTCGTATTCCGGCGCCGACTTCCCGGCCGGCCGCCAGCGGCTGGACGCGTCCGAGGCACTGTCGTTCGTCAGGCAGCGGCACGGCCTGGAAAACGGGGACCTTGACCGCACCCACCGCCAACAGGCGTTCATCTCGTCGGTCATGCAGGAGTTGCAGGCCTCGGGCACCTTCACCAACATCGACAAGCTCAAGAACCTGATGGCGGTGGCGCGCAAGGACGTGGTGCTCTCGGCGGGCTGGAACGACGACATGATCCAGCGGCTCGGCGGACTGGCCGGCGGCAACGTCGAGTTCCGGACGCTGCCGGTGGTGCGCTACGACACCATCGACGGCCAGGACGTCAACATCGTCGACCCGGCAGCCATCAAGTCCGAGGTGGCTCAGGCCATCGGCGCCGAGACACCGACGACCGCGCCGACCACCACCGCCGTGAAGCCCGATCCGTCCACGGTGGTCGACGTGGTGAATTCCGGCAGCATGAGCGGTCTGGCGACCGAGGTGTCGCGCGCGCTCAAGAAGAAGGGCTACACCCCGGGTCAGGTCCGCGACCGTGAATCCGGCGACCCGACCACCACCACGGTGGAGTATGGCGCGGGCGCGCAAACCGATGCGCTCAACTTGGCCAGCCTGCTCGGCGTGGACGCGCCCAAGCAGCCCAGCCCCAGCGTCGCGGCCGGGCACATCCGGGTCACCGTGGACACCAATTTCACGATGCCCACAGCCGACGAGACCCAGATGGACGACACGACGAGCACCAGCTCCAGCACCACGTCGACCAAGGCCAAGAGCTACTACTACAACGGCACGACCACGACCTATCCGACACCCGATCAGGGCAAGCCGATCGACGGCGGCGGCGTGCCCTGCGTCAACTAGCGCCTATCGCAAGCGCAGCGGGTCGCCGCCATCAGGCGTGCGTGCCGCCGTCCATCCGAATTTCAGTGCCCGTGATCCAGGCGCCGTCGTCCGAGACCAGCATGGCGATCACACCGGCGACCGCTTCGGGTCCGGCCATCCCCGCGCCGCTGGATTCCGTCGTGGTCGGCAGGATCGGCATCAGCCGGGGAAACAGCGACCAGTCGGCGTCCTTGGGGATGTATCCGCCGGTGGCATCGGTGATCCCGGACTTGATGCTGCCCGGGGCGACGCACGCCGCGCGCAGACCGTCCTTGGCGTATTCGAGCGCTAGCGAATGGGTGAAAGCCTGGATGCCGCCCTTGCTGGCCGCGTAGGCGGCCATATAGGGATGGGCGAACGAGGCCGACGTGGAGCTGAAGTTCACGATCGCGCTGCGGGGATTGGCTAGCAGGGACGGCAGCGCTTCCCGGACCACCAGAAAGGTGCCGGTCAGGTTGACGGCGATGATCCGATTCCACTGCTCGAGGGTGGTCTCGTGGGTGTGCCAGGCGCGCAGGATGCCCGCCGCGTTCACCAGTGAATCCAGACCGCCGAGCTTCTCGACGGCCGAGCCCACGCCGTCGGTCACCGAGTCCTCGTTGCCGACGTCGATCGGCATCGTGGTGAGCCGGTCGGCGGTGCCGGCCTCTTGGGCCCGTGCCCGGGTGTTGTCCAGGCCGTCGGCCGCGACGTCCGCGGCCGCGACGGCGGCGCCCTCGTCCAGTAACCGCAACGCGCTGGCCTGACCGATCCCGGAAGCGGCGCCGGTGACCAGGATCCGCTTGCCCTCAAGCCTTTTCATCTGATCCTCCTGGCTAGACCACTCCGCGCAGCGCGTCGGCGCCGTACATCTGCTCCATCATCGAGGAGTAGTCCGGACCGCGGCGCAGAATGTGTCCACCGTCGACGTTGATGCACTGGCCGGTGATCCAGGTGGCCGCGTCGCTGAGCAGGAACATCGCCAGGTTGGCGACGTCTTCGACCTCTCCGACCCGCGGCAGCGGTGTGCACAGCGCATAGTCGCCGCTGATCTCCGGTGACTGGATCACGCTCGCGTCGACCAGATCGGTGCGGATCAGACCGGGCCGAATGCTGTTGACCCGCACCCACGACGGGCCGAGTTCGTCGGCGGCCAGCATCATCATGTGGTCGATCGCCGACTTGGTGACCCCATAGGGCCCGAACCAGCGGTGGGTGTTGCTGGCCGCGATCGACGAGATCCCGATGAACGAGCCGCCACCGCCGCGCACCAGTTCGCGCCCGACATGCTTGAGCACGTACATGGTGCCGTTGACGTTGAGGTCGACGGTGTTTCGCCACGCCTCCGAGTCGGTGTGGGTGATCGGCCCAACGGTCAGTGAGCCGCCCGCGCAGTGCACCGCGCCGTCCAGCCGGCCGTGCCAGGCCGTCGCGGCGTCGACCGCACGCACCACCTCGTCCTCGTTCGTGACGTCCGTGGGCTCGTAACGAATGGAGCCGTCGCCGGGCAGGGCTTCGATCTCCTTGACGGCCTCCGCGAGCCGATCAGCGTTGCGGCCGACGATCATGACGGAGGCGCCGGCCGCGACCAGCCCGGCGGCCACGCCCTTGCCGATTCCGCTGCCGCCACCGGTGATCAGATAGGTCCGGTCTTCGAACGAAAGCTGCACTCGAGGCCCTTTCAAACTGGAACAAGTTCTAGCTATAGAAGCATGTCCCCTCGGGGTGAATATCGCTACCCCCGGTCTCGTTAGACCCCCGCTGCGCGGCGCTACGGCGTATCGCGGCGAGCCACCTTCGTCGGCTTGGCGTCACGCCAATCCTCGACGTGCGGAGGCTGGCCAACCGGCCACCGGTTCTCGTTGAACGCCGCCCAGTGAGCATGCCCCAAAAGGTGCACGTGGAACGCGTGCCGCAGCGCCTCGGTGTAACCCATCGCGTCGGAGGCGGCGTTGACCGAATCCTTGATGAGCAGCGACGCCATCGTGGGCCGCTCGGCGATGCGTCGCGCGAATTCGAGTGTCTTTTCCTCTAATTCGTCGACAGCGAAAACCTTGGACACCATGCCAAGCCGATAAGCCTCGTCGGCGTCGATCGAATCCCCGGTCAGCAGCAGCTCTTTGGCCTTGCGTGGTCCGAATTCCCAAGGGTGGGCATAGTATTCGACGCCCGGCATACCAAGCCGTACCGCGACGACGTCGCTGAACTTCGCATTGTCGGCCGCGACGATCAGATCGCAGGCCCAGATCAGCATCAGGCCGGCCGAGATCGCGTTGCCCTGCACCTGGGCGATGGTGATTTTACGCAGATCGCGCCAGCGGCAAGTGTTTTCGAAGAAGTAGTGCCACTCCTGGTGGTACAGCTTCTCCATGATGGGCTCAAGCGTGGCCCCGCGCGAGCGGAAGCTCGGGTGCTGCCCGGGTCCGGGTGCCCGCTCGGCCAGGGCCTGCTCGGAGCCCAGGTCGTGGCCGGCGGAGAAGTTCCTGCCGCGCGCCGCGAGGATCACCACGCGAACCGTGTCATCGGCCTCGGCTCGGCCGAACGCCTCGTCAAGCTGGACCAGCAGGCCTCGACTCTGCGCGTTGTGGGCCTCAGGCCGGTTCAGCCAAATCCGGGCGATGCGGCCCTCGTCGAGGGTTTCGTAGGCCACCAGCTCCGGGGAGTTGGCGTCAGCCGCCCCGGTGTCGGCTTGCTCGGAGACTGTCATTCCGCCCACCTCGTTCGTCGTTGAATTAGCCTTATTTAGGAGATTACGGCCAGTGTGTAACCGGCACGCGCTGGGGTGATCGGCTGCCGGACCCCTGTCGACCACCGCGTTCTCACCCGGCGGTCTCGGGCCGCCGGCCCAACGGCAGCAGCCGATGGTCGCGGGTGAACACCAGCCGGACGATGCCCAGCGCGACGACCACGGTGGTGGCCGCGACCGAACCCAGGATCAAGAACATCACCACGGCCTGCACCAACACCGCCTGCAACGGCGGCACCCCGGCGAGGATGAGGCCGGTCATGGCGCCCGGCAGGAACACCAGCCCGGTGGCTTTGGTCGTCTCAATCTGCGGAGATATCGCCGAGCGCAAGGCGATTCGCAGATACGGCGACGCGGCCTGCCGCGACGGTTGCGCCAGCGCGAGGCGGGCTTCGACCTCGTCGCGTTTGTCGCGCAGCTCGTCGACCAACCGCCGGGCCACCAACACCATGGCGGTCATCGAGTTGCCGATCATCATGCCGGCGACGGGTACCAGGGTGCGCCCCTGCAACGGGAACACCCGCAGGCCGAAGATCACCCCGAGCGTCACCACCGCCGCGCCGGCGAACGCGGCCACGGCCAGCGGCGCAAACCGCGGTACCTCCGGCGCCCTGCGGCGGGCGACATCCCCGGCGTAGGCCACCATCCCGGCGACCCACGCCCACGACCACCACAGCGACCGGCCCGGCTCGAACAGCAGGGTCAGCGCACCCCCCACGAGCAGCAACTGCACCAGCGCGCGGGCCGCGGCCCACAGCAGCTGCCGCTCCAGACCCAATCGCCGCCACAGCGAGATCCCGGCCGCGAATGCCACCAGAATCAGCGACGTCGCCAGGCCCACCCAGCCGACTTGGCCGTGCATCACGCCCCAGGACCGTCGCCGGGCTTGGCACCAACCGGGCCCAACCCCCGGCTGCGACCGCACTCCAGGCGCAGGACCCGGTCGGCGGCCCTCTCCACCTGCGCCGAGTCGTGGGTGACCCACAGGGCGGGGATGCCGTCGGCCGCCAGGTCGCGCACCGCGCGCTCGATGACTTCGGCCGCCTCAGTGTCGACGGCGGAGGTGGGTTCGTCCAGCAGCAGCACCTGGGGCTGTGCCAACAGGGTGCGGGCCAGGCACACGCGCTGCGCCTCGCCACCCGAAAGCCCGGCCACGTCGCGGTCCAACCACGATCCGGTCAACGCCACCCGGGCCAACGTTTCCCGCATCCGCGCGTCGGACGCGTCCGGGTCCGCGGCGCGCAGGTTGTCGGCGACCGTGCCCGGAAATGGCGTCGGACGCTGGAAACACATGCCCACCCTGCGCCGCAGCCACAGCGGATCGAGCCCGGCGATATCCGACTCATGGAAGGTCGCCCGCCCGCTGGTCGGCAGCTCCAGGCGGTTGCACAACCGAAGCAGGGTCGATTTGCCCGAGCCCGACGGTCCGAACACCGCCGTCACACCGTGACCCGGAATGGCGGCGGTCAGCCCGTTCAGGGCCCGCCTTCCTTGCCGCTCGACGACGACATCGAAGAACTCGAACACCGTCTCGTCGGCACCCTCATCGACCACCTACTTATCCTGCACCACCGCGTCGACGGCCGATCACGTCTTCGCGAGCGGCGCCGCGAACCCCTGCAAACCAGCCATAAATGCGGCCGGCACCCGTTAGCTGGTGAGACGGCCTGTGAGCGGTCACGAACGTCGCCTACAGTTAAGTCATGCCTACGAAATCTGATCCCGGCGAAATCGGCGACGTCGAGCCGGTGGCGGACAGCACTGCGAGCCAGGCCAGGCGGGTCGTCGCGGCGTACGCGAACGACGCCGACGAGTGCCGGGTGTTTCTGTCCATGCTGGGTATTGGGCCGGCGAAGCTCGACGCGTAAATGTCTCCCGGGGGAGGGCGCAGCTCGAAGGCCGCCAAGTACGGGAATTCCGACTTCGTCGTAGTCGCCAACCGGCTGCCGGTGGACCAGGAGCAGCTTCCCGACGGCACCACGGCGTGGAAGCGCAGCCCCGGGGGACTGGTCACGGCCCTCGAGCCGCTGCTGCGCCGCCGCCGCGGCGCGTGGGTGGGCTGGCCCGGGATCGTCGCCGAGGACACCGACGGCGAGGACGAGCCCATCCTCCAGGATGATTTGGAGATTCGGCCGGTCAGGCTGAGCCCCGACGACGTCGCCGAATATTACGAGGGCTTTTCCAACGCCACGCTGTGGCCGCTGTATCACGACGTCATCGTCAAACCGATCTACCACCGCGAGTGGTGGGACCGCTACGTCGACGTCAACCGCCGCTTCGCCGAAGCCACCTCCCGTGCCGCCGCAGAAGGCGCGACGGTCTGGGTGCAGGACTACCAGCTGCAGCTGGTCCCCAAAATGCTGCGCGAACTGCGACCCGACCTCACCATCGGCTTCTTCCTGCACATCCCGTTCCCGCCCGTCGAGCTGTTCATGCAGTTGCCGTGGCGGACCGAGATCGTCGAGGGCCTGCTCGGTGCCGATCTCGTCGGGTTCCATCTGGCCGGCGGTGCGCAGAACTTCCTGTTCCTGGCCCGGCGGCTGACCGGCGCCAACACCTCGCGCGGCGCGGTGGGCGTGCGGACGCGCTACGGCGAGGTGGAGCTCGACTCCCGCGTCGTCCGGGTGGGTGCCTTTCCCATCTCCATCGACTCCAGCTCCCTCGACCGGGCGGCCCGCCACCGCGACATCAAGCGCCGCGCCCGCGAGATCCGCGCCGAGCTGGGCAACCCCCGCAAGGTGCTGCTCGGCGTCGACCGGCTCGACTACACCAAGGGCATCGACGTTCGGCTGAAAGCCTTTTCGGAGCTGTTGGCCGAGGGTCGCGCCAAGCGCGACGACACGGTGCTGGTCCAGCTCGCGACACCGAGCCGCGAACGGGTGGACAGTTATCAGCAGCTGCGCAACGACATCGAACGCCAGGTCGGCCACATCAACGGTGAATACGGCGAAGTCGGACATCCGGTGGTGCACTACCTGCACCGGCCGGTCCCCCGCAACGAGCTCATCGCGTTCTTCGTGGCCGCCGACGTCATGCTGGTCACCCCGCTGCGGGACGGGATGAACCTGGTCGCCAAGGAGTACGTCGCGTGCCGCAGCGATCTCGGCGGCGCGCTCGTCCTGTCCGAATTCACCGGCGCCGCCGCCGAACTCCGGCAGGCATATCTGGTCAACCCGCACGACCTCGAAGGCGTCAAGGACACGATCGAGGCCGCGCTGAACCAATCCGCCGACGAGGGGCGCCGCCGGATGCGGTCCCTGCGCCGCCAGGTACTCGCTCATGACGTCGACCGCTGGGCGAGGTCGTTCCTCGATGCGCTCGCCGAAGCCCGACCCGGTGACGCCGATTAGCGCGCACGCGCACGACCCCATGGTGTTGGCACCCGAACGCTGTGATACTCAGATGCAGCGTCGAACGTGAAGGAGGGGAATCAGATGAAGCTCCGTCACGGCATGGCCGCGGGTGCCGGCATCGTCACGGCCGTCGCGGTGGGGATCGCGCTGCAATCCGGTGAACCGGCCAAGGCCGTCGGGCCACCGGCCGACGGCACGTACAACTTCAACGAGGCGGGCGTGTCCGGGGTCACCTGGACGATCTCGGCGCTGTGCGATCAGCCCTCGGGCACCCGGAACATGAACGACTATTCCGACCCGATCGTGTTCGCGATGAATTGCGCGCTGAACATCGTGAGTTCGACGCCCGAGCAGATCAGCACCGCGGACAAGCAGCAGAACTTTGGTGGCCGGGCCCGGATGTCCAGCATGCTGTGGACTTTCAAGGTCGACAAGCCCGACGGTGTGGCCTGCCCGGGCGGCGGCACCGCGCCGTCCACGGACACCTTCGCGTTCAGCGACGAGACGATGAGCGGCACCCACACCACGTTGCACGGTGCCGTGTGCGGGATGCAGCCGGGAATGAAGAAGGAACCGTTCTCGCTGGCGATGACGGGGCCGCCGCCCAGCCCGATAAATCGTTACCCGTTGTACTGCAACGGCATTGCGATGTGCTACTGACCTGATGGTCGATTGCCGGCGGGGCTAGATCGGCGTGATGTAGGCGATCAGCCACTGCTTGCCGATCTTTTTGAAGTCCACCCGCAACCGGCTGCCGTCATACAGCGGCTGGCGCGACTTGTCGGTCACGGTCCGGTTCATGAAGACCATCACCGACGCCGACTCCCGCTTGGCCGACATCACCCCTACGCCAACGACATTGGCCTGCACCACGACTTCGCGCTTCTTAGCCTCGGGGATGATCTGGTTGTTGGCGCTCTTCTGGAACTCCGCGCGATAGTCGGGGGTCAACAGCGGATACGCCGCCGACAGGCTCCGCTCAACGGTTTGGTAGTCGTACGCGAAAACCTCGGGAATCTCCTTGGCCGCCAACCCCGGCAGCACCGCACGCGCCGCCTGCTCGCCGCGGGTCTGCACTCTGTCCCAGTACATCCAGCCGGCCACCGCGGACAGCCCAACGAACGCCACGGCCAGGAGGTAACCCGCGACGATCAGCAGCCAACGCCGCCATCGCATCAATTGCCTCCGTCGGGATATTTCAGGTCGTAGCCGGTCATCTTCCCCGCGTCGTCCTCGTGCACGATGACACGCAGGCGATAGGGCATGGACGGCTTGTTGACCCCGTCGATGTCGGCCACCGTGACGCGCACCGACACCAGCACCGACGCGTTATCGGTAACGGCGTCAATGCCTTCCAGCGCTGCGCCGTTGATGACGGCTTCCGACGTCGCATTGGTGGAGCGGAACAGGCCCTTTAGGTTCTCGACGTTGTTGTTCGCGCCGAGCATGCCGCGCAGCGGGCCGCTGGTGCCGTTGACGAACCGGTTCACGCTTTCGTCGATGTTGTCCTGCTTGTAGCTGAACATGTTGACCACCGTCTGCGTCGCGGTGTCGACGAAACGCTGATCGCGCGCCCGCGCCGCGGTGGCGTGGTGCTGCGAAACGAGCAGCACCGCCACACAACCGGCCAGCGCCCCGACCGCCAACAGTGCCGCCACGAAGGAAATCCACGCGACCCGCACGCGGTGCGGCTGCCGTCGGGGCGGCGGCTTGATGGACTTGAGGGTCTTGACGGGTTTGGCCGGCCGCTTCGACGCGGCCGGAACCTCGGTCTGGACCGTGACGTCCCGGGGCGGCTCACCCTTGGCCGGACCCGCCGCGCGCGAGGCTCGCCGACGAACGCGCGGCGTGATTGTCGGTTCGTCTGCCACGGCAGGGTCCATTACATCGGCCTTGGATCAAGCATGAGGTCCACCCAGTTCTCGGCGCCGGATGTGCCAGTGGCGCCGGCCGCGAAGATACCAGTGCCACCGGCTGGATCGACAAACGCGCCGGTCTTCTGGTCATAGGTGGCGTAGGCGGGGCCGCTGGCCTGCGGCTGTCCCCCGGGCGGCGGGCCCCACGGCTTCTCCGGTCCCGGGCCGGCCGGCGGAGGGTTGATCCCCTCCGGCGGCGCCGGCGGAGGCAGCCACTTCGGGTAGGGAAGCTGGGGCGGCACCGGCGGTACCCCGGGCGGCTGCCACGACGTGAACGGCGGTGGCGGCCCGTTGTCATTCGGCGGCGGCGGATCGAACGCCGGCTGCTTGTTGGGCAGCGGCCCCGGCCCGGGCACCACGCCCGGGGGCGGCGGGCCGACGACGGGTGTACCCGGATCGGGCTCGGCGCCCGGCGGGATATACGGGAAGTGGTTGGGCGGCAACACGTTCAAGCCGTTGGTCACCGGGGTGTCGTACGGCACCGGCGGGCCGCGCCACGGGTTGCGGCCGATCGGCACATAGCCCTTCGGGTCGCGACATAACTGGATCGTCGGGGCGCGCTTTCCAGGGAACTCCTGGCACGGGTAGTTGCGGGCGCCGCGCACGGTGCTGGGATCGTTTTGCGCGGTCTTGCAGTACATGTCCTTGGGCAGCTCACGCACCGTCTCGTCGGCCGGGGTGCGCATCAACGGCGGCGGCAGGAAGCCGACCGCGCACGGCGGCGGGTCGTTGAGGTCAAGCTTGAAGTCCAGCTTGGCGCCTTCGTCTTGCGGCATACCGCCCGCGGCGGTGGTGATCGCGGCGAACAGCGCCGGCAAGACGACCAGCAGCTGCTCGATCGACTTGTGGTAGATCACGCCGACCCGGCCGAGGTTGGCCAGGCTGGCGGCCAGGGCCGGGAAGGAGGGACGGATGCCGGAGAACGCGGTGCTGGCCTCGTCGGTGGCGCCCGGGGCGGTGGCCAGGGTGTCGCGCAGCTGCGGATCGGCCTGCCGCACCTCGGAGGTGAACCGCGCCAGCCCGTCGGACAGCGACTTGATGTCACCGCCCGCGCGAATCTGCGCCTGCAGGAACGGGCCGGCCTGGTCGATCAACTGCGAGACTTGCGGATAGTTCGCGTTGGCCTCGTCCACCAGCAGTCGGGCGGACTCGAACAGCCGGGCCAGCTCGGGCCCGGAACCGTTGGCCGCAAGGAACGTCTCGTGCAGCAGCTCACGCAGCCGGGTATCGCCCAGGCTGTTGACCAACGTCTCCGAGCGCTTCAACAGGTCGGCGACGTCCTGGCCGATCCGGGTGTTCTTCCGCTCGATGAGAGATCCGTTGCTCAACTTGGTCGATGCCGGCGAGCTCGGCGGCACCAAATCGATGTACTGCTCGCCGACGGCCGACACACTCTTGACGGTGGCGGTGACGTTCGACGGGATGGCGGTCCCGCTGTTGAGCCGCATGCCGGCGATGACCCCGTTAGGGCTCAGCCCCACCGACTCGACGCGGCCGACGGCGACACCGCGGTAAGTGACGTTGGCGTTCTTGTATAGCCCGCCGCCGGCAACGAAATCGGCACTCACGCCGTAGGTTCCGATACCGAACGTCGCGGGCAGCCGCAGGTAGAAGATCGCCATCACGGTCAGGGTGATGGCCGTGATCACGGCGAAGATCCACAGCTGGATCTTGGTCAGTCTGTCATGCATGCGACCGCCCCCTACTGTCCCGAAGCCGTGCCGGGCGGAATCTTGAACGGATCCGCGGCCTGTCCGGACAGGTTGGCCATTTCGCCGGTCAAGAAGTCCGGCGGGTTGAGGATCTCGTTCATGTGGGCCATGTTCGGGTCGAAATAGGCCGTGGTGAAGAATGTTTCACCGAGGCGGCGCAGGGTGAGGTCGAAGGTGGTGAACACGTTGAGGTAGTCGCCGCGCACCGCCTGCTTGATACCGAAGTTGGGGAACGGGAACGTCAGCAACAGCTGCAGCGATGTGACGAAGTTCCGCCGGTTGTCGTTCAGCACCTTAACAACCGAATACAGGTCCTTCATGTCGGCGGCGAAGTCCACCTTGGTCTTGGCCAGAATGTGCGAGGTGACATTCGCCAGCTTGTGCAGCGCGGCGAAGGCCTCGACGATGTGGCCGCGGTTCTTGTTGAGCACGCGAATCGCCTCGGGCAGCGTGTCCAGCGCCCGGCCCAGGTTGTCCTTATCGTGCGCCAGGGTCGCCGAGAACCGGTTCAACCCGTCGACGGCATCGATGATGTCGTTGACCTGACGGTTGAGTCCCGACGTGAGTTCGGCGAGCCTGGGGATCAGGTCGACGAACTGGTCCTGCCGGCCGGCGACGGCCCGGTAGGTCTCGTCGGTGATCTCTTCCAGGGCACCGACATTGCCCTTGTTCACCACCACGCCGAGCGCCGAAAGCACTTCCTCGGTGGTGGGATAGCGACCGGTGTTGGCCTCCGCGATCTTCGACCCGTCCTTCAGCTTGCCGACGGCCGGCTTGTCCTTCGGGCGGGCCAAGTCGACGTGCATCGAGCCGAGCAGCGACGTCTGGGCGACCGTCGCGGTCGAGTTGGCGGGCAGCACGACGTTCTTGTCCAACGCCAATTTCACTGCCGCATAGAACGATCCGTCGGCCCGCTGCTCGGCCGTAATGCCGGCGACGCTGCCGACGGTGACGTCATCCACCATGACCGGGGAGTTCTGCGGCAGGGTTGCCACGTCGGGCAGCTCGACGGTGATCGAGTAGGCGCCGCTGCCGTGGCCCGCGGTGCCGGGCATCGCCACCGAATTCAGCCCGTTGAATTGGCAGCCGGCCAGCAGCATGCCGCCCATCGCCAATCCGCCTGCGCGCAACCACAATCGGTTCATCCGCCACCGCCCAGGTCGGCCGTCAGCCCGCCGGGCGCCTGGCCGGGAGGCGGACCCGGCGGCGGACCGAACGCGCTTCCGGGAGCGGGACCCGGGGCGGGGGCCGCACCGGCCGGCGCCGGGCGCGGTGCGGGACCGGCCTGCGGTGCCGTCGGGACCAGCAGGGCCTGCAGATCCGCCGGGTTCTGAGCGGCGGGCGGCGTCTGGGCGCCCTTGGCCGGGATCCAGGTCAGCTGCGGCACCGGAGTGGCCGACTTGGCCTGGGTTTCCGGGGTGTCGTAGATGATCTGGCCCTTGTACGCCGTAATCGTGTTGAGCGGGTGGAACATCAGCGGCGGGTAGTTCACGGTGAGCCGGCGCAGCACCGGGCCCAGCCGCTCACGGCAGAGTTCGGCGCGCTTGAAGTAATCCGGCGCCCGGGGTCCGCCGGCAGTTTCGAAGGACCCACCGCAGATGAACTGCACGGGGTTGGCGAATTCCGGTATCGACAGGAGGCCGTTGAGCGTGCCCTGCGCCGGGTCGTAGATGTTGTAGAAGTTGGCGATACCCGGCCCCGCCACGTGCAGCACCTGCTCGATGTTGTCGCTCTGGTCGCTCAACGTCTTCGCGAAATCGTTGAGGTTGTTGACCGTGTCGACGATCGTCGAGTTGTTTTCGTGCAGGAACCCACGGATGTCCGACAGCGCTTTGTTGAGGGTCCCCAGCGTGGTGTCCAGGTGGCGCGAGCTGTCGGCGAGCACCTGCGACACCGAGGCGACGTTCCCGGCGAACTGGACGATCTGCTCGTTGCTGGACGACAGCGCGTTGACCAATACCTGCAGGTTTTTCACCGTGCCGAAGATGTCACCACGCGAATCCCCCAGTCGCCCAGCGGCTTGCGAGAGCTCGCGCAACGCGTTGTGGAAGGACACACCCTTGCCGTCGAAGGTGTCCGCGGCCTGGTTGATCGCCGCGCCCAACGGTCCCTGCATCGATCCGGCCGTCGGGCCGAGTTGGACGGCCAGCTGGGTCAGCGACTCCTTGACCTCGTCCCATTCCACCGGAACGGCGGTGCGGCCCGGGCCGATGCTGGCGCCGTCGGCCATCTCCGGCCCGCCGGTGTACGCCGGTGTCAACTGAATGAACCTGGCCGCCACCAGGTTTGGCGACATGATGATGGCCTTGGCGTCCTTTGGGATCTTCACGTCCTTGGACACCGACATGGTGATCTTGACGTCGGACGGCCGCGGGTCGATCGTGTCGATGGTGCCGACCGGGACGCCGAGGATGCGCACCTGGTCACCGGGATACAGGCCGACCGCAGAGGTGAAGTAGCCGACGATCTTGCGGTTATTCGCTTGCGACGAAAGCACGTACACGCCACCCACCAACACCGCGACCAGCGCGATGATGGTGGCGTAGCGCAGCCCCCTGCTACCGCGGATCCGCTGCATCATGGTGACTTCGGCCTGATGATCCAGCGTTCCTGAATCAAACCGCGCAGGTAGTCGGCGAGGCTGGCAGGCATCTTGCCGGGCTGGTAGAAGAAGTCGAACATGGTGGCCAGCAGCGGCGCCGGGATCACACCGTAGACGTTGACGTTGAAGCCCGGACCGGAACCGACCACCTCACCGAGCTCGGTGGCATAGGTGGGCAGGCGCTTGAGGGCCTCGGTGATGTAGTCGCGACGCTCGTTGAGGTTGGACAGCACGTCGTTGAGCTTGTTCAGGGCCGGACCGAATTCCTTGCGGTTGTCGGCGACAAAGCCGGAAATCTGCGTCGAGAGGTCCTGGATCCCCGAGATCAGCTGGGCCAGGGCGCCGCGCCGTTCGTCGAGGGCCGCGAACAACTCGTTACCGTCATCGACCAGTTTGTTGACCTGATCGGCCCGCTGCGACAGCACACCGGTGACCGACTTCGCATGCGCCAGCAGGCTTTGCAAAGCCTCGTCGCGGCGGTCCAGGGTGCGCGACAGCGATGTCACGCCGTCCAGCGCACCGCGCAGCTGCGGGTTGGCATCGTGCAGGGTGTCGGTCAGCACGTTCAGCGCCTTCTCGAACTGCGGCTTGTCCAGGTTGTTGGCGTTCTGACCCAAATCCTCGAGCGCGCCGGCGAGCGTGTACGGCGTCGTCGTGCGGCTGAGCGGGATGGTGGTTGCCTTCCCGCCACCGGCAGGGGTCACTGAGATGGAGCGCTCACCGAGGATAGTGTCGGTGCGGATCGCGGCCAGCGACTGGTCCCCGACGCCGACGTGGCGGTCGACGCTGAAGCTGATCTTGGCGCTGTCGCCGGCCAGACCCACCGAGGTCACCTTGCCGACCTTGAAACCCGAAACGTAAACTGCGTTACCGGGATTGATGCCCCCGGCGTCGGTGAAGTAGGCGTCGTAGATCTTGCCCTGCGGCCAGAACGGCAATCCGGCGTAGCCGAACGCGATAAGCACGACACACACCACCAGCACCGCGCCGAAGATTCCGGTGCGCAGTGGATCACGCTCACGCCTTGCGTTACTTGACAAAAGCACACCTCCCCTTGCTGGGATCCACCGGGCCACCGAGCGGCAGCAGGATGTCGCTACCGGCCGGGCCGTTGATCTTGATCGTGACGGAGCAGAAGTAGATGTTGAAGAACGAGCCGTAGGCGCCGAGGGCGGCCAGCCGCAGATAGTCCTCGCCCAGCTGCTCGACGTCGTTGTTCACCTCGGCCTTGCGGTTGTCCAGCTCGGTGGCCAGCGGGCGGGTGTTCTCCAGGATGCCCTGCAGCGGCCGGCGTGAATTCTTCAGCAGCTGAGTCAAATCCGTCGTCGTCGACGCCAGCGGTGGGATGGCACCCGCGATGTCGTCCTTATGTTCTGCAAGCCCGGTGATCAGTTGCTGCAACTGGTCGACGCTGGCCGAAAATTGCGCGCTGCGTTGATCCACGGTGGTCAGCACCGTGTTGAGGTTGTTGATCACGTCGCCGATGAGCTGGTCACGCTGACCCAGCGCCGAGGAGAACGCGCTGGTGTCGGCCAGCACGTTCGACAACGCTCCGCCCTGGCCCTGCAGCAGCTGGATGACCGCGCTGCTGATCGTGTTGACCTTGTCGGCATCTAGGCCCTTGAGGACCGGTCGCAGTCCGCCCAGCAGGGCGTCGAGATCCAGTGCGGGCTGGGTGTGTTGGCTGTTGATCGTCGCGCCGGCCGGCAGCTTGCGCAGCTCACCGGGGCCCGAGGTGATCTCCAGGTATCGGTCACCGACCAGGTTTTCATAGCGGATCACCGCGCGCGTGGACGAATAGAGCGTGTAGCGCTTGTCCACCCCGAACTTCACGTCAATGGTGTTGTCAGGGTTGAGCTTGATGCCCGACACCGCGCCGACCGGCACCCCGGCGATGCGCACCTTCTGGCCCGACTTCAGCCGGGACACGTTGGTGAACGTTGCGTGGTAGGTGCTTTCGGGGCCGAACCGGAAGTCACCGAAGACCACCACCAGGCCCGCCGACACCAGCAGCATGACCACCGCGAAGATGCTGACCTTGATCATCATCTCCCGGTGCGACGGCATTCCCGAACTGTCCGGCATCAGAAGTCGTCCCGTTCCGCGAAAGCGCCGTGGAACAAGAACTGCAGCGTCGACGGCGCGTCGAACTGCAATTCGGTGAACGGCTCGTACGGAATGTTGGCATTGTCGGTGACCAGGAACGGCGAGCGGAAGAAAGAGCTACCGGTCTGCTTGGTCGGGAGGTCGGGCAGCCCACGGCAGTTCGGACCGCCGGAGGCGTTGACTATCGGCAGGGATTCCGGGTAGGTGTACGACGGCGCGCCCAGCACGAAGCTCGACGAGGTGAAGAGGCCGGCTTTGACGGTACCGATCAACGGGGCATATTCCTTGATACCGCGCTCGATGCCGGCGAACAGGCAGCCGAATTCGGGCGAATAGTCGGCGGCCACCTTCAGCGGGGCACGCAGCCGGTTGATGGCAGCGATGAAGTCTTGTTCGGCCGGCGCCAGCGTCTCATAGGCGTTGTTGGCCAGGCCGATCGTGGCCAGCAATGTGTCGTTCAGGTTCTTCTGCTGGTCGACGACGGTCTTGTTGATGGTCGGCAGGTTGTCGATCACAGCGGTCAGGTCGGGCGCGGCGTCGGCGTAGGTGTTGGCCACGACGGCGGTTTTGCGGAAGTCCTCCTGCAGCGCGGGCAGCTTCGGGTTTGCCTGGCGCGTCAGCGTATTCAAGCCGGACAGGATGCCGCCCAGGTCGTCGCCGTGACCGCGCAGGCCCTCCGCGAATGCGCTGAGCGTGCCGTTGAGTTCGACGGGGTCGATCTTGTGCAGCAGGTCCATCAGCGACTGGAACAAGGTGTTGACTTCCAGCTGCACCGAAGAGGCCGCGACGTGAGCGTCGGGACGCAGGGACGTGGGCGAAGGCGCTTGCGGGGGAATGAATTCCACCGCCTTGGCACCGAAAATGGTGTTACCCGCGATGTGCACCGTCGCATTGGACGGGATGAAATGCATGTCGTCGCTGTTGATGCCCAGCGTCAGCCGCGCCTGGTCGCCGGAATAGTCGATGGCCTCGACCTTGCCGATCTGGATGCCCCGGTATTTGACCTTGGCGCCCTGCTCCATCACCAGCCCCGCCCGCGGCGCCGACACCGTGACGGTGTCGATCGATGCGAAGGCCGCTGTGTAGGAAAGATAGGTCAGCACAGCGAAAGCCACCATCAGGCTGGCCAGCACTGCTGCTGCCAGCCGGACGGTTGTGCGGCGCGAGTCTGTCTCTGCCATGTCCCTTTTAAGCGATCCTCTTACCCGGAGAGGTTGAAGTTACCGGACGCCCCGTACACAGCGAGCGAGATGAACAAGGTGATGACGACCACGACGATCAGCGAGGTCCGCACGGCCTGGCCGACCGCGATGCCGACCCCGACCGGACCACCGTGGGCGTTGTAGCCGTAATAGGTATGGACGAGCATCACCGCGATGGACATCACGATGGCCTGAAGGAACGACCACAGCAGGTCGGACGGAATCAGGAACGTGTTGAAGTAGTGGTCGTAGAGACCCTTTGACTGCCCATTGATGTACACCGTGGTAAAGCGGGCGGCGAAGAACGCGGCCAGCACCGACAGCGAGTACAGCGGGATGATCGCGATGAGGCCGGCGATGAGGCGGGTTGATACCAGGTAGGACACCGAGTGCACCGCCATGCATTCGACGGCGTCGATCTCCTCGGACACCCGCATGGCTCCCAATTGGGCGGTGGCACCGGCACCGATGGTGGCCGCCAGCGCGATGCCGGCGATCACCGGCGCGACGACCCGGACGTTCAGGAATGCCGACAGGAACCCCGTCAGCGCCTCGATGCCGATGTTGCCCAGCGACGAATACCCCTGCACGGCAATGACACCGCCGGAGGCCAGGGTCAAAAAGGCCGCCACCCCGACTGTGCCGCCGATCATGACGAGGGCTCCCGCACCCATCGTCATCTCGGCGATCAGCCGGACCGTCTCCTTGCGGTAGCGTGTGAGCGCGTTCGGGACGTAGCGCATGGTCTGCCCGTAGAACAGCGCCTGCTCGCCGAAGTCATCGACCGGCTCCTGCAACCGGGAGGCGAGGTTGCGCAGCCGGTAGGCGACGTCGTAGCTCATCGAGTACTCACTTCGCCGAAATTCGCACGCCGATGGCCGTCATCACCACGTTGATCACGAACAGACAGATGAAGGCGTAGACCACGGTTTCGTTGACGGCGTTGCCGACGCCCTTGGGCCCGCCCTTGACGGTCAGGCCGCGATAGCAGCCCACCATGCCGGCCATCACGCCGAACAGCAGGGCCTTGACTTCGGCCAACACCAGCTCGCGCAGCCCGGTCAGCACCGTCAGGCCGTTGATGAAGGCGCCGGGGTTGACGCCCTGCAAAAAGACGGAGAACACGTAGCCACCGGAAAGGCCGATGGCGCAGACCAATCCGTTGAGCAGCAGGGCCACCACCGTGGAGGCCAGCACGCGGGGCACGACGAGCCGCTGGATCGGGTCGATGCCGAGGACCCGCATCGCGTCGATCTCCTCGCGGATGGTGCGGGCGCCGAGGTCGGCACAGATCGCGGTGGCGCCGGCGCCCGCGACGACGAGCACGGTCACCACCGGACCCAGCTGGGTGATGGTGCCGAAGGCCGTGCCGGCACCGGACAAGTCGGCGGCACCGATCTCGCGCAGCAGGATGTTGAGGGTGAAGGCCACCAGAACGGTGAAGGGGATGGACACCAACAGCGTGGGGACCAGCGACACGCGCGCGATCATCCACGTCTGATCGAGAAACTCACCGAATTGAAACGGCCGGCGAAATGCTGCCCGGCCGGTGTCCATCATCATTTCGAAAAATCCGCCGACGGCGCGGGCGGGGACCGCAAGTTGCTCAATCAACTCCGGTTCCCCCCTCGATTGGTCTCGGCGAAGTCTATGTCTGGCCTTTACGTCGTCTAAGGTCACACTGGGCTCGGTGTGAGCCGGATCATATTAACTCAGAACAACTTCACCATGTCAATGAACAGCGCTTCTTTATCCAAACCGTTAATTCGGCAGGTCAGAAGCACTTGGCACGTGTCAAACTGACACACGTTCTACCTGGCGATTTCCCCCAATCAACCAGCCGTCAGAGGCTATTGCTCCATCAGTGCGCCGGCCGAAAAATTGTGCTCAGGATCACGGCCAGCAAAGTAATTCTGGAGCGTCGAACTCAGCTGAGCAGGGTCCCAAGCGGCACCCTCGGCGCTGAATTTGTGCTCCACGGTCGGCGCAGCGACCAGTGTCACCTGTGGACCGTAGACGATGAACACCTGACCGTTCACCTCGGCGGCCGCCGGGGACGCCAGGAACTTAACCAGATTGACCACATGCTCGGGCGACAGCGGGTCGACGCCGCCGGCCTCGACCTCCGGTGCCTCGCCGAAAACGTCGGCCGTCATGGCGGTGCGGGCGCGGGGGCAAATGGCGTTGGCGCACACGCCGTACCGGCCCAGCGCCCGCGCGGCCGTCAGGGTCAGCGAAATGATGCCCGCCTTGGCCGCGCCATAGTTGGCCTGCCCAACCGGACCGACCAACCCGGCCTCCGATGCGGTGTTGACGATCCGCCCGAAGATCTGGCCGCCGGCGTCCTTGGCCTTGGAGCGCCAGTAGGTCGCCGCGTTGCGGGTCAGCAGGAAATGTCCGCGCAGGTGCACGGCGATGACCAGATCCCATTCCTCATCGGACATGTTGAACAGCATCCGGTCGCGGGTGATCCCGGCGTTGTTGACCACGATGTCGAGGCCACCCAGCGAGTCGGCCTGAGCAACCAATTCGTCGGCGGTGGCGCGTTCGCTGATGTCGCCGGCCACGGCGACGGCCTTCGAGCCGGCGGAGTTGATTTCGTCGATGACGTCGGAGGCATCCAACGCCGCGGCGATGTCGTTGACGACGACGGTTGCGCCTTGGCGTGCCAGGCCGAGCGCCTCGGCGCGTCCCAGACCCGCGGCCGCACCGGTTACCACCGCGACCTTTCCGGAGAGATCGGTCGCGTTCGTGCTGCTAGTCAATTTATGAATACCTCTAGTTTCGGGTTACGCGCTCTGGGCTCGGATTAGTCGCCGCGCAGGAGTGCTGCGCGCGGGCACTCAGCGATCGCTTGCTCGGCCAACTGCTCCTGATCGGCGGGAATCGGGTCGAGCTTCACCACCGCGTAGTCCTCGTCGTCCAGGTCGAAGATATCTGGGGCAATTCCCAAGCACACTGCGTTACCTTCGCACCGGTCACGGTCCACGATCACCCGCACAGCACCCTCCTTGAACCTGGCCTTCAGCTGAGAACACGCCCCACCAGTATGTAGGTCCACCATAGGACCCTGACACCTCTGGGGAAACGGTCGCTGGATTCCGAGACTAGAACGTGTTACAACCGGGAAGACGAACGGGTAGCCGTTGGTCGAACTGCAGCCTATGACGAGGCTGGTTCCTCCGAACGTCGTTAACTTCAAGGACGGCCGAAATGCGTATCAGTTACACCCCGGAACAAGAGGAGCTGCGTCGCGAGCTGCGGTCGTACTTCACCGAGCTGATGACCCCCGAGCGCCGGGAGGCGCTGACCTCGTCGGGCGGCGGCGAGGTCGGGACCGGCACCGCGTACCGCGACACCGTCGCGCAGATGGGCAAGGACGGGTGGCTCACCCTGAACTGGCCCAAGGAGTACGGCGGTCAGGACCGCTCCCCGATGGACTCGCTGATCTTCACCGACGAGGCCGCCATTGCCGGCGTGCCGGTGCCGTTCCTGACCATCAACAGCGTGGCACCGACCATCATGGCGTTCGGCACCGAGGAACAGAAAAAGTTCTTCCTGCCCAAGATCGCGGCCGGTGAACTGCACTTCTCCATCGGCTATTCCGAGCCCGGCGCGGGCACCGACCTGGCGAACCTGCGCACCACCGCGGTCCGCGACGGTGACGACTACGTCATCAACGGGCAGAAGATGTGGACCAGCCTGATCGCCTACGCGGACTGGGTATGGCTGGCGGTGCGCACCAACCCCGAGGCCAAGAAGCACCGCGGCATTTCGATGCTGACCGTGCCGACCACGGCCGAGGGTTTCTCCTGGACGCCGGTGCACACCATGGCCGGGGTGGACACCAGCGCCACCTATTACTCCGACGTGCGCGTGCCGGTGACCAACCTGGTCGGCGAGGAGAACGGCGGCTGGAAACTGGTGACCAACCAGCTCAACCACGAGCGGGTCGCCCTGGTCTCGCCGCAACCGATCTTCCTGGCCCTGCGCGAGGTTCGTGAATGGGCGCAAAACACCAAGGACGCCGGCGGCGCCCGGCTGATCGATTCCGAGTGGGTGCAGATCAACCTGGCCCGGGTGCACGCCAAGGCCGAAGTTCTCAAGCTGATCAACTGGGAATTGGCATCGGCGGCCAACGAAGCCCTGTCGCCCGCCGACGCGTCGGCGGCCAAGGTGTACGGCACCGAACTGGCCACCGAGGCCTACCGGCTGCTGATGGAGGTGCTCGGTACCGCGGCAACGGTGCGCCAGAACTCGCCGGGCTCGTTGCTGCGCGGCCGGGTCGAGCGGATGCACCGGGCCTGCCTGATCCTGACCTTCGGCGGCGGCACCAACGAGGTGCAGCGCGACATCATCGGCATGGTCGCCCTCGGCCTGCCCCGAAACCGCTGAGCCGCTACGGAATAGAAGGACGACGTTTCATGGATTTCACCACAACCGAAGCGGCGCACGACCTCGGCAACCTGGTCGACACCATCGTGGACTCGGTATGCACCCCCGAACACCAACGTGAGCTCGACGGGCTCGATCAGCGGTTCGACCGCGACCTGTGGCGCAAGCTGATCGACGCGGGCATCCTGTCCAGCGCGTCGGCTTCGTCGCTGGGCGGCGACGGCTTCGGCGCGCTCGAGCAGATCGCGATCCTGGTCGCGCTCGGGCACCAGCTGGCCGCGGTGCCCTACCTGGAGTCGGTGGTGCTGGGAGCCGGAGCGCTGGCCCGGTTCGGTTCCGAAGAGCTGCAACAGAGTTGGGGCGTGCCGGCGGTCAACGGCGACAAGACGCTCAGCGTCGCCCTCGACGGTGAGATGGGCGAGGGCCCGGTGCAGGCGACCGCCGCCGGCTCCGGCTACCGGCTGACCGGAACCCGCACCCAGATCGGCTTCGGTCCGGTGGCCGACGCGTTCCTGGTCCCCGCCGAAACGGACTCCGGCACCGCGGTTTTCCTGGTCGCCGCCGACGCGCCCGGCGTCAAGGTGACCGCACTGGAAACGACCGGCCTGGGCAGCATCGGGCACCTCGCACTGGACGGGACCGAGGTGGACGACAGCCGCAAGGTCGGCGGCGCAGAGGTCGTGGCGTGGCTCGGCACGCTCGGCACCTTGGGCCGCAGCGCTTTCCAGCTCGGGGTGCTCGAGCGAGGTCTGCAGATGACGGCCGAATACGCGCGAGAGCGTGAGCAGTTCGACCGCCCGATCGGCAGCTTTCAAGCGGTGTCGCAGCGACTGGCCGACGGCTACATCGACGTCAAGGGATTGCGGCTCACGCTCACCCAGGCGGCCTGGCGAGTCTCGGAAGACATTCCGGCCGAAATCGACGTCGCCAGTGCGGCGTTCTGGGCGGCGGATGCCGGTCACCGGGTGGCGCACACCATCGTGCACGTGCACGGCGGCGTCGGCGTCGACACCGATCACCCCGCGCACCGTTACTTCCTGGCCGCCAAAGAGATCGAGTTCGCGCTCGGCGGCGCCACCGGTCAGCTGCGCCGGATCGGCCGGGAGCTGGCCGAGACACCAGCTTAGGCGCAATGGAACTCACCGATAACCTGACGGTCACCAGGCTGCTGGAGCCGCTGACCGAGATCGACGATCGGGGTGTCTACTTCGAGGACTCGTTCACCAGCTGGCGCGACCACCTGCGGCATGGTGCGGCGATCGCCGCGGCGCTGCGGGCGCGGCTCGACCCCGCCCGGCCGCCGCACGTCGGCGTGCTGTTGGAGAACACTCCCTTCTTCTCGGCGATGCTGGTGGCCGCGGGAATGTCGGGCATCGTGCCGGTGGGGCTGAACCCGGTACGCCGCGGTGAGGCGCTGCAGCGTGACATCGACAGGGCCGATTGCCAATTAGTGCTGGCGGATTCGAAATCGTCTGAGCCGCTGGGCGACATCGAGCACCTGAACGCCGACTCTCCCGAGTGGGCCGACGAGGTCGCCGCGCACCGCGACGCGCCGCTGTCTTTTCAATCCGCCTCGCCGGCGGATCTGTTCATGTTGATCTTCACGTCGGGCACCAGCGGCGAACCCAAGGCGGTCAAGTGCAGCCACGGCAAGGTCGCGATCGCGGGCGTGACGATGTCACAGCGCTTCGGACTCGGCAGCGACGACGTGTGTTACGTGTCGATGCCGCTGTTCCATTCCAACGCGGTGCTGGTCGGCTGGGCGGTGGCGGCGGCCTGCGAGGGCTCAATGGTCTTGCGGCGCAAGTTCTCCGCCTCGAACTTCATCGTCGATGTGCGTCGCTACGGCGCCACCTACGCGAATTACGTGGGCAAGCCGCTGTCGTACGTGCTGGCCACGCCCGAGCAGCCCGACGATGCGGACAACCCGCTGCGCGCGGTCTACGGCAACGAGGGCGTGCCCGACGACATCGAGCGGTTCGGGCGAAGGTTCGGATGCGTGGTGCAGGACGGGTTCGGTTCCACCGAAGGCGGCGTGGCCATCGCGCGCACCCCCGAGACACCGGCGGGTTCGTTGGGCCCGCTCCCGCAGGGAATCGACATCATCGATCCCGACAGCGGCGCCTCATGCCCGCCGGGCGTGGTCGGGGAACTGGTCAACACCGCGGGGCCGGGCCGCTTCGAGGGTTACTACAACGATGAGGCCGCCGAAGCCGAGCGGATGGCCGGCGGGGTGTATCACAGTGGTGATCTCGCCTACCGCGACGATGCCGGCTTCGCGTACTTCGCTGGGCGGCTGGGCGATTGGATGCGGGTCGACGGCGAAAACCTGGGCGCGGCCCCAATCGAGCGGGTGTTGCTGCGCCACCCGGACGTCTCCGAGGTCGCGGTATACCCGGTGCCCGACGCGATTGTCGGGGACCAGGTGATGGCGGCGTTGGTGCTGGCCCCGGGCAAAGAATTCGATGACGAGAAATTCCGTGCCTTCCTTTCCGAGCAACCGGACCTGGGACCCAAGCAGTGGCCGGCGTACGTGCGGGTCAGCGCCGAGCTCCCGCGGACGGTGACCTTCAAGGTGCTGAAACGACAGTTGGCCGCTCAGGGTGTCGAGTGTGGCGACCCGGTCTGGAAGATCCGCCGCTAGCGCCCGGGCGGGCGTTGCCGCCGGATGCGCCGTCGTAGCAGTAAACTCAGCGCTTGATGAAAATCCGTGAAGTGATCGCCGGCTCGATCCTGGTCGGGTCGCTGGGTGGCGGCGCGCTCGGGCTGGGCGCCGGTTTCGCCGCCGCCGAGCCGGCCCCGCCGCCTCCTCCACCGCCTCCACCCCCTCCGTTGGTGTGGTCACCGCAGACGCCGGACCCCCAACCGTGGGAAGCGCCACCCCCGCAGGACCCGAGGTTGCCGCTGCCACCGCTCCCGCCGTCGGGCCGATGATTTCGACCGGCACACGTTTTGGCTGCCCGAACACAAGGAGACGCGATGGTTGATGCGCCGGTCGCCCACTTCGGCGCCATCGTCTCGCACGCCGACGGCGAGACCGGCGCATGACCGCACGGCCTCTCGAACTCGCGCTGGAAGCGAGCTTTGACCAGCTTGCCGCCGCTGTCCCGGCCAACGTCGGCGTCGCGATCGCCCGGCCGGACAGGACGTTCTCCCTGGGCAGCTGGTGGTCGGGCGTGGCATGGTCGACGATCAAGGTGCCCTTGGCGATAGCGGCGTTGCGCAACGATTGGCTGGGCGCACGCGATCTGGTCGTGAAAGCCATCACCGAATCCGACAACCGAGCGTCCGAACAGTTGTGGTCGCAACTGGGCGAGCCGGTGAACGCGGCGCGGCGGGTTCAGGCCGTGGTGGCCGAGGGCGGTGACACCGCGACCGTGGTCGAGTCACGCCGGCTTCGCCGTGGTTTCACCGCTTTCGGTCAAACCCAGTGGAGCATGCAGCGCCAGGCACGGTTCGCCGCAGAGCTGTCGACAATCCCCGACGCCGTCGAAGTGATTGACCTGATGCAGCGGCTGGTCGCCGGTGACCAGTGGGGCCTGGCCGCCAAAGGCCTTGCCGCGAAGGGTGGTTGGGGGCCGGGCGTGCGCGGCGAGTACCTGGTCCGCCAATTCGGCATCGTCCCCACCCCCTCCGGGCAGTGGGGTGTGGCACTGGCAGCGGATGCGGACGACGGCGCGTTCGAAACGGGCGTCGACGTGATCAATACGCTGACGGACTGGCTGCTGAACCGGCTGCCGACCCTAGCCCGTTATTGACGGCACCATGGCTTCGATCAAATGCGGCCCGGCTTCGGCGAACGCCGCGCGCAGCGCATCGGCCAGTTCCTCGGCCGTGGTCACGCGCCGGGCGGGCACTCCCATGCCTTCGCTGATCTTTACGAAATCCATTGCCGGATCGGATAAATCGAGCAGGGAGAGCGCTTCGGGGCCGGGTGCCGACCCGGCACCGACGCGTTGCAGCTCAATCCGGAGGATGTCGTAGGCGCCGTTGTTGTACAGCACGGTGGTCACGTTGAGGTTCTCCCGCGCCTGGGTCCACAATCCCGAAATCGTGTACATCGCCGAACCATCCGATTCCAGACACAGCACCGGACGATTCGGCGCGGCCACCGCGGCGCCGACGGCCGCCGGGATGCCGTAGCCGATCGCCCCACCGGTCAGGGTCAGCCAGTCGTGCGCCGGCGCCCCGGCGGTTGCCTGGGCGAGCAGCACACCCGAGGTGTTCGACTCGTCGACCACGATCGCCCCCTCGGGCAGCAGCGCCCCGATCACGTCTGCGGCCGACGCGGAGGTCAGCGCACCCGTCGGCAGCGCAGGACGCGATGCGGCCGCCACCGGCGCCTCGGTGCCGGGCGCCACCCGATCGGCCAGGGCGATCAAAGCGTCTGCCGCACCGCTGTATTCGGCGAGCACATGCACCTCGCAGCCGGCCGGTACCAGGTCGCTGGGCATGCCGGGGTAGGCGAAGAACGACACCGGCGACTTCGCGCCGGCCAGCACCAGATGCTTGGCGCCGTCCAACTGGGCGGTCGCGGCTTCGGCGAAATATGCGAGCCGGTCGACCGCGGGGACGCCGGCGCCGCGCTCCAGCCGGGTGGGGAAGGTTTCGCACAGCACGCGCGCGCCCGTCGCCGCCGCGATGCGGGTGGCCGCCGCCAGCCCGGCACGACGGGTGGCGTCGCCGCCCACCATGATCACGGTCGGCTCCCCGGACTGGAGCACCTCGAGTACCTCGGGCGCCAGCAGCGGATCGGCACCGGCCGGTTGTGCCTCGAGGTTGGAGAACAGCTGGGCGCCGTCGGACCAGGAGACGTCGGCGGGCAGGATCAGTGTCGAGATCTGCGAACCCCATCGGCTGGCCGCGATGCCCTCGACGGCATCGGCCGAAACCTGGGAGGCGTCGCTGGTTCGCCGCACCCATCCCGAGACGCTGCCCGCGAGCGCGTCGATGTCGGATTCCAGTGGGGCGTCGTACTTTTTGTGGTACGTAGCGTGGTCGCCGACGACCACCACCATCGGCACCCGCGCGCGGCGCGCGTTGTGCAGGTTAGCCAGGCCGTTGCCCAGCCCGGGCCCCAGGTGCAACAGCACGGCCGCCGGGCGATCGGCGATGCGGGCATAACCGTCGGCCGCGCCCGTGGCGACGCCCTCAAACAACGCCAGCACGCCGCGCATCCGCGGGACGGTGTCCAACGCCGCGACGAAGTGCATTTCCGACGTGCCCGGGTTGGCGAAACACACGTCGACGCCGCCGTCGACCAGGGTGTTGATCAAGGCCTGGGCACCGTTCACTGCACTGCCTCCAGTCGGAAAACTCGCTCGGCGTTGCCGCGCAGGAAATCTCGGCGAGCCTCTTCGGACAGCCCGAGTTCGTCCAGCCCCGCCAACGCGTGCTCGTGGGTGATCATCGGATAATTGGTGCCGAACAATACCTTTCGCTGCCCGGTACCGGTCTTCATGAATCTGACGAGTTCTTCCGGCAACCGCTTGATCGTGTACGCCGAGGTGTCGATGTAGACGTTTTCATGCTTGCGTGCCACCGCGACCATCTCTTCGGTCCACGGGTAGCCGACGTGGCCGCAGACGATCACCAGCTCCGGGAAATCGAGCGCCACCTGATCGATGTAGGGAATCGGCCGGCCGGTCTCCGACGGGCGCAACGGGCCGGTATGACCGACCTGGGTGCAGAACGGCACCCCGGATTCCACGCACTGCGCGAACAGCGGATAGTAGCGGCGATCGGTGGGCGGGGCGTTCCACAGCCACGGCACCACCCGCAGGCCGACGAATCCTCCGTCGGCTATCCGGCGCCGCAGCTCCCGGACGGCTTCCATCGGGCGGTCCAGGTCGACGGCGGCCAGGCCGGCCAGCCGGTTCGGGTGTGCGGCAACCCATTGCGCCACCTCATCATTGGAGACCAGGTCGTCGCCACCGGGCCGGCACCAGGCGCTGAGCACACCCAATTCGACGCCTGCGGCGTCCATCGACGCCAGGGTCGCCTCGATCGGGATGTCGGTATCGGGGATCGACCTGCCCGTCCACCGCCGCAGGGATGCCAACATGTCGCTGCGCAAGAACCGCGCAGTCGGATGCTGCATCCACACATCGATCGTCATGCGATTCGACTCTAGACCGGGGCCGGCTGCCCGCCGAGATCAGCTGCTCAGCGCGGCGCGGGCGCAGTCGTGCGTCTGCTGCGCGTATCCGCCGCCGAACAGGACGACGTGCGCCAGCAGCGGGAAGAGCTGATGCAGGGCGGTACGGTCGCGCCAGCCGGGTCGTAGCGGCCGCACCCGCTGGTAGCCGTCGACCACGGCGTCGTAGTGCGGACAACCGAACAGCGCGAGCATCGCCAGATCGGTCTCGCGGTGACCGGCGTGCGCGGCCGGGTCGATCAGCACCACACCGCCGGGCGTCCACATCACGTTCCCGCTCCACAAATCGCCGTGCAGCCGCGCCGGCCGGTCGTCGTCGTCGAAATCGCCCGCGCGGCAACGGGCCGCGACGGAGTCGACGGCGTCGCGCGTGGCGGCATCGAGCCGCGGGGCCGCGAGATCGGCCATCGGGGCCAGCCGTTCCTCGGCGTAGAACTCCCCCCAGCGCCGGTGCCGGCGCAGCGACATCGGCAAGGGCTGCGACAGCGGCCCGAAAAAGCCGGGCCCGTCCCAGCCGTCCGGCCCCGCGCCGAACGCCGGGGCGCCGGCGTCGTGCGTGACGGCCAGTCGGCTGCCGAACGTGCGCGCCGCCTCGGGGGTGGGGCCGACCGATTCGAGGCGCCGCAGGGTCAGGCCCGCCTCGTCAACGGAGACGACCTCCGCACACGGCACACCACCGTCGACGGCGGAAAGCCATTGCAGCCCCGCGGCTTCGGCCGCGAAGAAACCGGCGGGCACGCCCGCACGGTGCTTGACGAAGTCGGTCACACCGCGCGCGGGGCTAGCGCTGGAAACGCATCAGGCGGTCGCGTGCGCGGCGTGCACGTCGTCGGCCGGGCGGGCCTCGGTCTGCTCCTTGGCCCAGCGGTAGTCGGGCTTACCCGCGGGCGACCGCTTCACTTCGTCGACCAACCACAGGCTGCGCGGCACCTTGTATCCCGCGATCTCGGAGCGCACGAAGCTGTCCAGCTCCGACAGCGCGGGGCGGGTTCCCGGGCGGGGCTGCACGACGGCGGCGACGTGCTGCCCGTACCGGGCGTCGGGCACACCGACCACCAGGGCGTCGAAGACGTCGGGATGACCCTTGAGCGCGGCCTCGACCTCCTCGGGGTAGATCTTCTCGCCGCCGCTGTTGATCGATACCGAGCCACGGCCCAGCATCGTGACAGTGCCGTCCTCCTCGACCGTCGCGTAGTCACCGGGGATGGCGTAGCGCACGCCGTTGATGGTCTTGAACGTCTCGGCGGTCTTCTTCTCGTCCTTGTAGTAGCCGACCGGGATGTTGCCCTTCTTCGCGATGAAGCCGCGCACCCCGGAGCCGGGCTTGACCTCGTTGCCGTCCTCGTCGAGGACGACGGTGCGGTGGTCGATGGTCACGCGCGGGCCGCCGCTGTGCGCCGCGTCCTTGGCGACGATGCTGGTGCCCCCGAATCCGGTCTCCGAGGAGCCGATGGAGTCGGTGATCACCCGGTTGGGCAGCAACTCGAGAAACTTCTCCTTGATGCTCGGCGAGAACAGCGCCGCGGTAGAGGCGAGCAGGAACAGCGACGACAGGTCGTACGCCTCTTTCCCTTCCGCGCCTTCCTGCGCTGCCAGCAGCGCGTCCAGCAGCGGCCGCGCCATCGCGTCGCCGGTGAAGAACAGCAGGTTCACCTTGTGCTCGTGAATCGTGCGCCACACCTCGTCGGCGTTGAATTCCGGTGCCAGCACGGTGGTTTGGCCCGAGAAGATCGACATCCAGGTGGCCGACTGGGTGGCGCCGTGGATCATCGGCGGAATCGGGTGGCGGACCATCGGCGGGTTCTCCGCGGCGGCCTTGGCCAGGTCATGCTCGTCCTTGACGAATTCGCCTGTGGCGAAGTCGGTTCCGCCGAACAGCACCCGGTAGATGTCCTCGTGGCGCCACATCACGCCCTTCGGGAACCCGGTGGTGCCGCCGGTGTACAGCAGGTAGATGTCGTCGGCGCTGCGCTCGCCGAAGTCGCGTTCGGGTGAGCTGTTCGCGATCGCCGAGTAGAACTCGACGCCGCCGTAGCGCTGGAAGTCGTTGTCGCTGCCGTCCTCGACGACCAGGATCGTCTTGACGTTGGGGGTCTCGGGCAGCACGTTGGCCACCCGGTCGGAGTACTGGCGCTCGTGGACCAGCGCGACCATGTCGGAGTTGTCGAACAGGTAGCGCAGCTCGCCCTCGACGTAGCGGTAGTTGACGTTCACCAGGATGGCGCCCGCCTTGATGATGCCGAGCATCGCGATGACGATCTCGATGCGATTGCGGCAGTACAGCCCGACCTTGTCGTCCTTTTTCACCCCCTGCTCGATCAGGTAGTGAGCCAGGCGGTTGGCCTTCTCCTCTAGCTGGGCATAGGTCAGCTTCTCGTCGCCGCAGATCAGGGCGACACGATCGGGCACAGCGTCGATGGCGTGCTCTGCAAGGTCGGCAATATTCAAGGCCACGGCCACCAAATTAGAACGTGTTACATTTCGAGGCAAGCTCGTGCCCATTGTCGAGGGAAAGGCGGTAGCCGTGACCGTGGAGAATGCCGGAACCCCAGCAAACACAGGAAACGGGGAAACCGGACCCGACGCGCTGATCGAACAGCGTGGTCACACTCTCATCGTGACCATGAACCGGCCGCACCGCCGCAACGCGTTGAGCACGGAAATGATGGAAATCATGGTCCATGCCTGGGACCGCGTCGACAACGACGACGACATCCGCTGCTGCATCCTGACCGGTGCCGGTGGCTACTTCTGCGCGGGCATGGACCTCAAGGCAGCAACCCAGAAGCCGCCGGGTGAGTCCTTCAAGGACGGCAGCTACGACCCGTCGCGAATCGATGCCTTGCTCAAGGGCCGCCGGCTCAAAAAGCCGCTGATCGCCGCCGTCGAGGGCCCGGCCATCGCCGGGGGCACCGAGATCCTGCAGGGCACCGATATCCGGGTCGCCGGCGAGAGCGCCAAATTCGGCATCTCCGAGGCCAAGTGGAGCCTGTACCCGATGGGCGGATCCGCCGTCCGGCTGGTGCGCCAGATCCCCTACACCGTGGCCTGCGACCTGCTGCTGACCGGACGGCACATCACCGCCGCCGAAGCCAAGGAGATCGGCCTGATCGGCCACGTCGTTCCCGACGGGCAGGCGCTGACCAAGGCGCTCGAGATCGCGGAGGTCATCGAGAACAACGGGCCGTTGGCCGTGCAGGCGATCCTCAAGACGATCCGCGAGACCGAGGGCATGCACGAGGAAGAGGCCTTCAGGCCCGACACCGCCAACGGCATCCCGGTGTTCCTCTCCGAGGACTCCAAGGAAGGCCCCCGCGCGTTCGCCGAGAAGCGCAAGCCCAACTTCAAGAACCGCTAGGGCGTCATTTCGGCGAGCGTAAGCCCACTGCGAAATCTTCCGCGATTTTCCGCAGTGGGCTTACGCTCGCGAACGGGAGGCGCAACAACGCTCACGCCCGGGCGCACGAATCAGCCGAGCAGCGGGGCGCTCGGGGTGAACACCACCGGCATTGCTTCCAGGCCGCTGACGAAGTTCGCCGGGCGCAACGGCAGGGTCGAGTCGTCCTCGGCCAGCCGGAGATCCGGCAGCCGCTTGAGCACCCGCTCGGTCATCATCGACAGCTCCAGCCGGGCGAGCTGGTTCCCCAGGCAGAAATGCGTCCCGAAGCCGAAAGCCATGTGGCTGTTGGGGTTACGTCGGATGTCGAACGTGTCCGGCTCATCGAACACCGACTCGTCGAAGTTGCCCGACTCGAACAGCAGCATGATCTTCTCGCCCTCACGCAGCGAGGTGCCGTGGAATTCGGTGTCGGCGGTCAAGATTCGGCACATGTTCTTCACCGGCGAGGTCCAGCGCAGCATCTCCTCGATGGCGCCAGGCAGCAACGAGGGGTCGCGCACCAGGGCATCCCACTGGTCGCGGTGGCGCACCAGCTGCTCGGTACCCCCGCTCAGCGTGTGCCTCGTGGTTTCGTCGCCGCCGATGAGGATGAGCAGCGTCTCCATGACGATCTCGTCATCGGACATCCGCTGCCCCTCGACCTCGGCGTTCACCAGGATGGAGAACAGGTCGTCGGTGGGCTCGGCTCGCCGCTTGGTGATGATGTCCATGGTGAACGCGGTGTAGGCGGCGAAAGCGTTCATCACGCTCTGGGCGACCTCCGATTCCGGGTCGATGTGCGAGCTCAGCCCGCACACCAGGTCGTCGGACCACTTCAGCAGCATGCCGCGTTCCTGGGGCAGCACGCCCAGCATGTCGCCGATCACCGCCATCGGTAGCGGGGCGGCGATGTCGCGAACGAAGTCACACTCGCCGCGCTCACATACCGCGTCGATCAGGGTGTCGCACAGCTTGGCGATGGACGGTTCCTTCTCCTTCACCCGCTTGCGGGTGAAGCCGGCGTTGACCAGCTTGCGCCGCACCAGGTGTGCCGGATCGTCCATGTCGATCATGTAGGGCATGCCGGGCTGATCGGGACGGATGCCGCCCGTGCTGGAGAACAGTTCCGGATTGCGCTCGGCGTCGAGGATGGCTTGATAGGTGGTGGCACCGGCCAATCCATTGCGATCACGAAACACCGGCTGGTTGGCCCGCATCCAGCGATAGGCCTCGCGCGACGTGTGACGGTCGGCGTAGAAGTTGCCGTCGGTCAGGTCGATGTTCGAGATCGCTTCCGGGATGGTCGAAGTCATCTACAGCCTCCATATGTTGACGAACGGATTACAGTAACCGGCATGCCTGAGTCACAACACGTAGTTGCGGGGACAGTCCTCACCATGCCGGTGCGGATACGAAAAGCCGAGGTGCACACCGCGATGTTTTCGGTGGATGCGCAAGCCGCACAACGCCTTATCGACTACAGCGGCCTGGAAGTCTGCCGGCACCGCCCCGGCCGGGCGGTGGTGAACCTGATGCTGGCGCGCTATATCGACGGCGATTTGGGGCAGTACAACGAATTCGGCACCTGCGTCATGGTCAACCCGCCCGGCTCGACGGCGCGCGGCTGGCGGGCACTCGGTGATGCGGCCGCGTTCATCCATCATCTGCCCGTCGACCAGAGCTTCACCCTGGAGGCCGGACGGTCGATCTGGGGATTCCCGAAGATCATGGCGGACTTCACCGTTCGCGAGCGCGGCCGATTCGGATTCGACGTCAGCGCCGACGGCGCGCACATCGCCGGCATCGACTTCGCCCGCGGATTGCCGGTGCCCTCGATGTTCACGTCCCGGCCGCAGGTTCTGAATACCTACACCTTTGCCGACGGCACCACCCGGGAAGTGCCCTGGGAGATGCGGGTGCGCGGGCTGCGCGGTCAGCTCGGCGGGGCGACGTTGCGACTGGGCGATCACGCCTACGCCAAAGAGCTCGCGTCGCTGGGCCTGCCGAAGCGGGCGATGGTCTCTGGATCTGTCGGCCACGTCGAGATGACATTCGGCGACGCCCACCCGCTCGGCTGACCGGCCGGGCCGGTGCCGAGTGCCCGGCTGCTCCTTCTCGCGCCGCGCGCTCTGCATCGTCGTCGGGCGGGTCATCCGGACAATCTAGAACGCGTTCTAGACCCCTGGCAAGAAAACTAGAACGCGTTCTAGTTTGTTGTGCGCGGGTGTCAGATCAGGGTCGCCAGCTCGCGGACCTGCTCCGTACTGCGACCGGACACCACCATCATGGTCACTCCGGCAGCCTCCCAGGCCTTGATCTGCTTACGCACGTAGTCCATGTCGCCGACGATCGCCGCGTCGTCGATCACCTCGTCGGGGATGATTTCGGCGGCCTTGTCCTTCTGGTTGCTGCGGAACAGTTTGGTCACATCGTCCACCACTTCGGCGTAGCCCATCCGGCGGTACACGTCGGCGTGGAAGTTGGTGTCCTCGGCGCCCATCCCGCCCATGTAGAGCGCGATGTAGGGCTTCATGGCCGCGAACGCGGCGCTGCGGTCCTCGGTGATGACGATGTTGGCCGTCGCGCAGATCTCGAAGTCCTCGCGGCTGCGGCGTGCGCCCGGGCGGGCGAAGCCCTCGTCCAGCCACTCGTTGTAGGTGTCGGCCATCCGCGGCGTGTAGAAGATCGGCAGCCAGCCGTCGCAGATCTCGGCGGCCAGCGCGACGTTTTTCGGCCCCTCGGCGCCCAGCATGATCGGGATGTCGGCCCGTAGCGGATGGGTGATGGGCTTGAGCGGCTTGCCCAGGCCCGTGGTGCCCTCGCCGGTGCGCGGCAGCGGATAGTGCGGGCCGTCGCTGGTCACCGGCGCCTCGCGCGCCCACACCTGGCGGATGATGTCGATGTATTCGCGGGTGCGGGCCAGCGGCTTGGGGAATGACTGGCCATACCAGCCCTCGACCACCTGCGGCCCGGAGACGCCGAGCCCGAGGACGTGCCGGCCGCCGGAAAGGTGGTCGAGCGTCAGAGCCGCCATCGCGCAGGCCGTCGGGGTGCGGGCGGACAGCTGGACCACCGAGGTGCCCAGCCGCACCCGCGACGTCGACGAACCCAACCACGCCAGCGGTGTGTAGGCGTCCGATCCCCACGCCTCGGCGGTGAAGACGGCGTCGTACCCGGCCTCCTCGGCCGCGGCGACGAGCTCGCCGTGGTTCTGCGGCGGCTGAGCGCCCCAATACCCCAGCTGCAATCCCAGCTTCATAGTCACTCAACCCTTCCGGCCGACCCGATGTTGAATCCGTTCTTAGAACCTGTTCTACTCGATGGCGTGACAGCCAGCTCGAGTAGCCCGCCCCTGATGGATCACCCTGAGCCACCGCTCTCCGCGCCACTGACGTTGTCCTTCGACTACACCCGTTCAGTCGGCCCCACGCTGAGCAAGTTCTTCACCGCACTGCGTGACCGCCACGTCCTGGGTGTGCGCGGATCGGATGGCCGGGTGCACGTTCCGCCGGCGGAGTATGACCCGGTCACCTATGAGCCGCTGGGCGAGATGGTACCGGTGTCCAGCGTCGGCACCGTGGTCTCGTGGACCTGGCAGCCCGAACCCATCGAGGGCCAGCCACTGGACCGGCCGTTCGCGTGGGCGCTGATCAAGCTCGACGGCGCTGACACCCCGTTGATCCACGCCGTTGACGTTGGAGCCGCCGGTCCTTCCGCCATCAAGACCGGCGCCCGGGTGCACGTGCACTGGGTCGACGAGCCGGTGGGCGCCATCACCGACATCGCGTATTTCGCGCTCGGCGAGGAAGCCGAAGCCGTCGCGGAGCAGCCGGACGGCGACAAAGAACCGGTGACCATGATCGTCACCCCGATCTCGCTGACCATTCAGCACACCGCCTCCCACGAGGAGAGCGCCTACCTGCGCGCCATCGCGCAGGGCAAGCTGCTGGGCGCGCGCACCGGCGAGAGCGGCAAGGTTTACTTCCCCCCGCACGGCGCCGACCCGGCCACCGGCCAGCCGACGACCGAGTTCGTGGAGTTGCCGGACAAGGGCACCGTCACGACGTTCGCGATCATCAACATCCCGTTTCAGGGTCAGCGCATCAAGCCGCCCTATGTGGCGGCTTACGTACTGCTCGACGGAGCCGACATCCCCTTCCTGCACCTGGTCGCCGACATCGACGCCCACGAAGTACGGATGGGCATGCGCGTCGAGGCGGTGTGGAAACCCCGCGAGGAGTGGGGATTTGGCATCGACAACATCGAGTACTTCCGGCCGACCGGGGAACCCGACGCCGAGTACGACACCTACAAGCACCACCTGTAAAGGGCTTACCTGCACATGAGCGCTCGCAACGTTGCGGTGGTCGGCTTTGCCCACGCGCCGCATGTCCGCCGCACCGACGGCACCACCAACGGTGTCGAGATGTTGATCCCGTGCTTCGCCGAGCTGTACGAGGAGCTGGGCATCAGCAGGACCGATATCGGCTTCTGGTGTTCCGGGTCATCCGATTACCTTGCCGGACGGGCATTTTCGTTCATCTCGGCGATCGACTCGATCGGCGCCGTCCCGCCGATCAACGAATCGCACGTCGAGATGGACGCGGCCTGGGCACTTTACGAGGCCTACATCAAAATCCTCACCGGCGAGGTCGACACCGCGCTGGTGTACGGCTTCGGCAAGTCCTCGGCCGGCATTCTGCGCCAGATCCTGACGCGGCAGACCGACCCGTACACCGTCGCGCCGTTGTGGCCGGATTCGATTTCGATGGCCGGGCTGCAGGCGCGCCTCGGGCTCGACAGCGGCAAGTGGAACGAAGAGCAGATGGCGCGCGTGGCCTTCGACTCCTTCGCCAACGCGCGCCGGGTGGACAATGTGGAGGGGTCGATCAGCGTCGCCGAACTGCTCGAGCGGCCGTTCTTCGCCGAACCGCTACGCCGTCACGACATCGCTCCGATCACCGACGGCGCCGCGGCGATCGTGCTCGCGGCCGGTGACCGGGCACGCGAACTGCGCGAAAACCCCGCCTGGATAACCGGAATCGAACACCGCATCGAAACCCCCTCGCTGGGCGCGCGCGACCTCACCGAATCCCCGTCGACCAAGGCCGCGGCCCACGTGGCCACGGGCGGCAGGACCGACAACCTCGACGTGGCCGAGATCTGCGCGCCGTTCACCCACCAGCACCTGATCATCGAGGAAGCCATCCGGATACCGGGCCCGACCAAGGTCAACCCGTCCGGCGGCGCGCTGGCGGCCAACCCCATGTTTGTCGCCGGCCTCGAACGCATCGGCTTTGCGGCACAACACATCTGGAACGGCTCGGCTGAGCGGGTGCTGGCGCACGCTACCAGCGGGCCTGCGCTACAACAGAACCTGGTCGCGGTGATGGAAGGAAAGAACTGATGGCCGGTGCAGGGCCGAACGTTGCTGCGGTACTAGGTACCGGGCAGACGAAGTACGTCGCCAAGCGCAAAGACGTTTCGATGAACGGCCTGGTGCGCGAAGCGATCGACCGCGCGCTGGAAGACTCCGGGTCCACCTTCGACGACATCGACGCCGTCGTCGTCGGCAAGGCACCGGACTTCTTCGAGGGCGTGATGATGCCCGAGCTGTTCATGGCCGACGCCATGGGCGCCACCGGCAAGCCGATGATCCGGGTGCACACCGCGGGTTCGGTCGGCGGATCCACCGCGGTGGTGGCCGCCAGCCTGGTGCAGTCGGGCAAGTATCGGCGGGTGCTCGCGATGGCCTGGGAGAAGCAGTCCGAGTCAAACGCCATGTGGGCGTTGTCGATTCCGATCCCCTTTATCAAGCCGGTGGGCGCGGGCGCGGGCGGGTACTTCGCGCCGCACGTGCGGTCGTACATCCGTCGCTCCGGGGCACCGTTGAACATCGGCGCCATCGTCGCGGTCAAGGACCGGCTCAACGGCGCCCGTAATCCGTTGGCGCATCTGCATCAGCCGGACATCACCGTCGAGAAGGTGATGGAGTCCCCGATGCTGTGGGATCCGATCCGGTACGACGAGACCTGCCCCTCATCCGACGGTGCCGCCGCCGTCGTGATCGGCAATGAGGAAGCCGCGGAAGCCCGCTTGGCGCAAGGACATCCGGTCGCCTGGATCCATGCCACGGCGTTGCGCACCGAGCCGCTGCAGTTCGCCGGGCGCGACCAGGTCAGCCCACAGGCCGGCCGCGACGCGGCCGCGGCGCTGTGGAAGGCCGCCGGCATCGAAAGCCCCATCGACGAGATCGACGCCGCGGAAATCTACGTGCCGTTCTCCTGGTTCGAGCCGATGTGGTTGGAAAACCTCGGGTTTGCCGCCGAGGGCGAAGGCTGGAAACTTACCGAAGCCGGCGAGACCAAGATCGGCGGCCGGTTGCCGGTCAACCCGTCGGGCGGCGTGCTGTCGTCGAACCCGATCGGCGCCTCGGGCCTGATCCGCTTTGCCGAAGCGGCCATCCAGGTGATGGGCAAGGGCGGCGACCACCAGGTGCCCAACGCGCGAAAGGCCTTGGGGCACGCCTATGGCGGCGGCTCGCAGTACTACTCGATGTGGGTGGTGGGCGCCGACAAGCCCGCGGCCCAGAAGGTAGATGCGTGAGCGCGCCGACGACGACGCAGAGCGCAGCGATGCGAAGGAGCGGCGCCGGTGACTGAGCATCCCGCGCACGAGGCCGGCCGCCGCTCCCGCGAGGCGGTGGCGGCCCGGGACAAGGACGCCTGGCTGGCGGTGTTCGCCGACGACGCCATCGTCGAAGACCCGATCGGGCCCTCGGTGTTCGACCCCGAGGGGGTCGGGCACCGAGGCCGCGACGCGATCTCGGTCTTCTGGGACAAGGCGATTGCCCCCACCACGAAGATCGAGTTCTTCTTCCGCGACACCTACCAGTGCGGCAACGAGGAAGCCAACGTCGGGCACATCCTCATCACGACGGGTGAGTACCAGACGACAGCCGAGGGCGTGTTCACCTACAAAGCCGACGCCGAGGGCAAGATAGTGGCCCTGCGCGCCTACTGGGAGATGGAGCGCGCGGCGGCCAACACGCGCAAGATCTAAAGCGGTTCCAGCCCGGCCAGATGCCGTTGAGCGAGGTCCCGGTAGGCCTGCGGGTTCACCTTCACCCACATTTCGGCGCCGGTCCCGGCGACCGGGCCCCGGATCTGAGCGGGTGCGCCGACCGCCAGCATCCCGGCGGGAATCTGGGTGCCGGCCGTCACCAGTGAGTGCGCGGCGACCAGGCTGCGCGCACCGATCACCGCACCGTCCAGAACCGTGGCGTGGTTCGCGATCAGCGCCTCAGGCCCGACGTGGACCCCGTGAATGACGCACAGATGCGCGACCGTCGCGCCCGGACCGATGTCGACCGGGATACCGGGCGGCGCGTGCAACACCGATCCGTCCTGGACATTGGCGCCTTCGCGCACCACGACGGGCCCGTAGTCGCCGCGCAATACGGCGTTGAACCAGACCGACGCCCCGGCCTCCACCACGACCTCGCCGATCAGGGTTGCCGTCGGGGCCACAAAAGCGGTGGGATCGACCCGTGGCGCGCGGCCCTCGAACGCAAACAGCGGCATCGTTTAGATATACCCCCGCTCCCGCATACGCCGCCCGGTGCCCCGGCCAGGCTCGCCTTCGTTGCGCGCCCCCGCCGCAAAACTGTAACGTGTTCTAGTTAGAGGCGTAGTGAGTTGGAGGTGACAGGGTGAGTACCGACACCAAGGCGGTCGGCATCCGGGAAATCGATCCCGGCGCATTGCCGACCAGGTACGCCCGCGGTTGGCACTGCCTGGGGGTCGCAAAGGACTTCCAGGACGGCAAGCCGCATGCGATCGAGGCTTTCGGCACCAAGCTGGTGGTTTTTGCCGACTCGCAGGGCGAGCTGAAGGTCCTCGACGGCTACTGCCGCCACATGGGCGGCGACCTGTCGGAGGGCACCATCAAGGGCGACGAGGTCGCCTGCCCGTTCCACGACTGGCGCTGGGGCGGTGACGGCCGCTGCAAGCTGGTCCCCTACGCCAAGCGCACCCCCAAGACGGCCCGCACCCGGTCGTGGACGACGGACGTGCGCGGCGGCCTGCTGTTCGTCTGGCACGATCACGAAAACAACCCGCCGGACCCCGCCGTGCGCATTCCCGACATCCCGGAGTCGCACAGCGACGAGTGGACGGAGTGGCGGTGGAACCGCATCCTCATCGAGGGGTCCAACTGCCGCGACATCATCGACAACGTCACCGACATGGCGCACTTTTTCTACATCCATTTCGGGTTGCCGACGTATTTCAAGAACGTCTTCGAGGGTCACATCGCGTCGCAGTTCCTGCACAACGTGGGCCGGCCCGACGTCAATGATCTGGGCACGTCCTACGGTGAGGCGCATCTGGATTCCGAGGCGTCCTACTTCGGGCCGTCGTTCATGATCAACTGGCTGCACAACAGCTACGGCGGCTACAAGGCCGAGTCGATCCTGATCAACTGCCACTACCCGGTGACCCAGAACTCTTTCGTGCTGCAGTGGGGCGTCATCGTCGAAAAGCCCAAGGGCATGGACGAAAAGATGACCGACAAGCTGTCGAAGGTATTCACCGAGGGCGTCAGCAAGGGCTTCCTGCAGGACGTCGAGATCTGGAAGCACAAGACCCGCATCGACAATCCGCTGCTGGTCGAAGAGGACGGTGCGGTCTACCAGTTGCGCCGTTGGTATCAGCAGTTCTACGTCGACGTCGCCGACATCGAGCCGGAAATGGTGGAGCGCTTCGAGATCGAGGTGGACACCACCCGCGCCAACGAGTACTGGAATGCCGAGGTCGAGGAAAACCTCAAGGCCGCCAAGGACTCCGACGCGGACCAGGCGGTTCCTGACGACGTGCCGGCCAAGCAACACTAAAAATCATGGGCGACGATCAGCCGGCGGTACCTGACGTCGATCAGCTTGCGCGGTCGATGTTGTTGCTGCACGGCGATCATCATGATCACGACGAGCATCCGGCCGGCCCCGAACGCAAGGGCGGTGCGCGTTCCGGTTTAGCGTCGAAATCAAGAGATTTCGCCGATGACCCGCAGCGCGCCGCAGCCGTTGCCGAGGCCAGTCGCGCCGACCGCGAGCGGTACCTCAACTCGGGTCTGCTGCCGGTGGACTGCCGGTTCTGCCACGTGCGGGTCACCGTCCGCAGGCTCGGGCCGGGGCACACCGCGGTGCAATGGAACACCGAGGCCTGGCAGCGCTGCGCGCATTTCACGGAGGTACGCGAGTCCGGCGGCAACACCGCGCGCACCCGGTCGTGTCCCAAATTGGCTGACAGCATTGAGCATGCGGTCGCCGAGGGCTACCTCGACGCCGACGACGAACCGGACCAGGACTGATCCCCCGGCACGCCCGCAACACCGCCCGCGCCAGGCACCGGCTCTCCCCCGGGCGTCGCACCCGCATCATCGGTCCCGCGTCCGGGAGCACTGGTCTTATGCCCGCCGGAGCACGGAAACCATTGTGGCGCCCGTGATCACAGGTCCGCGAACCGCTCCTTGACCGTCTCGGTGCTGAGTCCGTAGTCGGCCAGCGAGTAGGTGTGCTTCGGCGCCCGCGCTCCAGACTGGCTGTCGGCGTGTGTTTTCTCCATGGCCGCTTTGGCCTCTTCGGTCAACGTCAGGCCGAAGTGCCGGTAGATGTCGGCGACGGTGCCCATCGGGTCGGCGATCAATTCCTTATAGTCGACGTCGTAGAACTGGGACGGGCTGTATTTGGCCCGTGCGGTGTTGAACCGCTCCAGCCCCCGTGACCAGGTTTCCATTGCGTCAGCGCCGATTTGGGCTCCGGTGAATGACGTCGACCATCCCTCGGCGGTGTGCTGCGCCAGCGAGCACATCGAGGCCATGATCGTCTCGACCGGACGATGAGTCTGAATCACCAACGCGTCGGGATAGGTCGCCATCAACGCGTCCAGCGCGAACAGGTGGCTGGGATTCTTGAGCACCCACCGCTTGTCGGCGTCGTTGAGACCGATCAGCTGAAGGTTGCGGCGGTGCCGCTGATACGACGGCGTCCAGTCCTGCCGGGCCAGCCACTGCGAGTAAGTGGGCAGGTGCGCCAGGGTTTCGTAGGACGCCGAATGCAGCGACTGCCGCAGCAGCTGCCAGCACTCCTCCAGCTCGTATGCGGCCATGAAATGCAGACCCGTGTAGTCCGGGTTTTCGGCATGGTGCTTGTTGAACTGCGCGTTCAGTTGGCTGTAATACGGGTTGGAATCCCAGGTTTCACGAGGCGGCCGTGGCTGCGGAAATTCGGCCAACCACAGATGCAGGCCCTGGTGCGCGGGATCGGCGCCAAGAAGCCGATGCAAGGCAGTGGTGCCGGTGCGCACCAGACCGGTGACGAATATGGGGCGTTCGATGGCGACGTCGGCGTACTGCGGGTACTGCTTCCAGGCGGCCTCGGACAGCAGTCGCGCCACCAGCGCACCGCGCAGGAAGAAGCGATTCATCTTGCTGCCCAACGGCGTCAAGTCGGCGTCGCGCCGGTAGGAGTCCAGCAGCACTTCCAGCGCTTCAAGGTAGTTGTCGTCGTTACTACCGAAATCGTCCAGCCCGATCATCTTGCTTGCCGAAGCTTTCAGGTCGTCAACGGTGCCGACATCGGTGCGTTCTGCCATTAGGTGTGGTACTCCCCGCAATTGACGTCCAGGGTCTGCCCGGTGATGCCGCTGGACAGGTCGCTGGCCATGAACAGGATCGCCGAGGCCACCTCGTCCTCGGTCGGCAGCCGCTTCAGGTCGGAGCCGGCCGCGGTGGCCTCGTAGATCTGCTCGGCCGTGGTGCCGTACTTACCGGCCTGGTGGTTGAAGTAGCCCTGCAGTGTCTCGCCCCAGATATAGCCGGGTGCAACGGAATTGACCCGGATCCCCTGCTCGCCAAGCTCGGTGGCCAGCGAATGCGACATGGACAGCAGAGCGGACTTGGCCATCTTGTAGGCGCCGTATTTCGCCTGCGAGTGCCGCAGCACCATGGAATTCACGTTGACGATCGAGCCCTTGGACTCGGCCAGCGCCGGCGTGAACCCCTGGATGAGCCGCAGTGCGCCGAGCGCGCTGAGTTCGATCGCGTCGCGGATATGCTGGAAGCTGGTGCCCGAGAACGGTTTCAGCGACGGCACCCGGAAGGCGTTGTTAATCAGCACATCAACCTTGCCGTAGGCCTCCAAGGTGGCATCGACCAGGTTGCTCACCTGGTCGTCCTCGGTGATGTCGGTGCGCACCGTTGTCGCACGGCCTCCGAGGTCGACGATCTGCTTGGCGACGTCGTCCAGGCGTTCGACGGTGCGGGCCGCCAGCACCAGGTCGGCGCCCTCTCGCGTGCATCGGTGCGCCAGCGTCGTGCCCAGACCCGGGCCGACGCCGCTGATCACCACTACCTTGCCGTCGAGCAACTTCGTCATCCCAGCATCCTCGCCTGAATCTGTTGGTGGCGCAGCGCGATCCGGGAGCGCCAGTCGTCCTCTGAAATCTTGTTCTGATCGAAATACGGCAGCACGGCCGGAACCTTGTCGATGTCGACCACCTCGACCGTGGGACCGTCGGCGTCGGCGAGCTCGCGCGACACCCGCTGCCAACGGAACTGCAGGAAGCCCCGCCGATGGCCGAGCGTCTCCACCCAGTTGGTCACTCCCGGGTTCTGGTCGGCGACGACGATGCGCACCTTGCCGTCCGGATCCGCCTGTGCCTGAGTGTTGTTCAGGGAGGTCTGGTGGTTGATGTAGTCCAGCGAGATGTACCAGAGGCTGCCCAGTTGGAAGCCGAGGTAGGGCGCGTCGGTGACCGGGATGGTGATCACCATCGCCTGATCGGGCCGCAGGTCGAAGTGCCCGACGGACGAGTATTGCGTGGCCAGGCCGCCGGGAGTCAGTCGCGGCGGGACCATGGTGTTGACCGGGAGGTCCAGGTAAAACCACTGAGGGAATTGGAGCCACGTCTTCACCCGTTGCACCAACTGCTTTGCCGCTGTGGCATAACGCTTTTCGATGAGCTGACGGGTCAACGGAGGCGGTGCGGTGCCCGCCGTGTCCGTGCGGGCGATGGCCAGCGTGCCGCGCTGCGCCGACCAGTCGCCATACACCTCGCGGATCACCAGTTGCCCCGGACTCGTCGGGCGCACCCGCCACTCGAAGCTGCCGTCGGGCGCTATCTCGAGTTCGCGGTCGTCGAACGCGGCCTGGCTGACGGGCACGAAGTCGTCCGTGTACTCGCCGCCGAGCAGCTGGAAACTCAGGTCGGTGGTGGTACCGCGCCTGCCGGTGACCACGTACTCGTGGTCGGCGTGCACCCGGGTGCCGAAGTAGAGGGTATCGGGATTGTCGAGGCCCATCTTGGTGAACGGCCCGGTGCCCGACTGCAGGAAGGGATGGTCGCGGTCGTAGTCCACGGCCAAATGGATGCAGCCCGAGATACAGCCGGCTAGATACTGCAGCCCTTCGAGCAGGTCGGCTTCGGTCTCGATGAACGGCGCGTCGGCCACCAACTGCTCGGCCTCTGCGATCGCGGCGGTGAGGGAATCAGAGAACACGCCTAGACGCTAGAACGTGTTCTACTTTTTCGTCAATGGCGAACATTCCCGCGCGTCGCCCGCGGCGTTCAAGGACGACGCCGACTCACTAGGGAGGGCACGCGTGGGAAAGGTCGATCAGGTGCTGGCGGACGTCGGGATGCCGATTGAGGTAGTCGATGACGTTGCCGTTACCGCCCTCCGCCTCCGACTTGGCCTGCAGTTGCTGGTGGAGGTCGGGATGCCGCTGCAGGTACGAGTCGATGGATGAACCCACGTCCTGATTGCACGGTTGGGCGTTAGCCACTGGCAGCGCAATCATGGTCGCAGCGGTAGCGGTTAGCAGCCCCCCGGCGAGCAGGCCGACTTTCTTCGATGTCGTGCTCATGCCACCTCAGCGTACTCGCGATAGCTATGCGGGACCTGTGCGGAGTGCCGCCAAAATCCCGGGCTATGTGGTAGCCGCGGCGCCGCTTTCTTGCTCGCGCTTGATCTCCAGCGCGATGTCGATCAGCTGGTCCTCTTGGCCGCCGATGAGTTTGCGCTGGCCGGCGCGGTGCAGCAGCTCATGCGGTGGGACGCCGTAGCGCTCACCCTGCCGGATGGCGTGCTTGAGGAAGCTCGAATAGACGCCGGAATAGCCCATGATCAGCGCGTTGCGGTCGAGCAGGCACTCGGCGGGCATGGCGGGGGCGACCACCTCTTCGGCGGCGTCGGCGATGTCGAAGAAGTCGATCCCGGTCTTCACGCCGATCTTGTCGAACACTCCGATCAGCGCCTCCACGGGCGCGTTGCCCGCCCCGGCGCCGAACCGGCGGCAGGAACCGTCGATCTGCTTGGCGCCGGCCCGGACGGCCTCGACGCTATTGGCCACGCCCAGCCCGAGGTTCTCGTGGCCATGAAAACCAACTTGAGCGTCCGACCCCAACTCGTCGACCAGCGCGGCGACCCGGTCGCGCACGCCTTCGAGGACCAGCGCTCCGGCCGAGTCGACCACATAGACACACTGGCAGCCGGCGTCGGCCATGATGCGGGCCTGGGCGGCCAGCTTCTCAGGCGGGATGGTGTGGCTCATCATCAGAAACCCGACGGTTTCCAGGCCGAGTTCGCGGGCCAGACCGAAGTGCTGGATCGACACGTCGGCCTCGGTGCAGTGGGTGGCGATCCGGCAGATCGACCCGCCGTTGTCCTGGGCCTCTTTGATGTCTTCCTTGGTGCCGACGCCGGGCAGCATCAAAAAGGCGATCTTGGCCTCTTTGGCCGTCTCGGCGGCCAGCTTGATCAGTTCCTGCTCGGGGGTCTTGGAGAACCCGTAGTTGAAGCTCGACCCACCCAGGCCGTCGCCGTGGGTGACCTCGATGACGGGCACACCCGCGGTGTCCAGGGCGGCCACGATGGCGCCGACCTCGTCCTTGGTGAACTGGTGACGCTTGTGGTGCGAGCCGTCCCGCAACGACGTGTCGGTCATCCGGACGTCCCAGATCGGGTTGAAGAAAATGTCACCGGTCATGGCGCCACTCCTCCTCATCGCTTCGCTTTGCATCGTCGACGGCGCGGGTGCTCATGATTGCGCTCCTCCGGCCGTCGCGCTCAAGGACTCCTTGGCGATCTCCTCGCCGACCTTGGTCGCCGCGGCGGTCATGATGTCCAGGTTGCCCGCATACGAGGGCAGGTAATCGCCGGCGCCCTCGACCTCGACGAACGTGGTGACCAGCGCCTGGCCCCCGGAGTTGATCGACGGGTCGTCGAACTGGGGCTCGTTGAGCAGCCGGTATCCCGGCACGTAGGTCTGCACCTCGGCCACCACGTCACGGATGGACTTGGCGATCGCATCCCGATCGGCGTCCTCGGGGATGGCGCAGAAGATGGTGTCGCGCATGATCATCGGCGGGTCGGCGGGGTTGAGGATGATGATCGCCTTGCCGCGCTTGGCGCCGCCGATGGTCTCCACACCCCTGCTGGTGGTCTTGGTGAACTCGTCGATGTTGGCCCGGGTGCCCGGCCCGGCCGACAGCGAGGCGACCGAGGCGACGATTTCGGCATACGGCACGCCCCCGAGGTCGGCGACCGCGCGCGACACCGCGTAGACGATCGGAATGGTCGCCTGCCCGCCGCAGGTGATCATGTTGACGTTCGGTGCGTCCAGGTGCTGGCGCAGGTTGGCCGGCGGGATCACCGCCGGACCCACGGCGGCCGGCGTCAGATCGATGGCCCTGATCCCGGCGGCCTCGTACTTGGGTGCGGCGTCGCGGTGCACGTAGGCGCTGGTCGCCTCGAACACCAGATCGGGCTTCTCGGACTGCGCCAACAGCCAGTCCACACCCTCGTGGGTGGTCTCCAAACCCAGCTTGCGGGCCCGGGCCAAGCCCTCGCTTTCCGGGTCGATGCCGACCATCCAGCGGGGTTCCAGCCAGTCCGATCGGAGCAACTTGTAGAGCAGGTCAGTGCTGATGTTCCCCGACCCGACAATGGCCACGGTCGCCTTAGTCGGCATGATGCTCCTTTTCGAAGCGTTCGAGATTTAAGTTAGACGATTTAATTCGAGCCTATTCGAACGATAACCGCACCGAACCGAGGCCCGCGAAGTCGGCCACGAAGTTGTCGCCGGGGTGTGCGTCGATCGCTCGCGTGCAGGACCCGGGCAGCACCACGTCGCCCTTGCGCAGCCGCACGCCGAAACCGTCCACCTTGCGGGCCAGCCAGGCCACCGCGGTGACCGGGTTACCCAGGACCGCGTCGGTACGGCCTTCGGCGACGACCTCACCGTTGCAGCGCAACACGGCGTCGATGCCCTTGATGTCGATCTCGCTCGGGGAAACACGGGCCTCACCGAGCACGAAGCCCGCCGACGAAGCGTTGTCGGCGATGGTGTCGCACAGTTCGATCTTCCAGTCGGTGATCCGGGTGTCGATCAGCTCAATGGACGGGACCAGTGCCTCGGTGGCCGCCAGCACGTCGTCCTCGGTGCAGCCGGCGCCCGGCAGGTCCGCGTTGAGGACGAAACCGACTTCCACCTCGACCCGCGGGTACAGATAGCGATTCGCCTTGACCGGGATGTTTTCGAACAGCTGCATCTCGTCGAGCAGATGTCCGTAGTCCGGCTCGTCGACGCCCATCATTTGCTGGATCGCCAACGACGACAGGCCGACCTTGTGGCCCAGCACCCGGGCCCCCTCCGCGACTCTCTGCCGGATATTGATCAGCTGAATCTCGTAGGCGTCGACGACGTCGATGTCCGGGTAGGCGGCGGTGAGCGGGGCGATCGGCTCGCCGCTTCGCTCGGCTTGCGCCAAGTCGGCAGCCAGCTCGTCGCGAGTAGCAACACTGAGCATTTTTCCAAGTCTCCTCGTACGGTCGACCGGGCCAGTAGCGGTCGCCCCGGGCAATTCTATAACGTGTTCTACATGTCAGCGCAGGAGTACGACGTCGTCGTGGTCGGGAGCGGCGGAGCCGGCATGGTCGCCGCCCTTACCGCCGCTCACCGGGGTCTTTCCACCATAGTCATCGAGAAGGCCCCGCATTTCGGCGGCTCGACAGCGCGGTCGGGCGGCGGCGTTTGGATCCCAAATAACGAAGTGCTCAAGCGTGACGGGGTCCGCGATACCGCCGAGGCCGCCCGCACCTATCTGCACGGGATCGTCGGCAGCGTCGTCGAGCCGGAACGCATCGACACCTACCTCGAGCGCGGACCCGAAATGCTGTCCTTCGTGCTGAAGCACACACCGTTGAAGATGTGCTGGGTACCGAAGTACTCCGACTACTACCCTGAGTCGCCGGGCGGGCGCGCCGAGGGCCGATCGATCGAACCGAAACCGTTCAACGCCCGCAAGCTCGGTGCCGACGAATCGGGCCTGGAGCCGGCGTACGGCAAGGTTCCGCTGAACGTCGTGGTGATGCAACAGGATTACGTGCGGCTGAATCAGCTGAAGCGCCACCCCCGCGGTGTGCTGCGCAGCCTGAAGGTCGGTGCCCGCACCATGTGGGCCAAGGCGACCGGCAAGAACCTGGTCGGCATGGGCCGGGCGCTGATCGGGCCGCTGCGGATCGGGTTGCAGCAGGCCGGGGTTCCGGTGGTGCTCAACACCGCGCTCACCGACCTCTACGTCGAAGACGGCGTGGTGCGCGGTGTCTACGTGCGTGGCGCCGACGACGCCGAATCGGGTGAGCCCCGGCTGATCCGGGCCCGGCGCGGCGTGATCCTGGCCTCGGGTGGGTTCGAGCACAACGAACAGATGCGGGTGAAGTACCAGCGCGCGCCGATCACCACCGAGTGGACCGTCGGCGCGGTGGCCAACACCGGCGACGGAATTCTGGCGGGCGAAAAGCTCGGCGCCGCACTGGATATCATGGAAGACGCCTGGTGGGGGCCGACCGTTCCGCTGGTGGGTGCACCGTGGTTCGCGTTGTCCGAGCGCAACTCGCCGGGGTCGATCATCGTCAACATGTCGGGCAAGCGGTTCATGAACGAATCTATGCCCTATGTCGAAGCGTGCCATCACATGTACGGGGGCGAATACGGCCAGGGGCCGGGACCCGGCGAGAACATTCCCGCCTGGCTGGTGTTCGACCAGCAGTACAGGGACCGCTACATCTTCGCGGGATTGCAGCCCGGACAACGCATTCCGCGTAAGTGGTTGGAGTCCGGCGTCATCATCCAGGCCGACACACTGGCGGAACTGGCGCAGAAAGCCGGCCTTCCGGTAGACGAATTCAACGCGACCGTGGAACGTTTCAACGGATTCGCACGCTCAGGCATCGACGCCGACTTCCAGCGCGGCGAGAGCGCCTACGACAAGTACTACGGTGACCCGACCAACAAGCCGAACCCCAACCTCGGCGAGATCAGTCACGCGCCGTATTACGCGGCCAAGATGGTGCCCGGCGACCTGGGCACCAAGGGCGGCATCCGCACCGACGTGCACGCCAGGGCGCTGCGCGATGACGGCAGTATCATCGAAGGCCTTTACGCCGCGGGCAATGTCAGCGCTCCGGTGATGGGCCACACGTACCCCGGCCCGGGTGGCACCATCGGTCCGGCCATGACGTTCGGCTACCTGGCGGCGTTGCACATCGCGGAGGAGTGCTGAGATGCCAATCGACGTAGACGTTGCGCTGAACGCTGAGCTGGATCCCATCGAATTCTCCTGGGCCAGCAGCGATGTTCAGCTCTACCATCTCGGCCTGGGCGCGGGCGCCGATCCGATGGACCCGCGTGAACTGCGCTACCTGATTGATGACACCCCGCAGGTGCTGCCGACGTTCGGCAACGTGGCCGCCACCTTCCACGCCACCAAACCGCCGACCGTGAAGTTTCCCGGCATCGACATCGAACTGGGCAGGGTGCTGCACGCCAGCGAGCGAGTCGAGGCGCCAGCTCCGCTCCCGCCGTCCGGCTCGGCCAAGGCCGTCACCCGGTTCACCGACATCTGGGACAAGGGCAAGGCTGCGGTCATCTGGAGCGAGACGACGGTGACCGCACCTGACGGCACACTGTTGTGGACCCAGCGCCGGTCGATCTTCGCCCGCGGCGAGGGCGGATTCGGCGGCGAGCGTGGCCCGTCGACCTCGGACGGCGCGCCGGACCGGGCCCCCGATCTCGAGGTCGACATGCCCATCCTCCCGCAGCAGGCATTGCTCTACCGGCTGTGCGGCGACCGCAACCCGCTGCACTCCGATCCCGAATTCGCTGCCGCCGCAGGCTTTTCACAGCCCATCCTGCACGGGCTGTGCACCTACGGCATGACCTGCAAGGCGATCACCGATGCGCTACTTGACGGCGACGCCGGCGCGGTGGCGGCCTACGGCGCGCGTTTCGCCGGGGTGGCCTTCCCCGGCGAGACGCTCAAGGTCCGCATCTGGAAGGACTCGACGTCTTCTGAAGGCCGCTTCCTGGCCAGCGTTGTCGCGCCCTCGCGCGACAACGCCGTCGTGCTCTCCGGCGTCGAACTGGTGCCCGCGTAGGTCGTTTCGCCTCCCGCCTTACTTCAGCAGGGCGAGCGTGAAGCTAACTTCACGTTCGAGGTCGAGCGTGAAACTAACTTCACGTTCGGCGGGCGAGGGCAGCGCGGACTCGCCGGACAATGTCGGCAGGCCGATCCGCTGCGACGACGCGGATCACGATCCAGCCCTTGTGCTGCAAACTCTCCAATCGCCGGATATCCCAAGCGAATTGGGACCGATCGCTGCGGTGCTGATCTCCGTCGTACTCCACTGCGACCTTGACGTCCTCCCAGCCCATGTCCAGATAGGCAATCGCCTGGCCGAATTCATTGCGGACCGGGATTTGCGTCTGCGGCCGCGGTAGTCCAGCCTCCACCAGAACCAGCCGTAACCACGTCTCCTTCGGGGACTGCGCTCCTGCGTCAAACAGAATGAGCGCCCGGCGTGCGCGTGCGATGCCGCGCCGTCCTGAGTAGCGCTGAGCAAACAGCTCTACATCAGCAGCCTTGAATTCCGCCGCACGAGCCAACGAGTCGATAGCGGCGACCGCGCTCGTGGTTGGGTACCAGCAACCGAGATCGAGCACTGTCCTGGCCGGCGTAGTCACCGGAACACCGGTAACGATGGTGATCTCGTCTTCCTCTATGGAGTCCCCGCGCGTATGAATACCCGGCAATCGGTGGCGGTTCGCATGGATCAATTCGACCGTCGTCGTGCCGTCTACCCACTTACAACCGTGCAAGGCGGCAGCAGACAGACCGGCGACAACTCCTCGCCGCTTTGCCCAAAGCCATCCCGCTTTCGCGCGCAATGCGGCAGTTACTTCTACATCCCGATTGACATAGACATCCCGGAACAGCCTGGTGTAGCGGGTAGCTAGCTGACTTCTGGTCAGCGTTCCATCAGCAATGGCTTCGCTACCAAGGAACGGCTCAGCCATCGCCGCAGCGTCGCATGCCATGCAGCTGACGTCACTTCACCCGGCGAGCGTGAAACTAACTTCACGCTCGACCGCGAACGTGAAACTAACTTCACGCTCGGCGGTCGAGGGTGGAGACCGAGAAGGCCGCGAGGGCCGCCCGCCAGCCGAGGGTTAGCCCAGGATGAGGCCCGATGTGGGAACGCCCGTGCCCGCGGTGACCAGGACGTGCTCGACGTCCGGCACCGGGTTCACCGACGTGCCCCGCAGTTGCCGCACGCCCTCGGCGATGCCGTTCATGCCGTGAATGTAGGCCTCACCGAGCTGACCGCCATGCGTGTTGATCGGCAGCCGGCCGCCGATTTCAATGGCGCCATCGGCGATGAAGTCCTTCGCCTCGCCCTTGCCGCAGAATCCCAACTCTTCCAACTGAATCAGTGTGAAGGGGGTGAAGTGGTCGTAGAGCACGGCGGTCTGGATGTCGGTCGGCTTCAGACCGGATTGCTGCCACAGCTGCCGGCCCACCACGCCCATCTCGGGCAGGCCGAGCTCGGGCCGGTAGTAGCTGACCATCGTGTACTGGTCGGGGCTGGAGCCCTGCGCCGCCGCCTCGATGATCGCCGGTCGCTGCTTGAGGTCCTTCGCGCGCTCCGGCGACGTCACCACGATCGCGACAGCTCCGTCGGTCTCCTGGCAGCAGTCCAGCAGCCGCAACGGCTCGGCGATCCACCGCGAATTCTGGTGGTCCTCAATGGTTATCGGCTTCTCGTAGAAATACGCCTTCGGGTTCTTGGCCGCATGCTTGCGGTCGGCCACCGAGATCGCACCGAAGTCGCGGCTGGTCGCACCGGACAGATGCATGTAGCGCTGGGCGATCATCGCGACCTGGGCGGCCGGGGTCGACAACCCATGCGGATACGAGAAGGAGTTGTCGGCCGCTGTCGAATCCGCTTGCACCCCGGCGTTTCCCACCAGCCGGGTCTGGACCTGACCGAACCGCATGCCCGAGCGCTCGTTGAACGCCCGGTACGCGACGACGACGTCGGCCACCCCGGTGGCCACCGCGATCGCCGCCTGCTGTACGGTCGCGCACGCGGCGCCACCGCCGTACCCGATCTGCGAAAAGAACTTCAGGTCACCGATGCCGGCCGCGCGCGCGACGGCGGTCTCGTTGTTGGTGTCCATCGTAAAGGTGGTCAGGCCGTCGACATCCGACGGTGAAAGACCCGCGTCGTCCAACGCATCCAGAACCGCCTCGGCCGCCAGACGCAGCTCGCTGCGGCCCGAGTCCTTGGAGAAGTCGGTGGCACCGATACCGACGATCGCGGCCTTACCCGACAACATCAGGCACCCCCGATCGTCAGCGTCACGTTCGCGATGACGTGGTCGCCAAGGCTGTTGCGGCCGAACACCTTCAGCGTGACCAGGCCGTCATCAACAGCAGTTACCTCACCGGAGAACGTGACGGTGTCGTAGGCGTACCACGGCACGCCAAGCCGCAGCCCGATCGATTTGATCAGCGCCGTCGGGCCCGCCCAATCGGTGACGTAGCGCTGCACCAAGCCGGTGTCGGTGAGGATGTTGACGAAGATGTCTTTGGAACCCTTGGCCTGGGCCAGGTCCCGGTCGTGGTGCACGTCCTGAAAGTCCCTGGTGGCCAGGGCCGTTGAGATGATGAACGTCGGCGTACCGTGCAGCTTGAGCTCGGGCAGGGTGGTGCCCACTTCGACAACGGGTGCGCTCATGCTTGATCTCCCAGAGGCTCCCAGGCGTAGAGGCTCCATTCCGGGCCGGACTCGCCGGCCGGGAAGTCGATATAGGTTGCGCGCACCGGCATTCCGATCTTGATCTCGGCGTGGTCGACGTTGCGCAGCTCACCGAGCATCCGAACGCCCTCTTCCAGTTCGATCAGTGCGATCACGAACGGCAGCGTGCGTCCGGGCACCTTCGGCGCGTGGTGCACCACGTAGCTGAACACCGTGCCGCGACCACTGGCCACCGCGTAGTCGATGGGCTCGGCCTTGTCCTGCCACACCGCCGGCACCGGCGGATGCCGCAGGGTGCCATCGGCAAGACGCTGGATGCGTAGCTCGTGCGCCTTGACGCCCTCCCAGAAAAAGGCGGTGTCGCGCGACACCGCCGGGCGCATCATGGCGTCGGCGTCCAGGTCCTGCGGGACGGAGCCGACGGCGCCGGAATCCTCGCGGGGCCTGAATTTCAGGATGCGCCAGGCCATCTCGGCGACATCCTCGTCACCGACCCGCCAGGTGATGTGCTGGTTGATGAACCAGCCCTCACCGAGTCCAGTCTGCTTGGGGCCGACCACGTCGCGCATCTCGGAGTAGACGGTGACCTGCTCGCCAGGACGCAGGTACCGGTGGTAGGTCTGTTCGCAGTTGGTCGCGACCACCCCGATGTAACCGGCCTCGTCGAACAGCTGCATGATCGGGCCCATGGGGTCGTCGGTCGGGCGTTCCCCGCCCAGGCCGAACATCGTCCACACCTGAATCATGGCCGGCGGCGCAACAATCCCCGGGTGTCCCGCCGCGCGAGCGGCGACCTCGTCGACGTAGATCGGATTGCGGTCGCCGAGCGCCTCGACCCAGTTGTTGATCGTCGGCTGGTTCACGGGATCCCGGGCATCGCGCGGCGCAGCGACAACGGTGGCGGTGATCTCCGCGACCGCTTCCTTGATATCGGTCATCGAGGCACCCTCGGCACCTTGAGGCCGGCCGCCGCGATCATCTCGCGCATGACTTCGTTGACACCGCCACCGAAGGTGATGACGAGGTTGCGCTTGGTTTGGGAGTCCAGCCAGTTGAGCAGGTCGGAGGTATCCGAGTCGGCGGGGTTGCCGTACTTGCCGACGATCTCCTCGGCCAGTCGGCCGATGTACTGGATGCGCTCCGTGCCAAAGACTTTCGTCGACGCGGCGTCGGCGACGTTGATCTCCTCGCCCGCGGCGGCCACCTGCCAGTTCAGCAGCTCGTTGATCCGCCACATCGCATGGATCTCACCGAGCGCCCGCCTGACGTCCTGGTGGTCGATCGGCGTGACGCCGTCGCTGCCCGGCTTGGACGCCCAGGCGTGCACCCGGTCGTAGATGCCGGCGGTGCGGCCCGCGGGGCCCAGCATGACCCGCTCGTTGTTGAGCTGGGTGGTGATCAGCCGCCACCCGCCGTTCTCCTCGCCGACCAGCATGTCGGTGGGGACCCGCACGTCGTTGTAGTACGTGGCGTTGGTGTGGTGGGCGCCGTCGGACAGGATGATCGGTGTCCAGGAGTAGCCGGGATCCTTGGTGTCGACGATCAGGATCGAAATGCCCTTGTGCTTCACGGCTTCCGGGTCGGTGCGGCAGGCCAGCCAGATGTAGTCCGCGTCATGGGCACCGGTGGTGAAGATCTTCTGACCGTTGACGATGTACTCGTCGCCCTGACGAACGGCGGTGGTCCGCAGGGACGCCAGGTCGGTTCCCGCCTCGGGCTCGGTGTAGCCGATCGCGAAGTGCACCTCCCCGGCCAGGATCGCCGGCAGGAACTTCTCCTTCTGCGCCTCGCTGCCGAACTGCTGCAGGACCGGGCCGACCGTCTGCAACGTGACCGCGGGCAGCGGCACATCGGCCCGGTGCGCCTCGTTGACGAAGATCGACTGCTCGATCGGGCCGAAGCCCAATCCGCCGAACTCCTTTGGCCATCCGACGCCGAGCTTGCCGTCCTGACCCATCCGCCGGATCACCGCGCGGTAGGCCGCGTTGTGCCGGTCCTGCTCCATCGCCTTCATCTCGTCGGACGAGATCAGGTTCGAAAAGTATTCCCGCAGTTCCGCTTGCAGCTGCCGCTGCTCCGGAGTCAGGTCTATGAACATTGCGCTCCCACCAGGTCGCGGCCTCCGAGGAGGTCAAGGCGCAGTGAAGAACCGCCCAGCAGCCGGGACAGGTCCTTGATCGTGGAGTAGTACCGGTGCATCGGATAGGTGATGTCCATCCCCATCCCGCCGTGCAGGTGATGGCAGATCTGCATCACCGGCGGCGCCTGCGAGGTGATCCAGTAGCCGAGGACGTCCAGGTCGTCTTGTACTTGAGGGGCGGATCCGCCCCTCTCCGACAGCCCCCAGACGACCGACTTGGCCACCAAATTGATGGTGCGCGAGGCGATGTAGACCTCGGCGAGCTGGGCGGCCACGGTCTGGAACGTCGACAGCGGCTTGCCGAACTGCTTGCGGTTGGCCACGTAGTCGGCGGTCAGACGCAGCGCCCCGGCCACCAGCCCGTCGGCGTAGGCGCCGATGGCGGCCAGCACCAGCTGGTTGACCCGGGGTGCCCCGGCGCCCGCCAAAACGTCCGTGTCTTCGATCATGACGTCGGCGAACGTGACCGTGTACTCCTCGGAGTCGTTCGAGGTCGGGGTCCGGACCACCCCGACCCCGGTTGCCTTCGGCGACACCACGACGACCGCGCTGTCGGCGGTGACGATCATCCAGTCCGCCGACGCGGCATACGCCACACCGACTTTGGTGCCCGACAACTTGCCGTTGGCGAACGTGGTGGCGGGCCGGTCGGGCAGCGCCGTACCGGGCTCGTTGAGCGCCGCGGTCAGCACACCGCCCTTGGGGACGGCCGCCAGATACCGGTCCTGTTGTTCCTCGGAGGCCAGGTCCAGCAGCGGCACCACACCGAAACCCAGTGTGGCCAGGGCCGGTGTGATGGCGCCGTGGCGACCGATCTCGGTCAGCACAGTGGCGACCTCGGGCAGACCCACGCCGTCGCCGCCGAGACGTTCGGGCACTGGCAGCGCCGTCACGCCGCCGTTGACCAAAGCGTCCCAGCTCAATTCGCGCTCGGAGACCGACGTCACCACATCGGCGACGGCCTGTTGCGTCGCGGTGAGATCGAAGTCCATCAGGACGTCACCGCGGGCTTCCCGGCGTAATCGACCTGCCAATGCTTGATGCCGTTGAGCCAGCCCGACCGCAACCGCTCGGGCTCACCGATCGGCCTGAGATCGGGCATGTGGTCGGCGACCGCGTTGAAGATCAGGTTGATCGTCATGCGGGCCAGGTTCGCACCGATGCAGTAGTGGGCCCCGGTGCCGCCGAATCCGACGTGCGGGTTCGGGTCACGCAGGATGTTGAAGCTGTGCGGGTCGTCGAAGACCTCTTCGTCGAAGTTGGCCGACCGGTACGACATGACTACCCGCTGACCCTTCTTGATCTGCACGCCGCCCAGCTCGGTGTCCTCGTTGGCGGTGCGCTGGAAGGCCGAGACCGGGGTGGCCCACCGGATGATCTCGTCGGCCGTGGTCACCGGGCGCTCCTTCTTGAAGAGCTCCCACTGATCGGGGTTGTTCGCCATCGCGATCATGCCGTGGGTAATCGAGTTACGTGTCGTCTCGTTGCCCGCCACGGCCAGCATGACCACGAAGAAGCCGAACTCGTCGTCGGAGAGCTTCTCCCCGTCGATGTCGGCCTGGATAAGCGTGGTGACGATGTCGTCGGTGGGGTTCTTGTTGCGCTCGGCCGCCATCGCCATGGCGTAGGTGATGAGCTCCATCGACGACTGCGCGGGATCGACGTGGGCGTACTCGGGGTCGGTGCCGCCGGTCATCTCGTTCGACCAGCGGAACAGCTTGTCGCGATCCTCCTGGGGAACGCCCAGCAGACCCGCGATGGCTTGCAGCGGCAGCTCGCACGAGACCTGCTCGACGAAGTCGCCGCTGCCCTCCTTCGCGGCGGTCTCGGCGATGTTCTGGGCACGCTGGGCCAGTTCGGCTTCCAGGCGTCCGATGGCCCGCGGCGTGAACCCGCGGGAGATGATCTTGCGCAGCCGGGTGTGGTGCGGCGCGTCCATGTTGAGCATGACGCTGCGCTGCAGCTCGACCTGCTCGCGCTTCATCTCCGGCGGCCAGGTGGGGATGGCGCCGTTCATCCAGCTCGAGAAGATGTCGCTGCGCTTCGACACCTCCTTGACGTCGGCGTGCTTGGTGACGATCCAGTATCCGTGGTCCTCGAAACCACCCGCGCCATTCGGAATGTCGACCCAGTGGATCGGCTCTGCCTTACGCAGCTGGGCGAGTTCCTCGACCGGCAACCCTGCGAGGTTGACGTCGGGGTCGAGAAAGTCGAAGTCAGCGGGAATGTTGGGGGGTGCCATGTGTGTGCGCTCCTCAATTGCAACGTGTTCTAGTGCCAGTAAAACACGGCTCCTGCGCAGATAAAAGGCAGGTCACCATCCTCGCTTGTCAGACTAATGAAACGTGTTCTAGCCTGACGGAATGGGTAACCCTGTCATCGTTGAAGCCACTCGTAGCCCAATCGGCAAGCGGAACGGATGGCTATCCGGCCTGCACGCTACCGAGCTGTTGGGCGCGGTCCAGAAGGCGCTGGTCGAGAAGGCCGGCATCGACGCCGGCGACGTCGAACAAGTGATCGGCGGCTGCGTGACACAGTTCGGCGAGCAGTCCAACAACATCAGCCGGGTCAGTTGGCTCGTCGCCGGGCTGCCGGAACACGTCGGCGCGATGACCGTGGACTGCCAGTGCGGCAGCGGGCAGCAGGCCAACGGCCTGGTCGCCGGTCTGATCGCCGCGGGTGCCATCGACATCGGCATCGCGTGCGGAATCGAGGCCATGAGCCGCGTCGGGCTCGGCGCCAACGCCGGTCCCGACCGCACCGTCCTGCGGCCCGCGTCGTGGGACATCGATCTGCCCGACCAGTTCACCGCGGCCGAGCGGATCGCCAAGCGGCGCGGCATCACCCGTGAAGACATCGACGAGTTCGGCCTGGCGTCCCAGACCAAGGCCAAGCAGGCCTGGGAAGAAGGCCGCTTCGACCGCGAGATCTCCCCCATCGAGGCGCCGGCGCTCGACGAGAACAAGCAACCGACGTCCGAGCGCGTCACCATCAGCCGTGACCAGGGCCTGCGCGAAACCACGCTGTCGGGCCTGTCCGCGCTGAAGCCGGTCCTCGAGGGCGGAATCCACACGGCGGGAACGTCATCGCAGATCTCCGACGGCGCCGCGGCCGTGCTGTGGATGGACGAGGACAAGGCCAAGGCGCTCGGCCTGAAGCCACGCGCCCGCATCGTCAGCCAGGCGCTGGTCGGGGCCGAACCGTACTACCACCTGGACGGACCGGTGCAGTCGACGGCGAAGGTGCTGGAGAAGGCCGGGATGAAGATGGGCGACATCGACATCACCGAAATCAACGAGGCATTCGCGTCGGTGGTGCTGTCGTGGGCACGGGTGCATGACCCGGACATGGCCAAGGTCAATGTCAATGGCGGGGCCATCGCGCTGGGCCACCCGGTCGGCAGCACCGGCAGTCGGCTGATCACCACCGCGCTGCACGAGCTGGAGCGCTCCGACCAGACCACCGCGCTGATCACGATGTGCGCTGGCGGCGCCCTGTCGACCGGCACCATCATCGAGCGCATCTAGCGCTCGGTCGTTGTCAGCCTTCCGGTGGGCGTCTCCGACGAAAGCCGCATCGCTGCGGCGCAGTCCTACATCGACGCGTTAGTCAACCATGACGGTGACGCCGTTCCATTCGCTGCCGGCTGCACCCGCGTCGAGCAGGGAATCAAGAACGGTTTCTCCGGAAATCACCTGCGGCGCAGCCTCAATCGCGGGCTGCAGTACCGGTTGCTAGTGGGCACGACGCCACCGCACTACCGCATCGACGGCGACCGGGTGCGCGCGGTGTACACCGTGCTGACCAAGGCGGCTTTCGGCGGCCGGCGACTCGCGGCGCACGTCAACGAGACCTTCGTGATTCCGGCCGAAAGCGCAAGCGGGAAAGCCGAAATCCACCACATCACGGTTCGCTTCCATCCTTTTATTCAGCGGCGCCGGTAACGACGCAGCCCGCAAAGCGGGCTGCGGAGGAGCCGGCCAGGTCGAGCACAGAGGAGCATCATGCCCAAACCGAAGCCACGATCACTGAATGCCCCCTGGGTCGGCTTCATCATCAAATGGATGGCCAAAGGCAACACGTGGATCTATAAGCGCAGCAACGGAAAATTCGGTGGCACCTTCCAGAAGGCCCCCGTTGCGCTGCTCACGACCACGGGCCGCAAGACCGGCGAACCGCGGGTGAGCCCGCTGCTCTATCTGCGCGAAGGAAACCGGGTGATCCTGGTCGCCTCCAAAGGTGGCAGCGACAAAAACCCGCTGTGGTACCTCAACCTCAAGGCCAATCCCAAAGTCTCCGTCCAGATCAAGGACGAGGTGCTGCAGCTGCAGGCCCGCGATGCCACCGAGGCGGAACGCGCCGAGTACTGGCCGAAGTTGGACGCCATGTATCCCTCGTTCGGCGACTACCGGGCCTGGACCGATCGGGTCATCCCCGTTGTCATCTGCGACCCCTTGGCCTAAACCGGCAGCCGTGCCGAGCGTGCACGCACTGCGCGAAATCGACGAAAACTTCGCGCTGAGTGCACGATCGACCCACGCAGTCTAGGCGCCGTAGACCGGGACCGGCCGGCGCGCCTTGGCGAGCAGATCGGCGACAACGCGCCCCAGTTCGGCGGGATCCCACCTCGCGCCCTTGTCGATCTCCGGCCCGTGCGCCCAGCCCTCGGCGACGCGAATCTTGCCGCCCTCGACCTCGAACACCTTGCCGGTGACGTCGCGTGATTCGGCGCTGCCCAGCCAAACCACCAGCGGGGAAATGTTTTCCGGGGCCATGGCGTCGAAATCCTGGTCCTGCGTCGCCATCATCTCGGCGAACACGGTCTCGGTCATCCGGGTGCGCGCCGAGGGCGCGATGGCATTGACGGTGACGCCGTAGCGCCCCATCTCGGCGGCGCCGACCAAGGTCAGCGCCGCGATGCCGGCCTTGGCGGCGCTGTAGTTGCCCTGCCCGACGCTGCCCTGCAGCCCGGCACCCGAACTCGTGTTAATGATCCGGGCGTCAACGGTTTTGCCCTCTTTGGACAGCCCGCGCCAGTACGACGCGGCGTGGCGCATCGTGGCGAAGTGCCCCTTGAGGTGCACGGCGATGACGGCGTCGAACTCCTCTTCGCTGGTGTTGGCCATCATCCGGTCGCGCACGATGCCGGCGTTGTTCACCAAAACGTCCAGCCCGCCGAAGTTTTCGACAGCGGTCTGGATCAGACTCGCCGCCTGGTCCCAATCCGCGATGTTGGATCCGTCGGCGACGGCTTCGCCACCGGCTGCGGTGATTTCGTCGACGACGCTCTGGGCGGCGCTGCCGCCGCCGGCCGGTGAGCCGTCCAGGCCCACCCCGATGTCGTTGACCACCACGCGCGCACCCTCTTCGGCGAAGGCCAGCGCGTGCGCGCGACCGATCCCGCCGCCCGCTCCGGTGACGATGACGACGCGGCCGTCAACCACTCCCATAGTCCTTGTCTCCTCTACTTGATCGCGCTGGCGTTCGTGGTGGCCAGATAGTGCGGCGGCTCGCCGCCGCCGTGCACCTCTAACGAGGCTCCGCTGATGTAGGACGCCACGTCGGACGCCAGAAATGCTGCGGCCCACCCGATGTCCTCAGGCTTGGCCAGCCGCCCGAGCGGCACATTCTTCGAGATCGCGGCGATGGAGTCGGCGTCGCCGTAGAACAGCTCGGACTGCTCGGTTTCCACCATGCCGACCACGCAGGCGTTCACCCGGACCTTCGGACCCCACTCCACCGCCAGCGTCTGCGTGAGGCTTTCCAGGCCCGCCTTGGCGGCCCCGTAGGCGCCGGTGCCCGGGCTCGGCCGCCGGCCGCTGAGACTGCAGATGTTGATGATCGACCCACCCCGCTGCTGGCTTTGCATGTGAGTGTTCGCGTGTTGCGAAACCGACAGCGCGCCAATCAGATTGAGTTCGATGATCTTGCGGTTGAACTTGGCGCTGGACTCTGCGGTCAGCACGTAGGGCGATCCCCCGGCGTTGTTGACGACGACGTCGAGCCGCCCGTGCCGGTCCACAATGGTGCCGATCAAGCCCTTGACGGCGTCGTCGTCGCGGACATCGCAGGAGTGGAATTCATAGGGCAGGCCCTCGACCTCGCGTCGCGCGCAGGTGACGACGATGGCGCCCTGCTCGGCGAAAACGGAGCTGATGCCGGCCCCCACACCGCGGACACCGCCGGTGACGAGAACCACCCGCCCGGCCAGCCCCAAGTTGATGGCGTCGGATGCTTCGGCGCGAGTCACTGTGCTAGCGTACCAAGCAAGTGCTTGCTTAGGTAGTTACCCCCCAAGCCCACACAAGGAAGTGGCACCTTGCCCATCACATCCACAATCACCGAACCGGGCATCGTCGCGGTTACCGTCGACTTCCCGCCCGTCAACGCCATCCCGTCGCACGGCTGGTTCGAACTGGCCGACACCATCACCGCGGCCGGCCACGATCCCGAGACCCACGTGGTGATCCTGCGCGCCGAGGGCCGCGGCTTCAACGCCGGGGTCGACATCAAGGAGATGCAGCGCACCGAGGGATTCACCGCGCTGATCGATGCCAACCGCGGCTGCTTCGCCGCGTTCCGCGCGGTCTACGAGTGCGCGGTGCCCGTCGTCGCCGCTGTGAACGGGTTCTGCGTCGGCGGCGGCATCGGGCTGGTCGGTAACTCCGACGTCATCGTGGCCTCCGACGACGCCACCTTCCGGCTGCCGGAGGTGGAACGCGGCGCCCTCGGCGCGGCGACGCACCTGTCGCGACTCGTTCCGCAGCACCTGATGCGGCGGCTGTTCTTCACCGCGGCCACCGTGGACGCCGCCACCCTGCATCACTTCGGTTCGGTGCACGAGGTGGTGCCGCGTGACGAGCTGGACGAGGCCGCGCTGCGCGTCGCGCGCGACATCGCCGTCAAGGACACCCGCGTCATCCGGGCGGCCAAAGAGGCGCTTAACCTGATCGACGTGCAACGCGTCAACTCGAGTTATCGCATGGAGCAAGGGTTTACGTTCGAGCTCAATCTGGCCGGGGTCGCCGACGAGCACCGCGACGCGTTCGCCGGCACGACGAAGGGCGAGAAGTCTTGAGCGACAAGAGAACCACCTTGGACGAGGCCGTGGCGCAGTTGCGCAGCGGCATGACGATCGGCATCGGCGGCTGGGGATCGCGGCGCAAACCCATGGCGTTCGTGCGCGCCCTGCTGCGCACCGACATCACCGACCTGACGGTGGTCACCTACGGCGGACCGGATCTGGGGCTGCTGTGCTCGGCCGGCAAGGTCAAGCGCGTCTACTACGGCTTCGTCTCGCTGGACTCGCCGCCCTTCTACGACCCCTGGTTCGCCAAGGCCCGCACCAGCGGCGCCATCGAGGCTCGGGAGATGGACGAGGGCATGCTGCGGTGTGGCCTGCAGGCCGCCGCGCAACGCCTGCCGTTCCTGCCGATCCGGGCCGGGCTGGGCAGTTCGGTCCCGGACTTCTGGGAGGGCGAGCTGCAGACGGTGACCAGCCCGTATCCGGCACCCGGGGGCGGGCACGAGACGCTGATCGCGATGCCGGCGCTGCGTCTAGACGCCGCGTTCGCACACCTCAATCTCGGTGACGCGCAAGGCAATGCGGCCTACACCGGGATCGACCCCTACTTCGACGACCTGTTTCTGATGGCCGCCGACAAGCGCTTCCTGTCGCTGGAGCGCATCGTCTCCACCGAGGAGTTGGTCAAGGCCGTCCCCCCGCAGGCGCTGCTGGTGAACCGGATGATGGTCGACTCCGTGGTGGAGGCTCCGGGAGGCGCCCACTTCACCACTGCCGCACCGGATTACGGCCGTGATGAGAAGTTCCAACGGCATTACGCCGAGGCCGCCTCGACCGAAGACGGGTGGCAGCAGTTCGTCGCGACCTACCTGTCGGGCACCGAGGACGACTACCAGGCCGCGGTTCACGCGTTCGCAGAGGAGGCCGCCAAGTGAGCAGCACCCGCGCCGAAGTGTGCGCAGTCGCCTGCGCCGAACTGTTTCGGGATGCGGGCGAGATCATGGTCAGCCCGATGACGAACATGGCGTCGGTCGGTGCGCGACTGGCGCGGTTGACCTTCTCGCCGGACATCCTGCTGACCGACGGCGAGGCGCAGCTGCTGGCCGACACCCCGGCCCTGGGCAAGACCGGGCACGTCGAGGGCTGGATGCCGTTCGGGCGGGTCTTCGAAACGCTGACCTGGGGGCGGCGGCACGTGGTGATGGGCGCCAATCAGGTTGACCGCTTTGGCAATCAGAACATCTCGGCATTCGGTCCGCTGCAGCACCCGACCAGGCAGATGTTCGGCCTGCGGGGCGCGCCGGGCAACGCGATCAACCACGCCACCAGCTACTGGGTGGGCAACCATTCCAAGCGGGTGTTCTGCGAGAAGGTCGACATCGTCTGCGGAATCGGCTGGGACAACGTGGACCCCGACAATCCGGCGTTCCGCTTCGCCAACACCTACCGGGTCGTCTCCAACCTCGGAGTGTTCGACTTCGGCGGGCCCGAGCGCACCATGCGTGCGGTGTCCCTGCATCCCGGGGTGTCGCCCGACGACGTCCGCGAGGCCACGTCGTTCGAGGTGCACGGCGTGGACGAGGCCGGCGAGACAAGGCTGCCGACCGACGAAGAGCTCCGGGTCATCCGCGAGGTGATCGACCCGAAGTCCCTGCGCGACCGAGAGATACGTTCATGATCATTCCGCCTCCTCATCGCTTCGCTCTGCATCGTCGGCGGTGGCTATGAAGTTGCGCACGCCGCTGACCGAGCTGGTCGGTGTCGAGCACCCGGTGGTGCAGACCGGGATGGGATGGGTGGCCGGCGCCCGGCTGGTCGCCGCCACGGCCAACGCGGGCGGGCTGGGCATCCTGGCTTCGGCCACCATGACGCTCGACGAGCTGGCGACGGCCATCAGCAAAGTCAAGGCCGCCACCGACAAGCCGTTCGGGGTGAATATCCGCGCCGACGCCGCCGACGCCGGCGACCGCGTCGACCTGATGATCCGCGAGGGCGTGAAGGTGGCGTCGTTCGCGCTGGCGCCCAAGCAGGAGCTGATCGCCCGGCTGAAAGAGGCAGGCGCCGTGGTGATTCCGTCGATCGGTGCGGCCAAGCACGCACGCAAGGTCGCGGCCTGGGGCGCCGACGCGATGATCGTGCAGGGCGGCGAGGGCGGCGGCCATACCGGCCCGGTCGCCACGACCCTGCTGCTGCCGTCGGTGCTGGACGCCGTGCGGGGCACCGGAATACCGGTGATCGCGGCGGGGGGATTCTTCGACGGGCGCGGGCTCGCGGCCGCGCTGAGCTACGGCGCCGCCGGCGTGGCGATGGGCACGCGCTTCCTGCTCACCTCGGATTCGACCGTGCCCGACGCGGTCAAGCGGCGCTACCTGGAGGCGGCGCTGGACGGCACCGTCGTCACGACGCGTGTCGACGGCATGCCCCACCGGGTGCTGCGCACCGGCCTGGTCGAGAAGCTCGAGGGCGGTTCGCCGGTACGGGGTCTGACCGCGGCCGTGCGCAATGCCGCCAAGTTCAAGCACATGTCGCAGATGACCTGGCGGTCGATGATCAGCGACGGCCTGGCGATGCGCCACGGCAAGGAGCTGACCTGGTCGCAGGTGGTGATGGCGGCCAACACCCCGATGTTGTTGAAGGCGGGGCTGGTTGACGGCAACACCGACGCCGGGGTGCTCGCCTCGGGCCAGGTGGCGGGCATCCTCGAGGACCTGCCGTCGTGCGCCGAGCTGATCGACTCGATCGTGCGCGACGCGATAGCTCACTTGAAGGCCGCGACGGCACTGATCGAAGAACCGTCAGCGGTGGACTAACGGCCCTGGCGGTGGCCGGCAGCGCGGCGTCACCCTGAATGGATGATGAAGCTGGCTCCGGGATCTTGGCCCACTCCGCTGTTGAACGCGGTTCGCACTTCCAACAGATATCTGCTCAACCCGCTGATGTTGCGGCTGGCCGGCCGCAAGAACTGGTATGCGGCGGCGATCCAGCACACCGGGCGGCGGTCGGGCAAGCAGTACAGCACACCGGTCGTGGCCGAGCGGATCGCTGACGGCTTCCTGGTACCACTGCCCTACGGCGCCGGCGTCGATTGGCTGCGGAACGTCCTTGCTGCGGGGCGAGCGGTCATCCGGTCCGAGGGCGAAGACTACGACGTGGTGCAGCCCGAGATCGTCGATTCCGGGTCCGCCCTGCCGTTGCTGTCGGCTCGACGGCGACGCACATTCGAGCGGGTCGGCATCGAGCAGTACCTCAAGGTCAAGGTCTGACCGACAAGTCTCCCACCCGCGCCACATTAAGCTATTTGCTGAATTAGGCAAGAATGAAGCTATAATCTTCATATGGCTAAGGTGAAGCCCCCGTCTTCACTGCGTGCGACCGTGATCGGGGACGTGGTGGGCTCCCGGCGCGTCGGCGATCGGCCGGCACTGCATCGACACGTCGCCGCCGCCCTGCGCCAGATCGCCGAGGGTGCGATCGACCCCCCGGCGTTCACCGTCGGCGACGAGTTTCAGGGCAGTTATCCGACCGTGGGCGCCGCGATCGATGCCGCCCTGTCGCTGCGGCTTGCCGTCGGCACCGAAGTCGATGTCCGGTTCGGCATCGGCTGGGGCGCCGTCACCATCCTCGATGCCGACGCGGGAATCCAGGACGGGCCGGGCTGGTGGAGCGCGCGAGAGGCCATCCAGCACACCGCCGAGGCGCAGCGGCAGCCCGGCTTCACGCTGGTACGCACGACGTTCCGGGCGGACGCCGGCACACGCAGCGACGCCGCCGCGGTCAACGCGGCCCTGATCTGTCGGGACCATCTGCTTGGATCGCTCGATGAGAGATCGTTGCGCATCGTGAGGGGGTTGATGACGGGCCGGACCAAAAAGGAGCTAGCCGCCGACGAGGGCATCAGCCCGTCGGCGGTGTCGCAGCGCGCGAGCCGTGATGGACTGGATCTGATCGTGCTTGCCGGCCAATATCTTCGGAGTCTGCCGTGAGCGCCATCGCCGTGTTGCTCATCGCACTCGGAGTCACCGACCTCTTCCGGCGCGCGATCCGCGCGTTCTGGCCGCCACTGTTGATCGGACCCGTCGTGGTGCTGACGTGTGCGGGGCTGGGCGCCTTGTGGCGCGCCGGCGACATCCCGCTGCTGGTGCTGGTGGCCGCGGCGGTAGTCGCCTGGGAATGGCTGTGCGCGTGCAGCGAGCGCAGCGGCAGTCGGCAAGCCGCACCGTTGGCCGTCTTCGCCTCCGCGCTGGCGCTGCTGGCGGTGTCGTCCGGCTGGTCCTCGCCGGCCGGTGGCATCGTCGCGCGGTGGTCGGCCTGGGTTCACCTGCCGCTCAGCCACGTCGCGCCGACCCGGTTGCTGATGCTCGTCGGTGTGGTCCTTGTCCAGTTCGCGACCGCAAATCAGTTGGTGCGCTTGGTGCTTGGCTCCGTGGGCGCGGTGCGCCCGGCCGGCGAGCCACAGCCGTCGGACCGGCTCAAGGGCGGCAGGCTGCTCGGACCGATGGAACGCCTGCTGATCCTGAGCCTGGGCGTCGGCGGACAGGTGGCCGCGGCCAGCGCCGTCGTCGCCGCCAAGGGCATCATCCGGTTTCCGGAATTGAACGCTCAAACGAACCGCAACGGCGACGTCGGCATCGACGAGGTGACCGAGTACTTCCTAGTCGGCAGCTTCACCAGCTGGCTGATCGCCCTGGGCGGCATCGGTCTGGTTGTGGTGACCCGCTAAGCGGCGCAACGGGTTACAGCCGCTCGATGATCGTGACGTTGGCGGTGCCGCCGCCTTCGCACATCGTCTGCAGACCGTAGCGGCCGCCGATGCGCTCCAGCTCGTTGAGCATGGTGGTGAACAGCTTGGCGCCGGTGGCACCCAGCGGATGGCCTAGCGCGATCGCGCCACCGTTGGGGTTGACCTTCTCCGGGTCCGCCTTGACTTCCTTGAGCCAGGCCAACACCACCGGCGCGAAAGCCTCGTTGATCTCAACGGTGTCGATGTCGTCGATGGACAGCCCGGTCTTGTCCAGCGCGTAGCGGGTCGCCGGGATGGGACCGGTCAGCATGAAGACCGGGTCGGCGGCGCGCGCGCTGATGTGATGGATGCGGGCCCGCGGCGTCAGATTGTGCTCCTTGACAGCCTTTTCGGACGCGAGCAGCACGGCACTGGCGCCGTCGGAAATCTGGCTGGCCATGGCCGCCGTCAGCCGGCCACCCTCGACCAGCGGCTTGAGCCCGGCCATCTTCTCCAGCGACGACTCGCGCGGTCCCTCGTCAACCCGGAACGGCCCGGATTCCGTTTCGACGGTGATGATCTCGTTGTCGAAATGGCCACTCCGGATGGCCGCGAACGCGCGCTCGTGACTGGTCAGCGCGTAGCGCTCCATCTCTTCGCGCGACAGGTTCCACTTCTCGGCGATCAGCTCCGAACCGCGGAACTGCGAGATCTCCTGGTCGCCGTAGCGGTGCAGCCACTGCTTGGATTCGTTGGTCGGAGAGGTGAATCCGAATTGCTCGCCCACCGTCATGGCCGACGAGATCGGGATCTGGCTCATGTTCTGCACGCCGCCGGCGACGATCAGATCGGCCGTGCCGGACAAGACCGCTTGGGCGCCAAAGGAAATGGCCTGCTGGCTGGAACCGCACTGCCGGTCGACGGTCACGCCGGGAACCTCTTCGGGATAACCGGCGGCCAGCCACGAGAGCCGGGCGATGTTCCCCGCCTGCGCGCCGATGGCGTCGACACATCCCGCGATCACGTCGTCAACGGCGGCGGGATCGACGTCGACCCGGTCGAGCAGTCCGCGCCAACCCAGGGCGCCCAGATCGACCGGATGAATTCCGGACAGCGATCCGCCGCGCTTGCCGACCGCGGTACGCACAGCGTCGATGACGTACGCCTCAGGCATTTTCAGACTCCTTCTTCAATCTTTTTTGATTCCGCAGTAATCCCGCCAAGAACGATGGCGAGGTATTGCTGACCGACTTGCTCGGCGGTGAGCGGCCCGCCCGGCTGATACCAGCGCACCGACACCCACGTGGTGTCCCGGATGAAGCGGTAGATCAGATCGACATCGAGGTCGGGCCGGAAGCAGCCCTCCTCGACGCCCTGATTGAGCAACTCGAGCCACATCTTGCGCTGTTGCCGGTTCATGTCCTCGATGTAGGAGAACCGGGGCTGGGACAACAGCCGTTGGGCTTCGTCCTGGTAGATGACGACCTGCGCGTGCCGGTGCTCGATCGCCTCGAACGACGCCATGAACAGTCCCTTGAGCCGCTCCAGCGGGTTGGCCTCGCTGTCCACGATCTCGCGGTAGCGCGCGAACAACCAGTCCAGGAAACTGCGCAACAGCTCGTCGACCATCTCCTCTTTGGAGGAGAAGTGGTGATACAGGCTGCCGGACAGGATGCCGGCGCTGTCGGCGATATCGCGGACCGTGGTGGCGCGCAATCCGCGCTCGGCGAACATGGTCGCGGCAAGCTCCAGTAGCTCGTCTCGCCGGCTGTTGGCCTGACCGGGCACTCGGTCCACCCGAACAGAGTATCAACCAAGCGCTTGCTTGGCCACCGAGGTGTTGTTTCCCGTGCCCGGCGCGCCGAGAGCGTCAGCGCAGCGAGACCGCCGGTGGGTTCTGCGACTCGTCGGCGTTGCCGGACACGAACGCGTTCACCACGCTCGTCTTGGTGCCGCCCGAGCGGGTCTGGGCCGTCAACGGGAAGTTGACCGACCCGGAGAAGGACGCCTCGAGACGGAAGGGGTCGAAGAGGTTGATCTTGATGCCACTGATGTCCGGCTTGCCCCACGCCGCGGTCCCGTCCACCAGGTCGTAGTCGAAGGCGTGCTGGGGGCAGTCGGCCGGTCGAAGTTGGTTCGAGTTCGCGCAATTCGCCAGCGCCGCCGAGATCGCCGAGCTGGTCGCAGACAACCCCTTGTCGCTGAGTTTGAATTCCAGGTCGTTGAAATACGCCCCCGATGCCGTCAGATTGTCAAGCAGGAAGGGCTTTTTGGGGTTGACGGCCAAATTCGGGTTGCTGCTGCCGACGCCCAGCCACCCGGGAAAGACGTACACCGGCGCGGTGCCGACGGGCTTGCCGAAGAACGTCGCGGTTTTGACGGCGGCCTGCTCGATGCCCGCGTTCAGCGTGTCCACCTTGATCGCGGCGTGGTCGAGCTTCCAGTCGTTGCCGGCCTTCTTGATCGACATGGTCACGTCGGAGGTGTTGTCGCCGAACTTCGCCGAAACGTGCACCTGCCCGAAACCAAAGCTGTGAGCGGAGTTGTCGTCGAGGATCTTGATGTCGGTGATCGGCCACCGCGCGATCTGCCGTTTGAGGATGTCGTCGGTCAGAAACTCTTTCGACGCCGGCTGGTCGGTGCTGTAGGTCAGCGCGGCCTGCGCGTCCCCGCGGGCGAGCGCTTCCAGGTAGCCCTTGGCGGCGTCACCGGCGCTGCCCGATCCGCCGCCGCTGCTGACCGCGATCACGGCGATGACGATCACGACGAGCACGGCGGCGGCCACGCTCAGCCCGATGATCAACGGCTTGCGATTGCGTCGACCGGGACCACCGTGCGGCCCGTCGAAGTGGGCGACGGTGACCGGCGGTGGCGAGGACCACGGCCCGTACGCGGGCTGCTCGAAAGGGGTGGCCTGGCCTGGTTGCCCCCACTGGTGCGGCCAGCCGGCGTCGGATTGCCAGGGGGCGCCCGGAGGCTGGCCGGGGGTGCTTGCGGGACTCGGGTTCTCACCCCACGGCCGGTGACCCGGTCCTTCGCTCACAGCACCCTCCCACCTGCCTCAACCGCGTTGGTCGACAATTGTAAACACGTCGCGGCCACGCGCTAGTCAGCGATATCGCAGCTCACGGGTGCTGGCTGGATACCGAGATGACCTCGCCGGTGAGGTAGCTGGAGTAGTCGCTGGCGAGAAACGCGATGGTGGCCGCCACCTCCCACGGCTCGGCGGCCCGCCCGAAGGCCTCGCCGGCCGACAGCCGGTCGAGCAACTCCGACGACGACGTCTTCTCCAGGAACTTGTGCCGCGCGATGCTCGGCGACACCGCGTTGATCCGGACGTCGTACTCGGCGGCTTCGATTGCGCTGCAACGGGTCAGCGCCATCACCCCGGCCTTGGCGGCGGCATAGTGCGACTGCGAGTGCTGGGCACGCCAGCCCAGGACGCTGGCGTTGTTGACGATCACCCCGCCGTGCGGCGCCTCGCGGAAGTAGCGCAGCGCCGCGCGGGTGGCGCGAAACACCGACGTGAGGGTGACGTCCAGGACGCGGTCCCATTCCTCGTCGGTCATGTCGACCACCGGCGTCTGGCCGCCCAGCCCGGCGTTGTTGACCAGGACGTCGATGCGTCCCATCCGCGCGGTAGCCGATGCGAACAGCGCGTCGATCTGTGCGGTGGACGTGACGTCGCACAGCACGCTTTCGACCCGGCCCTGCCCGAGTGCGGCGAGCTCTTGGGCGGTCTCCCCCAACCGGCGTTCGTGGTGATCCGAGATCACCACGTCAGCCCCCTCGGCCAGCATCCGCCGTGCGGTCGACGCGCCGATGCCGGTGCCCGCGGCAGCGGTCACGACCACGACCTTGCCCTGCAAAAGTCCGTGTCCGGCAATCTCTTTGGGGGCTTCGGACAGACTCATCCTTTGACCTCTCGAGGTAGGCCGAGCACCCGCTCGGCGATGATGTTGCGCTGGATCTCGTTGGACCCGCCGTAGATGGTGTCGGCGCGGGTGAATAGGAACAGCCGCTGCCATTCGTCGAATTCGCCGTCGGACAGCGTCAGCCCCGGCTTGCCGATCACGTCCATGGCCAGCTCACCCAGACTGCGATGCCAGTTGGCCCACAACAACTTCGACACGTTGTCCTGGCCGGGCTGCTCGACGTCCATGGTGGCCAGGGCGTAGCTGCGCATGGCCCGCAGGCCCGTCCACGCCCGGGTCAGCCGCTCGCGGATGAACGGGTCGTCGGCGGCACCGGTGCGCTGGGCAAGCTCGGCCAGGTTGGAAAGCTCACGTGCGTAACGGATTTGCTGTCCGAGTGTCGACACGCCGCGCTCGAAGGTCAGCGTGCCCATGGCAACCCGCCAGCCGTCCCCGGGCTCGCCGACCACCAGGTCGGCCGCGGTGCGGGCGTCGTCGAAGAACACCTCGTTGAATTCCGAGTCGCCGGTCAGCTGGATGATCGGTCGCACTTCGGCGCCCGGTTGGTCCAGCGGCACCAGCAGATACGACAGGCCGGCGTGCCGCTTGGAGCCCTTCTCGGTGCGCGCGACCACGAAGCACCACTGCGCCCAGTGCGCCAGCGACGTCCACACCTTCTGGCCGTTGATCACCCACTCGTCGCCGTCCAGTTCGGCGGTCGTCGCCACGTTGGCCAGGTCGCTCCCGGCGCCCGGCTCCGAATAGCCTTGGCACCACAGCTCGGTGACATCGAGGATCTTCGGCAGGAAACGCTGCTGCTGCTCGGGCGTCCCGAAGGCGATCAACGTCGGGCCGAGCAGCTCCTCGCCGAAGTGATTGACCTTGTCCGGGGCGTCGGCCTTGGCGTACTCCTCGTAGAAGGCGACCCGGTGCGCGGTCGACAGACCCCGGCCGCCGTGCTCTACCGGCCAGCCCAGGCAGGTCAGGCCGGCCTTGGCCAGGTGCTGATTCCATGCCCGGCGCTCTTCGAACGCCTCGTGCTCGCGTCCAGGCCCACCGAGACCCTTGAGAGCTGCGAATTCGCCGACCAGATTGTCGGCGAGCCACTGCCGGACCTCCGCCCGGAACTCCTCGACGTCCTGCATGCCCTGTAGGCTAACCTACCAAGCACTTGCTTTGTTAGGCCGTCGCCGACTGCAGGCCGCGGACCGAAGTTCGAGGAGCATCCGATGACCGACGATCCGCGCACGGTGCCCGCGGCGCTGGATCGTTTTGCGGGCCAACTCCCCGACCACGACGCGTTGATCACCGAAGACCGGTCCTTCACCGCCGCCGCGCTGCGCGACGAGGTGCACCGGGCCGCCGCCGCCCTCATCGACCTCGGCGTGCGGGCGGGCGACCGGGTGGCCATCTGGTCCCCGAACACCTGGCACTGGGTGGTGGCCTGCCTGGCCATCCACCACGCCGGGGCCACGATGGTGCCGCTGAACACCCGCTACACCGCCGACGAGGCCAGCGACATCCTGGCCCGCACCGGCGCGCCGGTGCTGTTCGGGATGGGCCGATTCCTGGGCCACGACCGCGTCGCCGACCTGGACCGTGCGGCGCTGCCCGCGCTGCGGCACATCGTGCGGATCCCGGTCGACGCCGACGACGGGACGTGGGACGAATTCATCGCCCGCGGCGGCGACCTCGACGCGGTCGCCGCCCGTGCGTCCGCCGTCGAACCCGACGACGTCAGCGACATCCTCTTCACGTCCGGTACGACCGGCCGCAGCAAAGGCGTGCTGTGCGCGCACCGGCAATCGCTGTCGGCCTCGGCGGCCTGGGCGGCGAACGGCAAGATCACCAGCGACGACCGCTACCTGTGCATCAACCCGTTCTTCCACAACTTCGGCTACAAGGCCGGCATCCTGGCCTGCCTGCAGACCGGTGCGACGCTGATCCCCCACCTGACCTTCGACCCGCTGCGCGCGCTGCAAGCCATCGAGCGGCACCGCATCACCGTGCTGCCCGGGCCGCCCACCATCTACCAGACCCTGCTGGACCACCCGGCACGCAACGACTACGACCTGAGCTCGCTGCGGTTCGCGGTGACCGGGGCCGCGACCGTGCCGGTCGTCCTGGTCGAACGCATGCAATCCGAACTCGACATCGACATCGTGCTGACCGCCTACGGGCTGACCGAGGCCAACGGCATGGGAACCATGTGCCGCGCCGACGACGACGCGGTCACCGTCGCCACCACCTGCGGACGTCCGTTCGCCGACTTCGAATTACGCATCGACGCAAGCACTCCCGGCGAAGAGGGCGAGGTCCTGCTGCGCGGGCCGAACGTGATGCTGGGCTACCTCGAAGACCCGGAGGCCACCGCGGCCGCCATCGACACCGACGGGTGGCTGCACACCGGTGACATCGGCGCCGTCGACGCCGCCGGCAACCTGCGCATCACCGACCGGCTGAAAGACATGTATATCTGCGGCGGATTCAACGTCTACCCCGCCGAGGTCGAGCAGGTACTGACCCGGATGGACGGCGTGGCCGACGCCGCGGTGATCGGGGTTCCCGACGAACGGCTCGGCGAAGTCGGCCGGGCGTACTTGGTCACCCGGCCCGGCGCCGAACTCGACGAACAATCCGTGATCGCTTACGCCCGTGAGCATTTAGCGAACTTCAAGGCACCGCGGTTGGTGCGGTTCGTCGACGCGTTGCCGCGCAATGCGGGCGGCAAGGTGCTCAAACCACAACTGCGAGAGCAAGGCTGATGGATCTGGAACTGGACGAAGACACCTTGGCCTTCCAGGCGGAGGTGCGGGAATTCCTGTCGGCCAACGCCGATTCGATCCCGACGAAGTCGTATGACAACGCCGAAGGCTTTGACCAGCATCGGCATTGGGACCGCGTGTTGTTCGACGCCGGCCTGTCGGTGATCACCTGGCCGAAGAAGTACGGGGGCCGCGACGCGCCGCTGCTGCACTGGGTGGTGTTCGAGGAGGAGTACTTCCGGGCGGGGGCGCCGGGCCGGGCCAGCGCCAACGGCACCTCGATGCTCGCGCCGACGCTCTTCGCGCACGGCACCGAAGAACAGCGCGACCGGATCCTGCCGAAAATGGCCAGCGGGGAAGAGATCTGGGCCCAGGCGTGGTCGGAGCCCGAATCCGGCAGCGACCTGGCGTCGCTGCGCTCCACCGCCACCCAGACCGACGGCGGCTGGCTGCTCAACGGCCAGAAGATCTGGAGCTCGCGAGCGCCGTTCGCCGAGAGCGGTTTTGGGCTCTTCCGCTCCGACCCCGGCGCCGAGCGGCACAACGGCCTGACGTACTTCATGTTCGATCTGAAGGCCAAGGGCGTCACGGTCCGGCCCATCGTCCAACTGGGCGGCGACACCGGCTTCGGCGAGATCTTCCTCGACGACGTCTTCGTGCCCGACGAGGACGTGATCGGCACCCCGCACGAGGGCTGGCGGGCGGCCATGAGCACCTCGAGCAACGAGCGCGGCATGTCGCTGCGCAGCCCGGCCCGCTTCCTGGCCACCGCCGAGCGGCTGGTGCAGCTGTGGAAGGACAGCGGCTCACCGGACGCATTCGCCGACCGGGTCGCCGACGGCTGGATCAAGGCGCAGGCCTACCGGCTGCAGACCTTCGGCACGGTGACCCGGCTGGCCCTCGGCGGCGAGCTGGGCGCCGAATCGTCGGTGACCAAGGTGTTCTGGTCTGACCTCGACGTCGAATTGCACCAGACCGCCCTGGATCTGCTCGCCGCCGACGGGGAGCTCGCGAGCCGGTGGACCGAGGGTCTGCTGTTCGCGCTGGGTGGCCCGATCTACGCCGGCACCAACGAGATTCAGCGCAACATCATCTCCGAGCGGTTGCTGGGACTGCCGCGCGAAAAGCCGGGGGGCAAGAAGTGAAATTTGCGCTAGACGAACAGCAGCGCGACTTCGCGGCCAGCATCGACGCGGCGCTCGGCGCGGCGGACCTGCCCGGCGCGGTGCGCGCCTGGTCCGCGGGAGATACCGCACCGGGACGCAAGGTCTGGGAGCAGTTGGCCAACCTCGGCGTCACTGCCCTGGCCGTGCCGGAGAAATTCGACGGCATCGAGGCCGATCCGGTCGACCTGGTCGTGGCCGTCGAGCGCCTCGGGCGGTGGTGCGTACCGGGGCCGGTGGTCGAATCCATCGCTGTGGCACCGGTCTTGCTCGCCTCCGACGATCACGCCGAGCGCTGCGCCGCACTGGCGTCCGGTGAGCTGATCGCCACCGTCGCGCTGCCGCCGCAGACACCGCGCGCCGTCTCCGCCGAGGTGGCCGGTCTGGTGCTGCTGGCCACCGAGGAGGGTGTTACCGAGGCGACACCGGGTGACGTACACGAGTCCGTTGACCCCAGCCGAAAGCTCTCCGACGTGGCCGCGACCGGCAGAAGCTGGCAGGTTCCGAAAGGAATAGTCAAGCGCGCCTACCAGTTCGGCGCATTGGCGACCGCGGCGCAGCTGATCGGGGCGGCCGAGGCGCTGCGCGACGGTGCGGTCGACTACGCCAAGCAACGCACCCAGTTCGGCCGGGTGATCGGCTCGTACCAGGCGATCAAGCACAAGCTCGCCGACGTGCACATCGCCATCGAGCTGGCCCGGCCGCTCGTGTATGGCGCGGCCCTGACGATGGACCCGCGCGACGTCAGCGCGGCCAAGGCGGCCGCATCCGAGGCGGGCCTGCTGGCGGCGCGCTCGGCGCTGCAGACCCACGGCGCAATCGGTTTCACCCAGGAGCACGACCTGTCGCTGTTGCTGCTGCGGGTGCAGGCACTGCGATCCGCGTGGGGGACGCCGGAGGAACATCGGCGGCGAGTGCTGGAGGCGCTATGAGTGCGATGAGTCGCGCCGCGACGATGCAGAGGAAGCGATGAGAAGGAGCGGCGCCCATGAGTGAAGAACGGCAGATGCTGGCCGAGACGGTCGCCGCCCTGGTCGCCAAGCACGCCGCGCCGGCGGCGGTGCGTTCGGCCATGGAATCCGACCGCGGCTACGACGAATCGCTATGGCAGCTGCTGTGCGAACAGGTCGGCGCCGCGGCGCTGGTGATACCCGAGGAGTTGGGCGGCGCGGGCGGCGAATTAGCTGATGCCGCAGCCGTTTTGCAGGAGCTGGGCCGCGCCCTGGTGCCCTCTCCGCTGCTGGGCACCACGCTGGCCGAGCTGGCGCTGCTGAGCGCGACCGAGCCGGACGCCGCGACGCTGGAAGGCCTGGCCGAGGGCGCCTCGATCGGCGCGCTGGTGCTCGACGCCGACTACGTCGTCAACGGCGACATCGCCGACGTCGTGGTCGCCGTCGAGGACGGACAGCTGAGCAGGTGGACCCGATTCGCCGCGGAGCCCGTCACCACGATGGACCCGACCCGGCGCCTGGCACGCCTGGCAGCCGAGGAAACCGAGCCGATCGGCACCGACCCGGGCCTGGCGGACAAGGCGGCCGTCCTGTTGGCGGCCGAGCAGATCGGCGCCGCCGAACGCTGCCTGGAACTAACCGTCGAATACGCCAAGGAGCGAGAGCAATTCGGCCGGCCGATCGGTAGTTTCCAGGCGCTCAAGCACCGGATGGCCGACCTGTACGTCACCGTCGCCGCGGCGAAGGCCGTCGTCGCTGATGCCTGCGATGACCCCACCCCCACCAACGCCGCAGCCGCCCGCCTTGCGGCCACCGAGGCGCTGAACACCGTGGCCGCCGAAGGCATCCAACTGCACGGCGGCATCGCGATCACCTGGGAACACGACATGCACCTGTACTTCAAGCGTGCCCACGGCAGTGCACACCTGCTCGATTCGTCGCAAGAACTGCTTAAGCGACTGGAATCCGAGGTACTCAACACGCCGTGACCGACCGTGTCTCGCTGCGCGCCGGCATCCCACCGTTCTATGTGATGGATGTCTGGCTGGCGGCCGCGGAACGGCAGCGCAGCCACGGCGACTTGGTCAACCTGTCAGCGGGTCAGCCCAGCGTGGGAGCGCCCGAGCCGGTGCGAGCGGCCGCGGCCGCCGCAGTGCATTCCAACGAGCTGGGTTACTCGGTGTCGTTGGGCACCCCCGAACTGCGTGCCGCGATCGCCGCGGACTACCAACGCCAACACGGGCTCGACGTCGAACCCGACGCGGTGGTGATCACCACGGGCTCCTCGGGTGGCTTCCTGCTCACCTTTCTGGCCTGCTTCGACGTCGGCGATCGGGTGGCGCTGGCCAGCCCCGGCTACCCGTGCTACCGAAACATCCTGTCGGCATTGGGATGCGAGGTGGTGGAAATCCCCTGCGGACCACAAACCCGCTTCCAGCCGACCGCGCAGATGCTCGCCGAGCTCGATCCCCCGGTGCAGGGTGTCATCGTCGCAAGCCCGGCCAACCCCACCGGCACGGTCATCGAGCCGGCCGAGCTGGCCGCCATCGCCTCCTGGTGCGACGCGTCCGGGGCGCGGCTGATCAGCGACGAGGTCTACCACGGTTTGGTCTATCAAGGAGCTCCGCAGACCAGCTGCGCGTGGCAGACATCGCGAAACGCCGTGGTGGTCAACAGCTTTTCGAAGTACTACGCGATGACCGGCTGGCGGCTGGGCTGGCTGCTGGTGCCATCCGAGCTGCGCCGCGCGGTGGATTGCCTCACCGGGAACTTCACCATCTGCCCGCCGGTGCTGTCGCAACTCGCCGCGGTGGCGGCCTTCACCCCGGAGGCGACCGCCGAAGCCGACGGCCACCTGCACCACTACGCGACCAACCGCTCCTTGGTGCTCGACGGGCTGCGCAGCATCGGCGTCGAGCGGCTGGCCCCGACCGACGGCGCGTTCTACGTATATGCCGACGTCTCGGGTTTCACCGACAACTCGATCGCGTTCTGCTCAAAGTTGTTGGAAGAGACCGGCGTTGCGATCGCACCGGGAATCGACTTCGACACCGCGCGCGGAAATTCGTTCGTGCGGCTGTCCTTCGCGGGCCCTACGAACGACATCGAGGAAGCCGTGCGCCGCCTCGGCCCCTGGCTTTCATCCCGCTAGCGACGGCGGACGGGTCGCCTACGCGTCGAGCACCCGCTCGATGTGCGCCTCAAGCGCTCCGCGGTCGCCGATGCCCGTAACGTCGATGCCGAACCGCTCACCGAGGACGTCGACGACCGCCGCCGCGTCGTCGAGGCGGATCTTCTCGCTACCGTCGGCGCGGTGGATGGTCAGGTTCCGGCCGGCCAGGTTGTACCGCGCGTCGTCGGTGGTCAGCGCCGCCATCAGGCCGGTCACGAATATCGACGACGGGTGCGTGGAGACATACCAGCTGCCCACCTTCAGATCGACCTGCGGCACGGTCTGGGTGCCGAATACGTACAGCGGCTGCCATTCGCCCCGGACCAGCGCTTGCAGGACCAGGCCGTCACCGCGGTCGTTCAGCCGGTACGGCTCGTGTGTGGTCTGCTGGGCGTTCCCGGTCTGCAAGCGAATGGGAGAGGTCAGCGTCTGGCCACCGAAGCCGACGTCGACCAGAAACGAACCCTGCGAGCCCGGGAACGTCACCGCCAGCACCGTGTGCGTCTGGGCTCCGGGCGGCGTGTCGGGCGGCAGCATCCACACCACCCGGCCGGCCAACCGCCGCACCCGGAACCCGATCTCGGCGAGCGCGTAGCCCATCAGCCCATTTTGCTCGTAGCAGTAGCCCCCGCGGCGCCGGTGGACCAGCTTGTCGGTCAGGGCTTCCGGGCTCAGGTCGTGGACCGGCACTCCCGTCAGCGGATCAAGGTTCTCGAACGGGATCGAGGCGGTGTGCGCGGTCATCAGATCCTGCAGCACCTCGAGGGTCGGCTCGGCGGCGCCCCGGTAGCCGATGCGGATGAAGTACGCGTCGAGATCCAGCGTCATGACCCCATTCTGGCCCGTGGTGTCGGGCCGAAGCGGTGGTTTCAATCGTGCCGAATGCGGCAACCCGCCGAATTGGGCCTTAGAGCTCCCCTTACCGACAACGGAGCCCATCATGAACACCGTCTGGATCGTCATCGCCGTAGTTGTGGCTGTCCTGGTGATCGCCGCGCTCGTCATCGCGGCCCGCGCCGCGACCAGGCGCCGCCACCAGCGGGAGGCCGAGAAACTTCGCGAACAGGCCAAGCTGGAAACCGCCAAGGTCGAGCGCCGCGAGGCGCTGGCCGCCGAGACGGCCGCGAAAGCACGTGCCGCGCAGGCGGAAGCCGAGGCCAAGGCGGCAGAGGCCGCCCGGCTGCAGGACCGGGCGTCGGCGCATCAGACGGAAGCCGCGTCCTCGCGCCAACAGCTGGACGAGCAATGGCAGCGTGCCGAGAGCCTCGACCCGAGGGTGAAGGCCGAAAAGGACGCGGCTGCCGGCGAGGTCGGCCCCGACCGCGACGCCGCGTGGAGCCAGGAGCAGCCGATCCCGGACAACTCCCCCACGGTGAACCTGTCGGGCGAACACCGCGACGCGGGGACCCAGCGCGGCGCGACCACGTAGCAAGCCGCTACAGCCAGGTGTCCTGGGTGGTGGTCGTCAGGAACGCTTCCAGGTCGTCGCGCCACTGCGCCGGCGTCGTCTTGTCCGGTTCGATGCCGGTGTATTCACCGCGATAGAACAACAGCGGCCGCGGCTTGATCTTGGGGGCCTCCGAAAGCGATTGCACCGCACCGAAAACCACGAAGTGATCGCCGCCGTCATGCGCGGAAGCCACCGTGCAGTCGATGTAGGCCAGTGAACCGTCGATGATCGGTGATCCGAGTTCGGAAGGGTGCCAGTCGATCCCGGCGAACTTGTCGGGCTCCTTGGAGCCGAAGCGGGCCGAGACGTGCTTCTGCTGCTCGGTCAGCATGTTGACGCAGAACTGGCCGCTGGCCTCGATGGCCTTCCACGACCGCGACACCTTGGTGGGGCAGAACAGCACCAGCGGCGGATCAAGCGACAGCGCCGCGAAGGATTGGCAGGCGAAGCCGACCGGAACGTCCTCGTGCACGGTGGTGATGATGGTGATCCCGGTGCAGAACTGGCCGAGCACGCTGCGGAACGTGCGCGGATCGATCGGCGCGGCAGTCATACCCCGAATTTAACCCTTGAAGCCGACGCTGAAGTCGTGGCCCCACAGGCTGATCGCGGTGCTCTCCCGGGCGATCCAGTCGTCGTCTGCGACTCTCCTTCCCTCACAACCGAATTCGACGTCGAATCCACTTGGCGTCTTCATGTAGAAGGACAGCATCAGGTCGTTGACGTGGCGGCCCAGGGTCGCCGACATCGGCACCTTCTTACGCAGCGCCCGGTCCAGGCACAGCCCGACATCGTCGGAATTCTCGACCTCGACCATCAGGTGGACGATGCCGCTGGGGGTCTGTCCGGGCATGAAGGCCAGGCTGTGGTGGCGAGGGTTGCAGCCCAGGAACCGCAGCCAGGCCGGCGGTCCGTCGGCGGGACGGCCGACCACCTGGGGCGGCAGCCGCATCGAGTCACGCAGCTTGAAGTCCAGCACGTCGCGGTAGAAGTGCAGCGTCTCTTCGTCATCCCGGGTGGTCAGCACCACGTGCCCCAGGCCCTGCTCCTCGGTGACGAACTTGTGTCCGTACGGGCTGACCACCCGGCGGTGTTCGAGGGCCGCCCCGTGGAAGACCTCCAGGCAGTTGCCGGACGGGTCGGCGAACCGGATCATCTCGTCCACCCGGCGATCGGCCAGCTCGGCGGCGGTGGCCTCCTTGTAGGGCGCGCCCTCGATGTCGAGCCGGTTCCGGATCTCTTGCAGGCCAGCGGCGTTCGCGCACTCCCAACTGGCCTCGATGAGCCGGTCCTGCTCGCCGGGCACGATCACCAGCCGGGCGGGAAAATCGTCCATCCGCAGATACAGCGCGCCCTCGCCTGTGCCATTGCCCTCAACCATGCCGAGGACCTTCAGGCCGTACTCGCGCCAGGCCGCCATGTCGGTGGCCTCGATACGCAGATAGCCCAGAGAACGGATGCTCATCGCGCACCTCCCAGGAAATCGATGGTGAGCCTGTTGAACTCGTCGAATTTCTCCACCTGCGCCCAGTGCCCACATTGCCCGAAAACGTGAAGCTGGGCGCGCGGAATGGTTTTCAGTGCGACCAACGCACCGTCCAGCGGGTTGACCCGGTCCTCGCGGCCCCAGATCAGCAGCACCGGCTGACGCAGCCGGTGCACCTCGCGCCACATCATGCCGAGCTCGAAATCGGCTCCGGCGAACGACATTCCCATCGCCCGCGTCGCCGTCAGCGATTCGGGCGTGCTGGCCAGCTCGAAACGCTGGTCGATCAATTCGTCGGTGATCAGTTTCTGGTCGTAGACCATCACCCGCAGAAACGCCTCGAGGTTTTCGCGGGTGGGTTCGGCGGAGAACTTGCCCAGTCGTTTGACGCCCTCGGTCGGGTCGGGGGCGAACAGGTTGACGCTCACCCCGCCGGGCCCCATCAGCACCAGGCGTCCGGCGTGGTCGGGGTAGTCGAGGGCGAACCGCACCGCGGTGCCACCCCCGAGCGAATTGCCAACCAGCGGAACACGTCCCAGGCCCAGCTGATCGAAGAGACCCGCCAGGGCCCGCGCCGCGTAGTGGTTGAACTGGCCGTGCTCGGCGCGCTTGTCGGAGTGGCCGTACCCGGGCTGGTCGACGGCCAGCACGTGGAATTGCTTGGCCAGCACCGGGATGTTACGCGAGAAGTTGGTCCAACTCGCCGCGCCCGGGCCGCCACCGTGCAGCAGCACCACCGTCTGCTCGTTGCCTTCGCCCGCTTCGTGGTAGTGCAGCTTGAGCGGACCGTCGACGTCAACCTCGGCGTACCGCGAAGTCGATTCGAAGGTTATCTCTTCGGTTGCCGAGGTCATCAGACCATCGTGTCGCCCGGGGGCAACCCGAACTCGTTGTTCCCGAAGATCTGGTAGGCCCGCTCGGGGTCGTTGGCCGCATGCACCCGGCCGGCGTGTGCGTCGCGCCAGAACCGTTGCACCGGTTGGTCGTTGCCCAGGGCGGTGGCTCCGGAGGCCTCGAACAGCCGGTCGATGGAGGCGATCGCACGCCCGGTGGCGCGCACCTGGTCACGGCGGGCGCGGGCACGCAGATCGAACGGGATCTCCTTGCCGGCGGACAGCAGCGCGTACTCGTCGGCGACGTTGCCGCTCAGCTGGCGCCACGCCGCGTCGATGTCGCTGGCCGCCTCGGCGATGCGGACCTTGGCGAACGGGTCGTCCTTGGCCTTTTCGCCGGCGAACGCCGCCCGCACCCGCTTGCCCTGATGCTCGACGTGCGCGTCGTATGCCCCGTAGGCCATGCCGACGATCGGCGCCGAGATGGTGGTGGGATGCATTGTGCCCCAGGGCATCTTGTAGACGGCGGCGGTGTTGGTCTGATATCCGCCCGCGGTGCCGTCATTCATCGCCTTGTAGGACAAGAACCGGTGCCGCGGCACGAAGACGTCCTTGACGACGACGGTGTTGCTGCCGGTGCCCCGCAGGCCGACGACGTGCCACACGTCGTCGATGCGGTACTCGCTGCGCGGGATCAGGAACGAGCCGAAGTCGACCGGGCGGCCGTCCTTGATCACCGGTCCGCCGAGGAACGCCCACGTGGCGTGGTCGCAGCCCGAGGACCAGTTCCACGATCCGTTGACCAGGTAGCCGCCGTCGGTCACCACGCCCGCGCCCATCGGAGCGTACGACGACGAGACCCGGGTCGCCGGGTCCTCGCCCCAGACCTCCTCCTGCGCCTGCTGGTCGAACAGGGCCAGGTGCCAGTTGTGCACGCCGATGATCGAGCTCACCCAACCGGTGGATCCACACGCGCTGGCCAGCCGCCGGACCGCCTCGTAGAACAGCGCCGGATCGCACTGCAACCCGCCCCACTGCTCGGGCTGCAACAGGGTGAAGAAGCCCACCTCCTGCAGATCCTGGACGGTCTCGTCGGGGAGCCGCCGCAGATCTTCCGTCGCCTGAGCGCGTTCCCGGATCCGCGGGAGCAGATCATCGATGCCAGCCAAAACCGACTGCGCATCACGCTGTTGAATGGACGTCACTTACGTTTGCCTCCTGCGCCAGACTTACTCAGCGGACTTACACCAGAGACTAGAACACGTTCCGATTTGTGTCGAGCAGGGTATTCCTGCGGCTGGTAGCGATACGAATCCACTTTTCTGTAACATGTTCTAGTTGCGACGAAAGGAAGGGACGGGCCTTGACCGAGGCGATTCCCGACGAGCCACTCGGTGACCACGTCCTTGAACTGCAGGTCGCCGAGGTCATCGACGAGACCGACGACGCGCGGTCGCTGGTGTTCGCGGTACCGGACGACGCCGGAGACCCCGACATCCCGCCCGAGCGGCTCCGGTACGCGCCGGGCCAGTTCTTGACGCTGCGCGTTCCCAGCGAGCGCACCGGGTCGGTGGCCCGCTGCTATTCGTTGTGCAGCTCGCCGTTCACCGGCGATGCGCTCACGGTCACGGTCAAACGCACGGCGGACGGTTACGCGTCCAACTGGCTGTGCGACCACGCGCACAAGGGCATGCGGATCCACGTGCTGGCCCCGTCCGGCAACTTCGTGCCCAAAACGCTGGGCGACGACTTCCTGCTGATGGCCGCGGGCAGTGGGATCACCCCGATCATGTCGATCTGCAAGTCGGCGCTGGCCGAGGGCGGCGGGCAGGTGACGCTGGTCTACGCCAACCGCGACGACCGCTCGGTGATCTTCGCCGACGCGCTGCGCGAGCTGTCCGCCAAATATCCCGACCGGCTGACGGTGCTCCACTGGCTGGAATCGCTGCAGGGCCTGCCCGGCGTGACCGCGCTGGCCAAGCTGGCCGCCCCCTACACGGATCGGCCCGTCTACATCTGCGGCCCGGGCGCCTTCATGGATTCAGCGAAAGAAGCGCTGGAAACGCTGAAAGTTCCTGCGCCGCAGATCCATATCGAAGTGTTCAAGTCGCTGGACTCCGATCCGTTCGCGGCGGTGAAGATCGAGGACACCCCGGAGGGTGACGAGCCGCCGGCGACCGCGGTGGTGGAACTCGACGGCGAAACCCACACCGTGTCGTGGCCGCGCAACGCCAAGTTGCTCGATGTGCTGCTGGCCAAGGGCCTCGACGCGCCCTTCTCCTGCCGCGAGGGTCACTGCGGTGCGTGTGCCTGCACGTTGCGCGGCGGCAAGGTGAGCATGGAAGTCAACGACGTGCTCGAGCAGCAGGATCTCGACGAGGGCCTGATCCTGGCCTGTCAATCTCACCCCGAATCTGATTCGGTAGAAGTCACCTACGACGAGTAGTCGCGGGTTAAGTTCACCCTGGGGTCGGAGCGAAGGGGAGCATCGATGATGCGGCTGGTATCGGGATTCGCGGTCGTCGCAGTGCTGCCGATGTTTCTGCCGGCCGGTGTGTGCGCGGCGGCGAGCAACACCGCCACCACGCTGTTCCCGTTGGACGGACCCAACCAGCTGGAGACGCGGGCCATCCTCAACTGCTTCAAGGCCGACGGCCATTGCGACTTCACCGCCGGGGCCGACATGCTGACGCCGGACGGGGTGACCGGCTTCCCGCCCGGGCTGTGGGCCCGGCAAACCACCGAGATCCGGTCCTCGAACCGGTTGGCCTACCTCGATGCGCACGCCGACGACCAGTATGAGCGGGTGCACAAGTCGATGGGTTCCGACGAGATCACCACGATCTACATGGGCGAGGGCCCGCCGGAGAAGTACCAGACGCACGGGCGCATCGACTCCACCGATTGGCAGACGGGCCAGCCCAAGACGGACAACAACGTCATCGCGTGCACCCACATCCAGGTGGTCTACTCCGGGGTCAACATCACGTCCCCGAGCACCTGCGCGGTGACCACGTTCTCCTGACCCCTACTCGGCGTAGGCACCAGTCTCCAGGTCTTCGAGCAGGCTTGGACCGGTCGGCTTCCAGCTGAATCGTTGGCGGGTCAGCGCGCTGGACGAGGGCTGGTCGGCGGCCGAGATGGGGCCGAGCGGTCCGAAGCTCTCGGCCGGGGCGGGCTCGGCGGGTAGACCGAGGCGGCGGCCGATCACCTCGGCGATCGCCCGCATCGGATCCCCCTCGTCACCCACCGCGTGCGGTACCGAGCCGGGCGGGGCCTGTTCGAGGGCGAGCCGGAACAACGTCGCGGTGTCGTCCCGATGCACGGCCGGCCAGCGTTGGGCGCCGTCGCCGACGTAGGCCGACACACCGCGCTGTCGCGCGGCCTGAATCAGCATGCCGGCGAAGCCGTAGCGCCCGCCGGCGTCGTGGACCGACCGCGGCAGCCGCACCACGGCCGACCGGACGCCGCGCTCGGCGAGTTCGACGACTGCCTGTCCGGTGCGGCCGCGCCCGGCCATCGGCCCCTCGACGTTGAACGGATCGTCTTCGGTGCTGGGACGTCCGGGCACCGCCGGGGTGCCGTTCGCGAGCACCAGCGGCTTGCCGGTGCCGACCAGCGCGGCGCCGAGCGCGGCCACCGCACGGGCTTCGTCGCCGATCGCGTCCCCGGCACGGGTGAAGTCGTGCGAGAACGCCAGGTACACAACGCCGTCCGTTTTGCCGGCCGCGGAGCTCGCGCCCCGGCTCAAGGCCGCGATCGCCGCCAGCGCCGAACTTCAAGAACGCAACGCGCTCAAGCAGATTGGGCTGGCGCAGGCGATGGTCCACGCGCTGCAGGCGCGCGGCGTGCCCGAGCCGACCGCCCTGTTGGCCGCCGAGCTCGGTGCGCTGGCGTTCCAATCGGCCTACGCCCGCTGGGCCGAACCGGGCGAAAGCGGAGACCTGGGCTCCATGACATGCGAGGCGTTAGACGAATTACGTTCTGCCGCATCGGATCTCAGCTAGCGCGGCAAACCGAGAAGCCGCTCGGCGGCGACGGTGAGCAGGATCTGCTCGGTGCCGCCGGCGATGGTGAGGCAGCGGGTGTTGAGGAAGTCGAACACCGCCTGGTTGTGCACCAGGCCGCCGCCCTCGGACACGTCCATCGTGTATTCGGCCAGGGCCTGGCGGTAGCGGACCCCGATGAGCTTGCGCACGCTGGACTGCGCCCCGGGATCTTGGCCGCCCACGGCCAGCTGAGCGATCCGCTGATCCAGCAGCGCGCCGGTCTGCGCGGCGATGATCAACCGTCCCAACCGGTCTTGCTCCGCGGCGTCGAGGTCGAGCTCGGCGAGCAGCTTGAGCAGCTCCTCCATCGGGTTGCCCAGCGCCGTTCCGTTGGCCATCGCGACCCGCTCGTTGGCCAGCGTGGTGCGGGCCAGCCGCCAGCCGTCGTTCACCTCGCCGACGACCAGTTCGTCGGGAACGAACACGTTGTCCAGGAACACCTCGTTGAACAGGGAGTCACCGGTGATCTCGCGCAGCGGGCGGATCTCGATGCCCGGCGAGCTCATCTCCACCAGGAAGTAGGTGATGCCTTTGTGTTTCGGCGCGTCCGGATCGGTGCGGGCCAGGCACACGCCCCAGCGCGCCTTGTGCGCCGCCGACGTCCACACCTTCTGCCCGGTCAGGTTCCAGCCGCCCTCGGTCCGGACCGCCTTGGTGCGCAGCGACGCCAGGTCCGAGCCGGCTCCCGGCTCGGAAAACAGCTGACACCATAGGAATTCGCCCCGGGTGGTGCCCGGCACAAAGCGCTCGACCTGTTGCGGCGTGCCGTGCTCGAGGATGGTCGGCGCGGCCCACCAGCCGATCACCAGATCGGGCCGGGCCACCCCGGCCGCCGCCAGCTCCTGATCGATCAGCAGCTGCTCGGCCGGGCCCGCGCCGCGCCCGTAGGGCGGCGGCCAGTGCGGCGCCTGCAGGCCCGCCTCGGCCAGCGCGGCCTGCCGCTCCTGCTCGGGCAGGTCCGCGATCTTGGCGACGGCGGCGGTGATCTCCGGCCGCTGATCCTCGACCTCGCTCAGGTCGATACCCAACCGGCGTCGCACCCCGCCCTGAGTCAGCGCGGTGATGCGGCGCAGCCAGGTCTCGGCCCCGCCCAGGAATCGGCCGATGGCGTGCGCCCGGCGCAGGTACAAGTGCGCGTCGTGCTCCCACGTGCAGCCGATACCGCCGAGCACCTGGATGCAGTCCTTGACGTTGGCCTTCACCGCGGCGATGCCGGTGCCCGCGGCCAGGGCCGCGGCGATGGAGAACTGGGATTCGTCGCCCTCGGCGGCGGCGCGCGCGGCATCGGCGGCGGCCACCTCGGCCTGCTCGGCACGGCACAGCATCTCGGCGCAGATGTGCTTGATGGCCTGGAAGCTGCCGATCGGCTTGCCGAACTGCTCGCGGACCTTGGCGTAGTCGACGGCGGTCTCCAGCGACCATCGGGTGATGCCGGCCGCCTCGGCCGCCAGCACCGTCGCGGCCAGCTCCTCGACGCGGTCGGGGGTGTCCGACACGACCGTGGCAGGGGCCGAGTCCAGCACCACCCGCGCCAACGGCCGGGAGAAGTCGGTGGCCCGCAGGGGTTCGATCTGCGCGCCCTCGCCGCCGGTGTCGATCAGCAGCCACTTCCCGTCGGCCGGCGCCAACAGGACGGCGCCGTCGGCGACGCCCAGCGCGAACGGCAGGCTCCCCGAGGCCTTCGACGTCGCGCCGTCGAACCGAATGTCACCCTGCAGCGCCAGCCCGGCGAAGCGCTCCCCGGCGGCCAGCGCCGCCAGCAGCTCCGGGTCCGACCCAGCCTCGGAGAGGACCAAGGTGGCCAGCGCGGTGGTGGCGACCGGGCCGGGAACCAGCGCTTTGGCCGCCTCCTCGACCATCGCGCACAGGTCTTCGATGCTGCCGCCCGCCCCGCCTGACTCCTCCGGGATCGCGACACCGAAGATCCCCAGCTCGGCCAGCCGGGAGAACACCGGCCGCCAGGCGTCGGACTTGCCCTGCTCCACGTCGCGGATCGCCGCGGTGCCACCCGGCCCCGACGTCGAATTGCGGGCCCAGTCGCGCACCAGGGCGCGCGCGGCAAACTGCTCGTCGGTGACGGTCGCTACCACCCTGAGGACCTCCGCGTCCTTGACTCGACGGGGCCCGCGGACCCCTGTCTTGATTGTGCGATCACCCGCAAGCGGGTATCTCTTCCACCACGGATTGGCACGCAACCCGCTCCCCGCACACTAGAACGTGTTCTAATAGTGCCAGTGATCGACCGTCAAGTCGAACGGCATTACAGCAGCACATGCGCTTGTCCGCGGCGGTGTGGAGGTGGGAAATTAACACGCAGAATGCGTATCGTTTGCAAACGAACCGCGCGGAACAGGAGCAAACCGTCACATGCCAGCCAACGCAAATTCGAGCCGAGTTTCTGACTCGCAGCCGCGCGAGGTCATAAACGTGGCGGTACTGGCGGAGTCCGAACTGGGGTCGGAGGCGCAGCGGGAACGCCGCAAGCGCATCTTGGATGCCACCATGGCCATCGCCTCCAAGGGCGGCTACGAGGCGGTTCAGATGCGGGCGGTGGCCGATCGCGCCGATGTCGCGGTGGGGACCCTGTATCGGTATTTCCCGTCGAAGGTGCACCTGCTGGTGTCGGCGTTGGGCCGCGAGTTCAGCCGCATCGACGCCAAGACCGACCGCTCGGCGATGGCCGGGGGCACGCCCTTCCAGCGACTCAACTTCATGGTGGGCAAGCTCAACCGCGCGATGCAACGCAATCCCCTGCTGACCGAGGCGATGACGCGTGCCTACGTGTTCGCCGACGCGTCGGCCGCCAGCGAGGTCGATCAGGTCGAGAAGCTCATCGATTCGATGTTCGCGCGCGCGATGGCCGACGGCGAACCGACCGAAGACCAGTACCACATCGCCCGGGTGATCTCGGACGTGTGGCTGTCGAATCTGCTGGCGTGGCTGACCCGGCGGGCCTCGGCCACCGACGTCAGCAAGCGGCTGGACCTGGCCGTGCGGCTGCTGATCGGCGACCAGGACTCCACATAGCCCGGCTCAGGCCGGCGGACCGGCGGTGCGGCCCCGGACGAGCTCGGTGTCCAGGAGCTCGACGGCCGGCAGGCCCGGCGTGCCTGTCCGTGGCGGCTTCAACAACAGCTCGCCCGCCCGGCGGCCCTTCTGCAGGCTGGGCTGCGACACCGTCGTCAGGCCGCGGTTGATGGCGTCGGGAACGCCGTCGAATCCGGTGACGGTCATCTGGCCGGGCACGTAAATGCCATGTGCCCGGAGGTAATCCATCGCGGACAGCGCCAAGATGTCCGCGGTGCACATGAGCGCGGTGATCCGCGGATTGGCCTCCAGCGCCACCTTGGCTGCCGCGCCGCCCGATTCGGGTAGGTGCTCGTAGCTTTCCACCACGGTCAGCGAATCGGGGTCGACGCCGGCGGCCGTCATCGCCTCCCACACGCCGATGATGCGCTCGCGTTGCACGTCGAAGGTCGGCGAGCGCAACCGGTCGGTGCCCACCAGGCCCTGGCGCCGGTCGCGGCCCAGCCGCATGGTCAGCAGCCCGATCTCGCGATGCCCCAACCCCAGCACATAGTCGGCGAGCTCGCGCATCGCCGCCCTGTCGTCGATGCCCACCCGCGAAACGCCGGCCAGCCCCTTGGGTTGGTCGACCACCACGACCGGCAGCCGGCGCTGCAGCACCACTTGCAGGTAGGGATCCTCGTCGCACACCGAATACACCACGAAGCCGTCCACCCCGGCCGAAAGCACCGCGGCGGAACCGTCTTTGAGGCTGCGACTGGGCCCGACGGCCACCAGCAGCAGCCCCTGCCCCAGCGCTTCGCACGACTGCGCCACCCCGGTGACGAAGTCCCGCGCGGCGGGGTCGCTGAAGAAGTAGGTCAGGGGTTCGGCCATCACCAGACCGACCGCGCCGGCCTTGCGGGTCCGCAACGATCGCGCCACCGGGTCGGGCCCGGCGTACCCCAGCCGCTTGGCCGTCGCGAGCACGCGCTCGCGGAGGTCCGGGGAGAGCTGATCGGGCCGGTTAAAGGCATTCGAGATCGTCGTGCGCGAAACGTTGAGCTCGTCCGCCAGCGACGCCAGAGTCGCACGCCGGCGCGGTGTGGGACTCACGTTCGGTGAGGCTACAGCGGATCGGGGCCCGCGCGTACGCGCTTCCCACTTGCGGCTTTGTAATGGAAACGATTTTCATTAGTATGTAGGATCGGCCGACTGGCCGGCAGGAGGAAATCGGGCGTGCGCACTGCACTGACGCGGCATCGAACGGCTAGGGCCAGAACTGCCGATGCGACGCGATGGCTGGCGGCCGCGCTGGTGTTGGCCGGCGGGACGGTGCTCACCGGCTGCAGCGGCGCCGCGCATTCACGCGCGCTTTCCGTCGTCGCCTCCACCGACGTCTGGGGCAGCGTGGCGCGTGCCGTCGCGGGCCGCCATGTCGCCGTGAATTCCATTCTCAGCGGGGCGGACGTCGACCCGCACTCCTATGAGGTCAGCCCCGCGGATGCGGCCGCGATCGCCGATGCCCCGCTGGTCGTGTTCAACGGCGGCGGGTACGACGGATGGGTCGACGACGTGCTGGCCCACCACCCCGAGGCCAAGCCGATCGACGCCTACTCGTTCCTGGCGAACGACGGACAGGCCCGCAACGAGCACGTCTTCTACGACCTGGGCGTCGCCAAGTCGGTCGCGGCCACCATCGCCGAGCGTCTCGCGACGATCGACCCGGGCAACGCCGCCGACTATCGGGCCAACGCCGCCACGTTCGGCCGCGACGCCGACTCCATCGCCGGCGCCGAACACGCGATGGCGACCACCAATCACAACACCCCGGTGGTCGCGACCGAACCGGTCGCCTTCTACCTGCTGAAGGCGTCAGGCCTGGTGAACCTGGCCCCGCCCACCTTCGAGGCGGCCGTCGAGAACGAGACCGATCCCGCTCCGGCCGACATGGCGAGGGTCCTCGACCTGGTCGACCGGCGTCAGGTGGCGGCGGTGCTGGTCAATCCGCAGACCTCCACGACCGCGATCAATAGCTTGCGCGATGCGGCGCGGCGCGCGGGTGTCCCGGTCACCGACGTGTCCGAGACGCTGCCCGACGGCGCGGATTACCTATCCTGGCAACGCAATACGGTCAACCAGCTGCAGTCCGCCGTGCACTCGAGCCGGCCCCTGCCGTCATGAGCCTCGAACCCGTCGCGGCCATCGAAAACCCCACCGAGACCGTTTCGCTGCGCGGGGCCCGGCTGTCGTTCGGTGACCGGGTGCTGTGGGACCACCTCGACCTGTCGGTGTCGCGCGGCGAGTTCATCGCGGTGCTGGGCCCCAACGGCAGCGGCAAGACGTCACTACTCAAGGTGCTGCTCGGGCAGCTGGCGCTGAGCGCCGGCGCCGGGCTGGTGGACGGCAAGCCGATCACCTCGGGCAGCGGGCGCATCGGCTATGTGCCCCAACACCGTCCGATGGACGCCGACGTGATGCTGCGCGGCCGCGACCTGGTTCGGCTGGGTCTCGACGGGCCGCGCTGGGGCGCCGTCCCGCTGCGGTCCGCCGACCGGGCCCGCCGGCGCGCGGCCGTGCGGCAGGCGCTGCGCCAGGTCAACGGCGAACACCTGGCCGACGTCCGGGTCGGAACGATGTCCGGCGGCGAGTTGCAGCGGGTGCGCATCGCCCAGGCCCTGGTCAGCGATCCGCTGTTGCTGTTGTGCGACGAACCGCTGCTGACGCTGGACCCGGCCAACGCCAAGCTGGTGTCGGCGCTGATCGAACGGCGCCGCCAGGACGCTGCGACCACGGTCATCGTCGTCACCCACGAGATCAACCCGATTTTGCCGTACGTGGACCGGCTGCTCTATCTGGTCAACGGCCGGTTCGAGATCGGCACCGTCGAGCAGGTGATGACCAGTCAGACACTCTCGGCGCTGTACCAATCCGACATCCAGGTGTTGAAGGTCAAGGACGGCTACGTGGTGGCCGGCGCTCGCGATGACGGGCACTGCTGATGGAGCATCGGCTCGCCGGCCTGCTGGACCATCTGTTTGCCTTCGACATCACCGCGCACCTGCTCGGCCACGACTTCGTGCAGCAAGCGCTGGCGGCGGCCGCCCTGCTCGGACTGGTCGCCGGGCTGATCGGGCCGTTCATCGTGATGCGTCAGATGTCGTTCGCCGTGCACGGTTCCAGCGAATTGTCGCTGACCGGAGCCGCATTCGCGCTGCTGGTCGGGCTCGGAGTGGGTCTGGGCGCGCTGATCGGCAGCGCGCTGGCCGCGGCGCTGTTCGGGGTTCTCGGGCGGCGCGACCGGGAGCGCGATTCGGTGATCGGCGTGGTGCTGGCGTTCGGGTTGGGCCTGGCGGTGTTGTTCATCCATCTCTACCCGGGCCGCACCTCGACCAGTTTCGCCCTGCTGACCGGTCAGATCGTCGGGGTCGGCTACACGGGCCTGACCATGCTGGCGCTGGTCTGCGTGCTCGTCATCGCCGTGCTGGCAACGTGTTACCGCCCGCTGCTGTTCGCCACCGCCGATCCCGACGTGGCCGCGGCCCGCGGTGTGCCGGTCTACGCCCTGGGCATCGTGTTCGCCGCATTGGTCGGCGTGGTCGCGGCCCAGGCGGTGCAGATCGTCGGTGCGCTGCTGGTGATGTCGCTGCTGATCACACCGGCGGCCGCGGCGGCCCGGGTGGTCGCCTCGCCGGCGGCGGCGATCGTGACCTCCGTGGTGTTCGCCGAGGTGTCCGCCGTCGGCGGCCTGGTGCTGTCCCTGGCGCCCGGCGTGCCGGTGTCGGTGTTCGTCGCGGGCATCTCGTTCCTGATCTATCTGGTCTGCTGGCTGATCGGACGCCGCCGAGAGGCCGCCGCATAAGCTGGGTGGGTGGCCCCCATCGACCTCAACGCCGACCTGGGCGAGGGCTTCGGCGTCTGGAGCCTGGGTGACGACGACGCCATGCTCGGCCTCGTCACGAGCGCCAGCGTGGCGTGCGGTTTCCACGCCGGCGACCCCGCGGGCCTGCTGCGGGTGTGCCGAACGGCCGCCGAGCGCGGAGTCCGCATCGGAGCGCAGGTGAGCTATCGCGACCTGGCCGGGTTCGGCAGGCGCTTCATCGACGTCACCGCCGAAGACCTCATCGCCGACGTGGTGTATCAGATCGGCGCGCTGCAGGCCATGGCGCACGCGGCGGGCTCGACGGTGTCCTATGTCAAACCGCATGGCGCGCTGTACAACACGATCGTGACACACACCGAGCAGGCTGCCGCCGTGGCCGAGGCGGTGCGCCTGGTGGATGCCGGGTTGCCGGTGCTGGGCATGGCGGGCTCGGCGTTCTTCGACGAAGCTGATCGCCGCGAATTGCGGACGGTCGCAGAGGCTTTCGCCGATCGCGCCTACCACCCCGACGGCCGGCTGGTGTCCCGAGGGGAGCCGGGCGCGGTGCTGCAGGACCCGGCGGCGATCGCCGACCGGATGGTGACCATGGTCGGCTCGGGGCAGGTCACCGCGATCGACGGCACCCAGCTCGCCCTGAAAGTGGAATCGGTTTGCGTGCATGGCGATTCGCCGGGAGCGGTGCAGATCGCCACCGCCGTTCGCCACCGCCTCACGACGGCCGGCATCGAAATCAGGGCCTTCTGCTGATGCGCCTCAAACTCGGGCGTCCCGATATCGCGCGGTACGCGGACCGGTTCGACACGCCCGCCGCCGAACCCGACGGGCTCTCGGTGACCTGGATGGGCGTGGCGACCCTGTTGATCGATGACGGCTCGTCGGCGTTGATGACCGACGGTTACTTCTCCCGGCCGAGCCTGGCCAAGGTCGCGGCCGGCAAGGTGGCACCCTCGGCCGCGCGCGTCGACGGATGCCTTGCCCGGGCCAAGGTTTCGCGGCTGGCGGCGGTCATTCCGGTGCATACCCACATCGACCACGTGCTGGACTCCGCGCTGGTCGCCGACCGCACCGGCGCCCAGTTGGTCGGCGGGCAGTCGGCGGCCAACGTCGGGCGCGGATACGGGCTGCCGGTAAACCGGATCGTCGTCGCGGTCGACGGCGAACCGATGCGGTTGGGTGCCTACGACGTCACCCTGATCGAATCGCACCACTGCCCGCCCGACCGCTTTCCCGGCGTCATCGACGAACCGGTGACGCCGCCGGTGAAGGCGTCGGCGTACCGCTGCGGGGAGTCCTGGTCGACGCTTGTGCACCACCGGCCGACGGGCCGGCGGCTGCTGATCCAGGGCAGCGCCGGCTTCGTCAAGGGCGCCCTGGCCGGCCACCGCGCCGACGCCGTGTACCTGTCCGTCGGGCAGCTGGGCCTGCAGCCGCGGTCATACCTGGTCGACTACTGGACCGAGACCGTCCGCGCGGTCGGGGCCCGCCGGGTGATCCTCATCCACTGGGACGACTTCTTCCGCCCGCTGACAAAGCCGTTGCGCGCGTTGCCCTATGCCGGCGACGACTTGGATGTCTCCATCCGTATCCTCGACGAGCTGGCCGCACAGGACGGTGCTTCGGTGCACCTGCCCACGGTGTGGCGGCGCGAGGACCCGTGGAGCGAAGCGGTCTAGACGTTGGCCCTGACGCTTGCGCTGTTGCTGCTTGCTGTTGTCCTCGCGTTCGCCGTCGCGCGCCCCAAGGGCTGGTCCGAGGCGTTGGCGGCGGTCCCGGCGGCCCTGATCCTGATCGCGGTCGGCGCGATCTCGGTCCAGCAAGCGGCGAAACAGATCGCGGAGCTGTCCGGGGTGGTCGCGTTCCTGGGCGCGGTGCTGGTGCTGGCCAAGTTGTGCGACGACGAGGGCCTGTTCGAGGCCGCGGGCGCGGCGATCACCCGCGGGCGCGTCGGCTCGGGCGGCCTGCTGCGGCGGGTGTTCGTCATCTCCTCGGTGATCACCGCGGTGCTGAGCCTCGACGCCGCGGTGGTGCTGCTGACCCCGGTGGTGCTGGCCGCCGTCCGCCGTGAGCGCACCCGGGTGCGGCCCTACGCCTACGCCACCGCCCATCTGGCCAACGGCGCCTCGCTGTTACTCCCGGTGTCGAACCTGACCAACCTGCTGGCCTTTCACACCGCCAACATCTCGTTCACCAAGTTCACGTTGGTGATGGCGGCACCGTGGCTGGGCGCGGTGGCCATCCTCTACGTGATCTTCCGGTGGTTCTTCGCCAAGGACCTGCGCGTGCAACCGGACCCGGAGCAGCAGGGCGCGCCCCCCCGCCCTCCGGTGTTCGTGCTGGTGGTCGTCGCACTCACGCTGGCCGGGTTCGCGGTCGCCCAGTCCGTGGGCGTCGCACCGGCCTGGGTGGCGCTGTGCGGCGCCGCGGTGCTGGCGGTGCGCAGCCTGCGCCGTCGGCACACCTCGGTGTCCGACATCGTGCGGTCGGTGAACGTGTCGTTCCTGGTGTTCGTGTTGGCGCTGGGCGTCGTGGTGCAGGCGGTCATGCTCAACGGGATGGACAGGGCGATGTCGGCGGTGCTGCCGTCGGGTTCGGGCCTGCCCGCGCTGCTCGCCATCGCCGCGATAGCCGCCGTGCTGGCCAACGTGGTCAACAATCTCCCCGCCACCCTGGTGCTGCTGCCGCTGGTCGCGCCGAGTGGGCCGGTGGCGATTCTGGCGGTGCTGATCGGGGTGAACATCGGCCCCAACCTGACCTACGTCGGTTCGCTGTCGAACCTGTTGTGGCGGCGCGTGTTACGGCAGCACGACGTCGACGCCGGGGTCGGCGAATACACCCGTCTCGGCGTGTGCACCGTGCCCGCCTCGCTGGCGGTGGCGGTGCTCGCGCTGTGGGCCTCGGCCCGGCTGCTGGGACTCTAGGGCGTGCGCGGCGCGCAGGGGCCCGATCGGATGATCGAGGCCAGCTCCTCGCGCGACTGCGCCCCCACCCGCTGGCAGGCCCGGTACACGTGGCCCTCCACGGTGCGCACCGACATCACCAACTTCTCGGCGATCTCGCGGTTGGACAGGCCGGCCACCACGAGTTCGACGACATCGCGCTGCCGGCCGGACAGCTTCAGGCCCGTCGGAGTGTGCAGCGCCGGCGTGTGCAGGCCGCCGCACTCGTCGGCCAGCTCTCTGGCCAACGCCGCGGCGTACAGGCCGCGGCGATGGTGCTGGTGTTCGTCGAACACCACTGACGCCTGTGCCGCCGCGTCGGCGGCAGCGACCCGATCGCCGATCTGCCGGTACGCGGCCGAGGCCGCCAGCAGGCCCTCGGCGTCGCGTGCCGACAACGCCTCCGCATGCGACGCGACGGCATCGGCCAGCGGCAGCGACAACGCCTCGGCCAGCTCCCGCGCCCGCGCCGCCTGTGTGGCATCGCCCCACTGCGCGGCCGCCTGTATGCAAGCCAGCTCGTGCGTGGGCTGGCCGCGGTCGCGGGCAAGCCGCGCCGCCTCCCCGACACATGCCACGGCCTCACCCAACCGGCCGCCGGCCGCCATCGCCCACCCGTCGGCCAATGACAGGCCGGTGTGCATGAACAGAAATTCGGCCGGCACACACGAGCGCGCGCCGACAACCGCCTCGTTGGCCTCGGCGGCATCTCCGAGCTTGGCGTGCGCCTCGGCCAGGGCGAAGTAGCTCGCCGGACGCAAACCCGTTGTGACGGAGTGCCTTTCAACTCCTGCCACGGCCTCGTGCACCAGCCGTGCCGCCTCGGCGACGGCGCCGCGGGCAAGCTCGGCGTTGCCCGAGAGCAAGGCCAGATTCGCATACGCCAGGCCCGGGATGTCACGGGACGAGTCAGCCAATTGTTTTGCTGTGCTGACGAATTCATCGATTCGACCGGTCAACCGGCAGGCGCGTCCGTAGACGGCGCCGAACCAGAACCGCATATGCGATGCCTGAAACGACGTCGGCGCACGCCGCAACGCCTGCTCGGCCACGCTGGGAAGCTCGTCGACCCGACCCAGCGCCCCCATCGCCATGATCAACGCCAGCGAGGCCATCATCGTGTGGAAGCCGGGCAGTTCGGGGAAATCCAATGCGGCCCGAGCCTTTTCGGCCGCTAACTCACAGCGCGCCGCCGCCGCATCCAGGCACGCCTGCACCGCCAACCGCTCCGCCCGCTGGGCCAGTGTCTCGGAATCGAGCGAAGCAAGACCGTCGAGGATCGCGGCCGCCTCGGTGGGGTTGAAGAGATTCCACGTCAAGTTGGCCGCCCGCACGGTCGCCCAGTGGTGGCCGTCGGGCAGGTCGCTGTCGGCCATCGCGCGCAGCGCCGACTCGGCCGGCTCGCCCCGCCCCAGCAGCACCAGGTTCATGGCCCGCACCCCCGCCGCGCCGGGCGCACCGGCCTGGGTGGCGGCGGTGGCGAACCGGTCGGCCAGGTCCAGATCCAGCAGGGTCATCGCGTGCCGTGCCGCTTCCAGGTACAGCGCGGGGTCGGGATCGAGGTCCGACTCGAGACGCAGCAGCGCGCGGCGCACCGTGGCCTGTATGTCGGCGTCGCCGTCCTCGCCCAGCCGCACCGCCAACCTGCCCCGGATTTCCGACAGGTACAGCTCACCGGCGCTCGCCCGGCGCAGCTCACCGAACAGCGGGTGGGCCAGCCTGGCCGTCAACCCGGCGCCGGTGCGTTCGATGCTCACCAGGCCCATCCGCTCGGCGGCCGCCAGGTCGCTGCGCCGGGCCAACTCGCACAGCACCTCTACGGCCAGCGGCTCACACTGCGACAGCGTGTCGATCACCATCGCCATTTCCGGGCTGAGTCGACCCATCTGACGGCCCACCGTGTCTGACAGGCTCGCCGAGACCGCGACATCGCCGTCCCACATCCATACCCCGGCCGTCTTTCGCATCCGCCCGGCGGCCACCTGGTCGGCCAGCAGCTGACGCAGGAACAGCGCGTTGCCGCCGGTCAGCTTCTGGAACCGCGTTGCGCTGCGCGCATCGACCGGACCGTCCAGCGTGCCCTCGATGACCTCGCGCGTCGCGGCGGCCGTAAACGGTTCGAGATCAAGCCTTTCCAACAGCCCGTCTTTCCACAGGGCCGTCACGGCGTCCGGTTCTTCGCTGCCGGTACGCACGGTGACCACCAGCCGGATGCCACCCGACTGCGCCAGCTGGTGGACGACGAGTGCGGAGAGTCCGTCGAGCAGATGCGCGTCGTCGACCCCGACCAGCACCCGGCGCTGACGCTGTTGTGCGACAAACGAATTGATCACGCGTCGTACGTCGGCCAACGGATCCGACCGTGCCTCGTTCATGGCCTCGGTCATCGCGCCGATGAACGCGCCCAGCGGCAGCGCCTGCGCCGAGTCGGTGCCGACGATCCACCGGGTCCGCTCCCCCGACGCCTCGGCACGCCGCAGCACTTCGTGGGCGAGCCAGGTCTTACCCACACCGGCGGGTCCGGCGATCAGAACGCCCGTGTGGTTGCCGCCCGCAGCCAGGGCGCGGCGAATGCTTCCCAATTCGCTGTCGCGCCCGGCCAGCGGCTCGGCGCCGATCACTCGGCGACTATAACTTTGCGCGAGCGTTGTTCGGGTTGCTTTGTGCGGCGTTAGGTGGCCTGGCGTGGGGTCGCGTCGTGGCAATGACGTAGTCGACTACGCTGTCGGCCCCCGTTTCGGGCCATGAGCATGGTTTTTGTCAAGTAGGCGCTCAACACAGGCGGTGGGCTATGGCAAAGATCGGTAATCACGCGCTGGTATTGGGAGCGAGCATGGCCGGTCTGGCGGCCGCGCGATCGCTCAGCGATTTCTTCGGCACGGTCACGGTGCTGGAGCGCGATCCGCTGCCGGACATCCCTCCCGAAACCGCCGCCGCCCGCCGGGGCGTGCCGCAAGGTCGCCACCTCCATGGCCTGCTGCCGCGCGGCGCCCTGGCACTCGAGCAGTTGTTCCCCGGGGTCCTCGATCAGCTGGTGATCGACGGCGCGCACCACCTGGATGGCCGCGATCTTTCGCAGCTGTACTACCGATTGGGCGAGCATCTGATGGTCCGCTCGGGCGGCGCCCCTTCGTTCGACGTCTATCTGGCCACCCGGCCGTTCCTGGAAGAACACGTCCGAGCGCGACTCCGTCGCATGCCCAACGTCACGCTGCTCGACGAGCACGACATCGTGGACTTGACCACGGCACCGGATCGCCGCCGGGTGACCGGCGCCCGTGCGGTCAACCGCCGCACCCGCGAGAACGTCACGTTGAGCGCCGACCTGGTGCTCGATGCCACCGGGCGCGGCGCCCGCACCCCGGCGTGGCTGACCGCCTTGGGCTACGAGCGGCCGGCCGAGGTTCACGTACCGGTTCACCTGACCTACGTGAGTCAACGCCTGCGCATGGCACCGGACGCGCTGCACGAATTCGGCGTCGTCGTCGGAGTGACACCGGGCCGTCCGTACGGGCTGGGGCTGCTGCGCTCGGAGCACGACACCTGCATGTTGACCGTCTTCGGCATAGCGGGCCACGGGCCGCGGCCGGACCTGGCGTCGATGTGCGAGTTCGTCGAGGACTGCGCCCCGGCCCATCTGCTGGCCGCGGTCCGGGCCGCCGAACCCATCGGCGAGACCACCCGGCACTGTCAACCGTCGAGTCAGTGGCGCCGCTACGACAGGTTGCAACGCTTCCCGGAAGGCCTGCTGGTGATGGGCGACGCGATCTGTAGCTTCAACCCGATCTACGGTCAGGGCATGACGGTCGCCGCGCTGGAGGCATTGGCGCTGCGCGACTGCTTGTCCGGCGGCACAGCAGATTTGGCGCGGCGATTCTTCCGTGCCGCCGCGGTGCCGATCCGCCAGGCGTGGGAGCTGTCGGCCAACCCGGACCTCTGCCTGCCCGAAATCGAGGGCACGCCGCCGCTTCTTACCCGGCTGCTCAACGCATACATCGAGCGCATACTCACCGCGACCGAATACGACCCCGTCGCGGTCGATCGGTTCGTCAGGGTCACAGCGCTGATCGATCCCGCCACCCGGCTGCTCCGCCCGGGCATGATGTGGCGGGCCGCCCTGGCCAACCGCCGCCGGCCGCGGCGCGGCGACGCGCAGCCGGCCGGCGCGCCCAGCGACCTGGTCGGCAGCGTGGCCCCCTAGGGCCGCACGTACGCCGGCGGCAACGGCATCGACAGTTCGGCGAGCACGCCACGCAACAACGTCGGGTAGTCGGTGATGATGCCGTCGACCCCGAAGCCGATCTGCCGACGCATGGCGGCGGCGTCGTTGACGGTCCATGGAATCACCTTGAGCCCCAGGGCATGCGCGCGGTCGACGTAGGGCTCACCGGTGACCAGCCGATAGTCCGGAGAGACGATGCCGGCGCCCACCATCCGCGCGCCGATCAGGGGGTCGCCGACGAGCGTGGGATTTTCGCCGGCCAGCCAGGGCGAGTCCGGGGCCCAGGTCTGCTCGTTGTACAGGGCCACCAACGGAATCGACGGTTCGGCGCGCCGCGCCAGCGGCAGGGTGCGCCAGTCGAAGCTCTGGATCTCCACGCGGTCGACCTTCCCCGCGGACCTGACCGCGGCCAGTATCACGTCGACGAACTCTTGCGGCGCGGCCGATGAGCCGGGGCGGTCGGCATCCACCTTGGTTTCGATGTTGTAGCGCATCGCGTCGGCACGGTAGGAGTCGGCGAGCGAGAAAACCTGCGGCAACGTCGCTATCTTGTTGCCGCGCACCACTTCGGCGTTCGGGAACTCATCGAGCCGCTTGCCACAGTCGAGCGTCGAGAGCTGCGCCAGGGTGAGCTCGTGCACGAGCTTGCCGACGTACGGGTACTGCGGGTCGCCGGCGAACGCGGGCGCGGTGTCGGCGCACTTCTCGGCCTGGATCGTCGGGTCATGCCACACCAGCGGTTGGCCGTCCCTGGTCAGGACGATGTCGAGTTCCAGTGTGCTGACGCCCAATTCGATCGCCTTGGCGAACGCACGCCGGGATTCCTCGGTGGTCTCCCCGCGTCCACCCCGGTGGGCCTGAAGGTCGAAGTCGGGCGTTTGGGCCCGGGCAGCGCCGACCGGCAACACCGCGACGGCCAGCAGCACCGCCAGCACGGCGCGAAGGCGTGCGGGCCGGCCGGGCACCGGGGTTAACCCCTGCGCTGGCGCGTGATTTCGGCGAGCACCACCCCGGCGGCCACCGATGCGTTCAGCGATTCGGTGTCCCCCGCCATCGGGATGGACACGACTTCGTCGCAGTTTTGCCGCACCAACCGCGACAGCCCCTTGCCTTCGGACCCCACCACGACCACCAGCGGATCGGTGCCGTCCATGTCGTCGAGCGTGGTGTCACCGCCGGCGTCGAGCCCGATCACCCGCAGCCCGCGTCCGGCCCAATCCGTCAGTGTCCTGGTCAGATTGGTGGCGCGCGCCACCGGGATGCGGGCCGCGGCCCCGGCGCTGGTGCGCCAGGCCACCGCCGTCACCGAGGCCGACCGTCGCTGCGGGATCAGCACACCGTGGCCGCCGAATGCGGCCACCGAACGGACGATGGCACCCAGGTTGCGGGGATCGGAGATGTTGTCCAGCGCGACCAGCAGCGCCGGCGGCGAGGCGATCGCGGCGGCAACCAGGTCGTCGGGGTGGGCGTAGTTGTACGGCGGCACCTGCAACGCGATGCCTTGATGCAGGTGGTTGCCGGTCATCCGGTCCAGGTCGGTGCGCGGTACCTCCAGAATGGAGATGCCCAAATCGGCGGCGCGGGTGACGGACTCGGTGAGGCGCTCGTCGGCGTCGGTGCCCAGCGCCACGTAGAGCGCGGTGGCCGGCACCCCGGCCCGCAGACACTCGAGCACCGGGTTGCGGCCCAGCACCGTCTCGGCTTCGTCGGTGCGGCCCCGTGCCGGCCGGCGGCTCTGGGTTTTGGCGCGCTTGGCGGCCGGATGGTTGGGGCGCAGATGCGCGGGTGGGGTGGGGCCCCGGCCTTCCAGGCCGCGGCGGCGCTGGCCGCCCGAACCTACGGTTGGGCCCTTCTTGGTGCCCTCTTTGCGTATCGCCCCACGGCGACGCGAGTTGCCGGCCATCTACTCGGCCCTACTTGTCGTCACCGGCCTGCAGCGACCACTGCGGCCCGTCGGCGGTGTCGGTGACCTCGATGCCGGCGTACTTGAGCCGGTCGCGAATCTCGTCGGCGAGCGCCCAATTGCGTTCGTCGCGGGCCTTCTGCCGATTCTCCAGCTCCGCCCGGACCAGCACGTCGACCGCGGCCAGCGCCGCCGATGTCTCGTCGCGGGTTTCCCAGCGTTCGTCGAGGGGGTCGCAGCCCAGGATGCCCATCATCGCGCGGATCGCGCGAGCATGATGCAACGCGCCTTCGTGATCGCCGGAGTCGAGCGCCCGGTTGCCCTCGGCGCGGGCCTGGTGCACTTCGGCGAGCGCGGCCGGCACGGCCAGGTCGTCGTTGAGGGCCTCGGCGAAGCGCGGGGTCCATTGCCCGGGCTCGACGCCACCGACCCGTACCCTCACGCGGTGCAGGAATTCCTCCACGCCGACATAGGCTTTCACCGCGTCCTGCAGGGCGTTGTCGGAGAATTCCAGCATCGACCGGTAGTGGGCGCTGCCCAGGTAGTAGCGCAGCTCGGCGGCGCGCACGCGCTGCAGCAGCGCCGGTATGGCCAGCACGTTGCCCAGCGATTTGCTCATCTTCTCGCCGCCCATGGTCACCCAGCCGTTGTGCAGCCAGTAGCGGGCGAATCCGTCGCCGGCGGCGCGGCTTTGGGCGATCTCGTTCTCGTGGTGCGGGAAAACCAAATCCATTCCGCCGCAATGGATGTCGAATTCCTGTCCTAGATACGTGCGGGCCATCGCGGAGCATTCCAGGTGCCAGCCCGGGCGTCCCCGGCCCCACGGGGTGGGCCAGGACGGTTCACCGGGTTTGGCGGCCTTCCACAGGGTGAAGTCACGCTGATCGCGCTTGCAGGTGGCCACGCCCTCGCCCTGATGGACGTCGTCGATCTTGTGACCGGACAGCTGCCCGTACTCCGGGTAGCTGAGCACGTTGAAGTAGACGTCGCCGCCGGCGGAGTACGCGTGCTCGGTTTCGATCAGCCGTCCCATTAACTCGACCATCTGGGTGATGTGCCCGGTGGCGCGCGGCTCGGCCGACGGCGGCATCACGTCCAGAGCGTCGTAGGCGGCGCTGAAGGCGCGCTCGTAGGTGGCCGCCCATTCCCACCACGGCCTGCCCGCCGCTGCCGCCTTGTTGAGGATCTTGTCGTCGATGTCGGTGACGTTGCGGATGAACGCGACGTCGCAGCCGCGCGCGATGAGCCAGCGGCGCAGGATGTCGAAGGCCACCCCGCTGCGGACATGGCCGATGTGCGGCAAGCCCTGGACGGTGGCGCCACAGAGGTAGATCGAGACCTGGCCCTCGCGCAGCGGAACGAAATCACGCACGGCGCCGGCTGCCGTGTCGTGTAGCCGCAAACGGGCGTGATCGGTCACGACGTGCCAGCTTACCGGGTAGTTCCCCGGCGCCCGGCGCTGCGCGGGCTTACCCGGTGGGGACCACCAGCGCGGTGGCGATCGCGGCGAGGCCCTCACCGCGTCCGGTCAGCCCCAACCCGTCGGTGGTCGTCGCCGACACCGAGACCGGCGCACCGAGCAATTCCGACAGGAGCCGCTGCGCCTCGTCGCGGCGTGGACCGACTTTCGGCCGATTCCCGACGACCTGCACGGCGGCGTTGCCGACCCGGAAGCCGTGGCGCGACGTCAGCTCCGCGACATGACGCAGCATGTCGGCGCCGCTGACCCCTTTCCAGCGCGGATCGTCGACCCCGAATACCGCACCCACGTCACCCAGCCCGGCCGCCGACAACACCGCGTCGCACAGCGCGTGCGCGCCGACGTCGCCGTCGGAATGACCGGCGCAGCCGTCGGCGTCGGCGAAGAGCAGACCCAGCAGCCAGCACGGCCGTCCGGGCTCGATGGGGTGCACGTCGACGCCCAGGCCGACCCGGGGCAGGGGAAGCGGCGCGTTCACCGGCGCACGACGGTCTCGGCCAGCAACAAATCGAGCTGGGTGGTGATCTTGAAGGCCAGCGGGTCGCCGTCGACCACCTGGACCTGCCCGCCGACATGCTCGACCAGCGACGCATCGTCGGTGAAGCCGGCCATGCCGGCGCCGGCGCGATAGGCGCGCAACAGCAGATCGGTCGCGAAGCCCTGCGGGGTCTGCACGGCTCGCAGCCCGGCGCGCTCCGGCGTCCCCAGGACCACCCCGTTGGCGTCCACGGCCTTGATCGTGTCATGCAGGCGCAGCGCGGGCACGACGGCCTGGTGACCGGCCCGCAGCGACTCCACCACGCGCGCGATCAGCGCCGGGGGGGTCAGCGCCCGCGCGGCGTCGTGCACCAGCACGAACTCGGGGGCCGCCGCCGAAAAGGACGCCAGGGCCGCCAGGGCCAGGTTGACGGATTCGGTGCGGTCGGGCCCGCCGGCGACGACGGTCGCTCGCCCCGCGGCGACGTGGCCGCCCAGCACCTGCGTGGCTTCGTCGATCCGGTCGGCGGGAACCGCCACCACGACGTGATCGACGACCCCGGATTCCAGCAGGCCGGTGACCGCACGCTGCAGCAGCGTGCGGCCGTCGACCACACAGAATGCTTTCGGAATTCCTGCGGCCAGTCGTTTGCCCGACCCAGCGGCGGGGACGACTGCGACTACGTTGCCTGAGGTGCCCTTCTCCGGGGCCACCGAAGCGTCAGGGCCTTCAGGAAGCGGCGGCCAGAACCTCGTCGAGGATGGTCTCCGCCTTGGCGTCGTCGGTGCTCTCGGCCAGCGCCAATTCACCGACCAGAATCTGACGGGCCTTGGCCAGCATCCGCTTCTCGCCCGCCGACAAACCTCGCTCCTGGTCGCGACGCCACAGGTCGCGGACAACCTCGGCGACCTTGTTGACATCGCCGGAAGCAAGCTTTTCGAGGTTGGCCTTGTAGCGGCGCGACCAGTTCGTCGGCTCTTCGGTGTGCGGGGCGCGCAGCACCTGGAAAACTTTGTCGAGACCTTCTTGTCCGACGACGTCGCGCACACCGACGTACTCAGCGTTATCGGCGGGAACTCGAACCGTCAGGTCTCCCTGCGCCACCTTCAAGACGAGATACTCTTTTTGTTCCCCTTTGATCGTCCGGGTTTCGATCGCCTCGACTAACGCAGCACCGTGATGCGGGTAAACAACGGTGTCGCCGACCTTGAAGATCATCTGATTCGAGCCCCTTTCGTTACTTCATCCTAACACGGCCGCCTAACTACGCGCGAAGCAACGATGCAGGTCAGGGGCACAACACGCGCAGACTAGGGGTTGACATGGGGACCAAGTCGTGCAGTGCAGCACATTACCAACGCGATCGAAGCGGCCCGGCGGCGGCCTATTTGAGGCCCATTTTCGCGCTCCTGCGCTGGTCTGGCGCCCCGCGGTATCGCGCGCGAGACGTTCCTACTACTGTGCATAGTTGCATCAGTCGAATCGGCTCAGCAGGAGGCCTGAGAGAGTGAACCGCTTCAAGATCCGCCTCGGCCTGCCCGTGTTCGCCGTGGCCGGCGTGCTTGCCGTTCTGGTTGCTCTGCTCAGCGGTTGCGGAGCCGGCCAGGTCTCGCAGATGGCGGTCCAGGAGCCGGCCGTCAACGGCAACAAGGTCACGTTCAACCACGTGGCGCTGCGCGACATCCGGATCCAGGCCAACCAGACCGGCGACTACCTGCAGCCGGGCCGGACCGTGGACCTGGTGCTGGTGGCGGTCAATCAGTCGCCGAGTTCGGCCGACCGGCTGGTCGGCATCACCAGCGACATCGGCACGGTGACGGTCAGCGGCGACCCCCGGCTGCCCGCCGGCGGATCGCTGTTCATCGGCACGCCGGAAGGCCAGAAGGTGGCGCCGGGCCCGGTGGGCGCCCACACCGCGGCGGCGAGGGCCACCGTCAATTTGGCCAAACCGATCTCGAACGGCCTCACCTACAACTTCACCTTCAATTTCGAGAAGGCCGGGCAGGCCACGGTCGCGGTGCCGATTTCGGCCGGCCTGATGCCGCCGCAGCAAAACCAGGCGGGCTAACCGCCTGTCGTGACGCGGGCTTGTCGTAGCGGCTCGATACCGTCATGACGTGGCAACTGCGCGCTCCCAATATCGCTGTTCCGAATGCCGTCATGTCACGGCGAAGTGGGTCGGCCGCTGCCTGGAGTGCGGCACCTGGGGCACCGTCGACGAGGTCCCGGTCCTCAGTGCGGTCGCCGGCCGCCGCGCCGGCCTGGCCGCGGCGTCCCCGGCCGTGCCGATCACTTCCATCGCGCCCAACGCGAGCCAGCACCGCACGACAGGTGTAGACGAACTCGACCGGGTGCTGGGCGGCGGCGTGGTGCCCGGCTCGGTGACGCTGCTGGCCGGCGATCCGGGTGTGGGCAAGTCGACACTGCTGCTCGAGGTCGCGCACCGCTGGGCGGAATCGGGCCGCCGCGCGCTGTACATCTCCGGTGAGGAGTCCGCCGGCCAGATCCGGCTGCGCGCGGACCGCATCGGCTGCGGCGGCGACGAGCTGTACTTGGCAGCAGACTCCGACCTGCACACGGTGCTCGAGCACATCGCCACGGTCAAGCCGGCCCTGGTGATCGTGGACTCGGTGCAGACCATGTCCACCACCGAGGCCGACGGCGTGGCCGGCGGTGTCACACAGGTGCGCGCGGTGACGTCGGCGCTGACCGCCGCGGCCAAAACCAACGGGGTCGCGCTGATCCTGGTCGGGCACGTCACCAAGGACGGGGCCATCGCCGGGCCGCGCTCGCTGGAGCATCTCGTCGACGTCGTGCTGCACTTCGAAGGCGACCGCAACGGCTCGCTGCGGATGGTCCGGGGGATCAAGAACCGGTTCGGTGCGGCCGACGAGGTGGGGTGTTTCCTGCTGCACGACAACGGGATCGACGGCGTCGCCGACCCGTCGAACCTGTTCCTGGACCAGCGTCCGGCGCCGGTCCCCGGCACCGCGATCACGGTGACGCTCGACGGAAAGCGACCGCTCATCGGCGAGGTGCAGGCGCTGCTGGCCACGCCCGCGGGCGGCTCGCCGCGCCGCGCCGTCAGCGGCATCGACCATTCCCGGGCCGCGATGATCACCGCGGTGCTGGAAAAGCACGCCAGACTGCCCATCGCCGCCAACGACATCTATCTGTCCACGGTCGGCGGCATGCGGCTGACCGATCCGTCGTCGGATCTGGCGGTCGCGGTCGCGCTGGCCTCGGCGCTCACAAGCCTGCCGCTGCCCACCACGGCGGTGATGATCGGCGAGGTGGGCCTGGCCGGAGATCTCCGGCGGGTCAGCGGCATGGAGCGGCGGCTGAGCGAAGCCGCGCGCCAGGGGTTCAACATTGCGCTCATCCCGGATGGCGACGACCCCCGGCGCGAAATAGTGCCCAGCGGGATGCGGGCACTGCGGGCGCCCACCATCGTGGCGGCGCTCGAGCACATGATCGACATCGCCGACCACCGCGGCGGCACGCCGGCAGGCCCGCGACGGCTGGACGCGTGACGCGTCGGGCCTGAAGAATGACACGTTGTGACTCGTCCGACCCTGCGTGAGACTGTCGCCCGCCTGGCTCCTGGCACCGGGCTGCGTGACGGCCTGGAACGTATTCTGCGTGGCCGTACCGGCGCGCTGATCGTGCTCGGCAACGACGAAGCCGTCGAGGCCATCTGCGACGGCGGCTTCGCCCTCGATGTGCGTTACGCGCCCACCCGGCTGCGTGAGCTGGCCAAGATGGACGGCGCCGTCGTGCTGTCCACCGACGGCAGCCGCATCGTGCGGGCCAACGTGCAACTGGTTCCCGATCCGTCGATCGCCACCGACGAGTCGGGAACCCGGCACCGCTCGGCGGAGCGGGCCGCGATCCAGACCGGGTATCCGGTGATCTCGGTGAGCCACTCGATGAACATCGTGACCGTCTACGTGGGCGGGGAGCGCCACGTGGTGGCCGATTCGGCGACCATCCTGTCGCGGGCCAACCAGGCCATCGCCACCCTGGAGCGCTACAAGATCAGGCTCGACGAGGTCAGCCGGCAGCTGTCGCGCGCTGAGATCGAGGACTTCGTGACCCTGCGCGACGTCATGTCGGTGGTGCAGCGGCTCGAGCTGGTCCGGCGGATCGGCCAGGTGATCGACAACGACGTGGTCGAACTCGGCACCGACGGCCGCCAGCTACGGCTGCAGCTCGACGAGCTGCTGGGCGGCAACGACAACGCCCGCGAACTGATCGTGCGCGACTATCACGCCAGCCCGGAGCCGTTGTCCGAGGCGCAGATGACGGCCACACTCGACGAGCTGGACGCGCTGTCGGATGCCGAGCTGCTCGACTTCACGATCCTGGCAAAGGTTTTCGGCTATCCGACCACCACCGAGGCGCAGGATTCGGCGGTCAGCCCGCGTGGCTACCGTGCGCTGGCCGGCATTCCGCGCCTGCAGTTCGCCCACGCTGACCTGTTGGTCCGCTCGTTCGGGACGCTGCAGAACGTGCTGGCGGCCAGCGCCAGCGACCTGCAATCGGTCGACGGCATCGGCGCGATGTGGGCACGCCATGTGCGGGAAGGCCTGTCGCAGCTGGCGGAGTCGACGATCACCGACTCATTGAGCTAGGTGCGCGCTGATGCGCGTCGGCGTCAGCCGGCCGGCGGCGGGGCCATCGGCGGCGCCTCCGGCTGCGGCACGGCGCCCGGCTGACCCGGTCCGGGTGCCGGGCCCGGTGGCGGTGGCGGCTGGTTCATGATGAACGGCACCGGCATCGAGCGCAGATTGCCCAGCTGCACCACGAGGTTGTAGGTGCCCGGCCCGATCGCCGGCCGCGGCAGCGGGCAGTGCGGCGCCGAGCCCATTCCCGTCCACGTCACCGCGGTGGTCACCTGCTCGCCCGGCGTGAAGGTTTTGATCAGCGTCTCGTTGGACGGCGCGCAGTCCAGGTTGGACCACAACCGCTTGTTGTCCAGCGAGTAGACGTAGGCCGCCAACACCGCGGCGCCGACGTCGCGCTTGCAGGCCACCAGGCCGATGTTGGTGACGACCATGGTGAACTTCGGCTGGTCGCCGATGAAGTACTGGGGCGCGTTGGTCAGGCCCTTGACCGCCAGCGTCGAATCGGGGCAGTCGTCGCCCTCCTTCAGCACCGGCGGCGGCTGCACCGCGGCGGTGGGTGTGGGGGTCTCGGGGTTCTGCCCCTGCGCCGGCGGCGCCACCGGAGCGGGGCCCTCGGGACCCGCCGGTGGGGGCGCCTGGGGCGCAGGCGATCCCGGCTTGTTCTGCGCGGCGCTGGCCTTGTCGGCATTGGCGGGCTTGGCTCCCCCGCTATGCCCCATGAAGGCGATGACGATGGCGGCCACGATCCCGATCACCACGACCGCGATGCCGATGGCCAGGCCTCTGCGCCGCCAATAGATCTCCGTGGGTAGCGGGCCACGCGGTTCCAGATCGAGCACGTTCGCAGCGTAGGCCCAGGTCACATCGATTCGGCTGACCCGCCTCGGCGTGTCGCCAGGTTTGCTGGCCGACCGGCGTGTAGTGGCGCCGACGAGCGCGGCCCCACGGGTGCCCTATTCGGCGCTATTCACCTATGTCGCCGGCGTGATCGCACAACTCGGCCCGCCCGTCCGCAAGGTGGTAGGTGACCCCCGCCACCGCTACCGTGCCCGCGGCCACCCGCTCGGCGATAATCGCCGAGCGAGACGTCAGTTGCGCAACGGTCTCGCAGACGTGGCGCTTCTCGAACTCGTCCACGCGGCTCAGGCCCTCGCGCCGGCCCATCAGGATCGAGGGGGCCACGCGCTCCACCACATCACGCACGAAACCGCCGGGGATGGTGCCGTCGTCGATCGCGGCCAGCGCCGCCTTGACGGCGCCGCAGCTGTCGTGACCCAGCACGACGATCAGCGGCACGTTGAGCACCGCCACGGCGAACTCGATGGAGCCCAGCACCGCCGAATCGATGGCCTGCCCGGCGGTGCGCACCACGAACATGTCACCCAAGCCCTGATCGAAGATGAGCTCGGCGGCAACTCGGCTGTCCGCGCAGCCGAACACGACCGCGGTGGGACTCTGACCCGCGGCCAGGCTCGCTCGGTGCTCAACACTTTGGCTGGGATGCTGCGGCTTACCGGCGACGAATCGCTCGTTACCCTCTTTGAGTGATTTCCACGCGGTTACCGGACTGGTGTTAGGCATGGCTGACATCATGCCGCATCCGCCGGTGAACGGACGGCCAAATGTTCCGGCCGACAAGTTGATCGATTGGTACGACCGGTCGAGCCGCGATCTGCCGTGGCGCGAGCCCGGGGTCAGCGCCTGGCAGATTCTGGTCAGCGAATTCATGCTGCAGCAGACGCCGGTATCGCGGGTGCTACCGATCTGGACGGATTGGGTGCGGCGCTGGCCCACCGCGTCGGCCACAGCGGCGGCCAGCGCCGCCGACGTGCTGCGCGCCTGGGGCAAGCTGGGCTATCCGCGGCGGGCCAAGCGATTACACGAGTGCGCCATCGTGATCGCGCGCGATCACGGCGACGAGGTTCCCGGGGACGTCGACACCCTGCTGACGCTGCCCGGCGTCGGCAGCTACACCGCCCGCGCCATCGCCTGTTTCGCCTATGGACAGCCGGTACCGGTGGTGGACACCAACGTGCGCCGGGTGGTGGCGCGCGTGGTGCACGGCCAGGCCGACGCGGGCGCACCGTCCGCGACGCGGGACCACGCCGACGTGTCGGCGCTGCTGCCCGCCGACGGGACGGCACCGAGATTTTCCGTCGCGCTGATGGAACTGGGCGCGACGGTGTGCACCGCGCGCACGCCGCGCTGCGGGCTGTGTCCGCTGGGCCGGTGCGCGTGGCGGGACGCCGGCCATCCGCCCGCGCAGGGCCCGGCCCGCCGCGTTCAGACCTACGCCGGAACCGACCGTCAGGTTCGCGGGCGGCTGATGGATGTGTTGCGCGCCAACGATTCTCCGGTGACCCGCGCTCAGCTGGATGTGGCTTGGCTGACCGATACCGCGCAGCGCGACCGGGCGCTGTATTCGCTGCTGGCCGACGGCTTGGTGACCCAGACGCGCGACGGCCGGTTCGCGCTGGCCGGCGAGGAGTAGCGCATCAGGCCGGCGAACGCGGCGCCGCCAGAAACGACTCGACCGCCTCGCGGTACAACTGGGGCGCCTCGTCGTGAATCAGGTGACCGGCTTCCGGGACCTTCAAATACGTTGTCGCGAAGCCAATTTCGGCCATCTCTTGCATCTGCCCGGGCGGGGTGACCGAATTGCCGGCCTCGATGAGCAGCGCGGGCACACGCACGTCGCGCCACTGCGTCCAATAGTCGCGGGTGCCCCACTCCGCGGCGATCTCGATCCACCGCGCGGTGTGACCGTGCAGCCGCCAACCGGTTTCGGTGCGGTCGAAGGCCTCCAGGAAGTATTGCCCGGCGACGGGCCCGAATTCGGCGTAAACCTGTTCGGCGGTGTCGAATTCGACCGGAAGGGCGTGCAGCCACGGCTCCCAGGGGCCGGTGGTCCGGTCCCGGAAGTCCGGCGCCATGTCCTCGAGTACCAGCGCGGAAACCAGCTCGGGGCGCTCGGCCGCCAGACACCAGGAGTGCAGGGCGCCCATCGAATGCCCGACCATCCGGGCCGGCACCGCCAGCGCGCTCACGGCGTCGGCCAGATCGGCCACGAACCGTTCGGTGCTGATCGGGTGCGGATCGTCGACGTCGCGGCCGCGGTGCCACGGCGCGTCGTAGGTGTAGACGGTGCCGAGCCGGCTCAGCCAGGGCAGCTGCCGCGGCCAGGTGGTCCCCCGCCCCATCAGGCCGTGCACCAGCACCAGCGGCTCACCGAACCCCCCTTGGCAAGTCAGCAGATGGCTGGGCATAGCACCATCTTGCGTGCACCGCCCACGACCCGAGCACGGGGATGGGCGGGGTAGCCTAGCGGCATGTCGCCAGTGGTGAAGATCAACGCAATCGAAGTACCCGCCGACGCCGGCCCGGAGCTGGAGAAGCGGTTCGCCCACCGGGCGCACGCCGTCGACAACCAGCCCGGCTTCCTCGGCTTTCAGCTGCTCCGCCCGATCAAGGGCGAGAACCGCTACTTCGTGGTGACCCAGTGGGAATCCGAGGAGGCATTCCAGGCGTGGGCGCAGGGGCCCGCCATCGAAGCACACTCCGGTGAACGGGCGAAGCCGGTGGCGACCGGGGCGTCGCTGCTGGAATTCGAGGTTGTGATGGACGTTGCCGGCAACAAGCAGGCTGGCTAGCGGGCTGTCGGCCTGGCGCCGGGCCTTGACGCTGAGCGCGGCCGCCGCACTCGTAGTGACATTGGCGCCCGGTTGCGGCCCCAATCCCTCCCCGCAGGCGAACGCGGCGAATCCAAGTCGGCAGATCGACACCCGGACCCCGCCCGGCATCCGGGCCCAGCAGACGCTGGACATGCTCAACTCGGACTGGCCCATCGGCCCGGTCGGGGTCCGCACCCTCGCCGCACCCGACGAGGTCGAGTCGGTGGAAACCACCATGGAGGCGCTGTGGTGGGACCGTCCGTTCGCCCTTGACGGCGTCGACCTCGGCGCGAACGTGGCGACCCTGCACCTGACCTCGTCCTACGGTGCGCGGCAAAACATCCGGATTCACACCGACGACGGCGGGTGGGTGGATCGGTTCGATCTCGACACCCAGGCGCCCACGATCAACTCGTGGCACGACATCGACGCGGTGCTGAGCAAGACCGGTGCGCGCTACTCCTATCAGGTCGCCAAGGTCGACGACGGACATTGCGACCCGGTGGCGGGCACCAACACGCGCAAATCCTTGCCCCTGGCATCGATTTTCAAGCTGTACGTGTTGCATGGGCTGGCGGGCGCGATCAAGGAAGGGACGGTGTCCTGGGATGACCAGCTGACCGTCACCGACAAAAGCCGGGCGGTCGGCTCCTCGGGATTGGCGTTGCCCGCCGGGGCGCATGTTTCGGTGCGCACCGCCGCCGAGAAGATGATCGCCACCAGTGACAACATGGCGACCGACCTGCTGATCGGGAAGATGGGCACGCACGCCATCGAGGAGGCGCTCGCCACGGCCGGCCATCACGACCCGGCCAGCATGACCCCGTTCCCGACCATGTACGAGTTGTTCTCCGTCGGGTGGGGCAGGCCGGACCTGCGCAACCAATGGGAGCACGGATCGCCGCAAGTCCGCGGGCAGCTGCTGGAGCAGGCGAATTCGACGCCATACGACCCTGATCCGATGCGGGCCCACTCGCCGGCGTCCTCTTACGGGGCGGAGTGGTACGGCAACGCCGAGGACATCTGCCGGGTCCACGCGGCGCTGCAGGCCGACGCGGTCGGCAAGGCCGCACCGGTGCGCGAGATACTCTCCGCGGTCGCGGGTATCCAGCTCGACCGCAATACCTGGCCCTACATCGGCGCGAAAGCCGGTGGGCTGCCGGGCGATTTGACGTTCAGCTGGTACGCCGTCGACAAGACGGGCCAGCCGTGGGTGGTCAGCTTTCAGCTGAACTGGCCGCGCGATCACGGCCCGACCGTGACCAGCTGGATGCTGAAGGTCGCCAAACAGGCCTTCGCGCTGATCGCGCCGCGCTGAGGCTCACAGGCGCAGCGTCCAACGGCCATCCCGGAAGTGCATGACGACGCGGCCGACGGGTGCGACGTCGATGCGCCAAAACGATGCCGGGGCGATGTCCAGCGCCGCAACGATCGCCGCCCGGATCACCGCCGGGTGCGTCACCGCGACCGTGCGTAATGGGTTGGCGGTCAACGACTCCAGCCACCGCGCCACCCGGGAGACCAGATCGGCGATCGACTCACCGCCGTGCGGCGCGGCGACCGGCCGACTCAGCCACGCCTCGAGTTCCCCGGACGGCAGTGTCGCGAGCGCCCCCCCGCGCCACCGTCCGCAGTCGAGATCTGCCAGTAGCGGTTCAGTTTCGGCTTGCAGGCCAAGCAGATCCGCGGTCTGCCGGGTGCGCCGTTCGGGTCCGCACAGCTGACGCGGTGCCGCGCCGGCGTCAACCGCCTCGACCTGTCGTCGGCCGATCGCGTTCAGCGGTTCGTCGGCGGGAAAACGCCCGTCCGCCATGGCGTCCGTCATGCCATGCGAGAGCAGGGTTAGCCGGACGACCTCGGTCACGCCGCGATGCTCGACGCCCGCCCGCCGTGGGCCCGCTCCGAAAGCAGCCGCCCACTGATCGTCGCGAAAACCAGCCCGATGCCCGCCCACAGCACCAGCTGCGTGGCCAGCGAGAGCAGCCTGAACTCGTAGAGGACCTCGGCGGGGAAACCCGGATAGACGATCGTGCCCGCGGCGTCGCGCAGCGGTTCGGGGATCTCGTCCACGCCGGGCAGCAGCACCGACACCACGACGATGGCCACCAGGTACGCGCCGGCCGCGAGCAGTCGCGCGTTCCACGCGCCGAACCGGGCGGCCAGTCGCCGCGCCAGCCATACCGCGCCGATGGCCAGCACCACCGACACCGCCACCATCGCCAGGTACCAGCCGGTGCGCGCGCCGATCGTGTCGGCCTGTCCGACCGCCGGTGGGTTCGGCGGATATTTCAAGAACGGCACCACGTACACCGCCCCGAACGCCCCGGCCGCCAAAAGCAGCGAAAGTGCTTGCGGTCGGGCAATTTCCGTGCGGGCGTGTACGACGCTGAACAGGACGGCGAACAGCGCGCCCATGGCCAGGCCAAAGATCAGCACACCGAATCCCAGTCCGGGGCCCGCTTGCACGCCGCGGCTGAACAACTCGGCGCCGTGCTCGTGCACGCCATGCGCGTTCTCGGCGTCGGTGCGGCCTTCTTCAAAAGCGATTGCGCGGCCTATGACGGGTTCGGCGCACAGGCGGGCGAAGACGAACGCCAGCACCGCACCGAGCGCGCCCGCCACAAGACCGCCCGCGATAAGGCGTTTCTCCACGAGACGGGGTCAGTGGCAGGGGAAGCCGAGTAGGTGCCGCGCGTCGTGCACGAACTCGTGCACGTGCGAGTCGCTGCCGAACAGCGAGACTGCCCCCTGGTCGATGCCGACGAAGTACAGGGCCAGCAACGCGAGGAAGACGGTCGCCGCCGGCCAAAGTGCGGTGCTCGCCGCGGACAGATTGACCGATCTGGTGCTGCGCCCGGTTAGCTGCGGGTGGGACACAATCGACTCCTTCTGGGGATTACGCGTCCCCGCTGGGGTATGACGGGTCCCGGGTCTGACTTTGGACAGTGGCGCGACCGTTCTGGACTTTCACCAGATTCCGGTACCCGTCGATGACAACGGTCAGTGTAAACCCCGCGGTTTGCCGAGCAACCGGTGATCGATTCAGTCTTCGTGCAACGAAAAACGGGCGGTCAGCCCCGGTTGAGACTGACCGCCCGTTTCTGCTGGTCGTTACTGCGCGTCCGGCCCCGGGTCGGCGGCGCTATGCGCCCCGGCCTTGGCCAGGTCCGGCTCGGCCGGCGGCTTGCGGGTTCCGATGAAGGTGAACGTCGCGTCCTCGCCGGCGCTTTCGCCGTCCCAGTCGGCGACGTCGACCGTGACGACCTGTCCCGGGCCGACCTCCTCGAAGAGGATCTTCTCGGAGAGCTGGTCCTCGATCTCGCGCTGGATGGTGCGCCGCAGCGGGCGGGCACCCAGCACCGGGTCGAAGCCGCGCTTGGCCAGCAAGGCCTTGGCCTTGTCGGTCAGATCGAGGGCCATATCCTTGCTCTTGAGCTGGTTGGCGACCCGGCTGATCATGAGGTCGACCATCTTGATGATCTCGTCCTTGGTCAGCTGGTGGAAGACGATGATGTCGTCGATGCGGTTGAGGAACTCCGGCCGGAAGTGCTTCTTGAGCTCGTCGTTGACCTTCTGCTTCATCCGCTCGTAGTTGTTCTCACCGCCACCCTGGGTGAAGCCCAGGCCGACCGGCTTGGAGATGTCCGACGTGCCGAGGTTCGACGTGAAGATCAGCACGGTGTTCTTGAAGTCGACCGTGCGGCCCTGACCGTCGGTGAGCCGACCGTCCTCGAGGACCTGCAACAAGCTGTTGTAGATCTCCTGGTGGGCCTTCTCGATCTCGTCGAACAGCACCACCGAGAACGGCTTGCGCCGCACCTTCTCGGTGAGCTGGCCGCCCTCTTCGTAGCCGACGTATCCCGGCGGGGCACCGAACAACCGCGACGCGGTGAACCGGTCGTGGAACTCGCCCATGTCGATCTGGATGAGCGCGTCGTCGTCGCCGAACAGGAAGTTGGCCAGCGCCTTGGACAGCTCGGTCTTACCGACACCGGACGGTCCGGCGAAGATGAACGAACCCGACGGGCGCTTGGGGTCTTTCAACCCGGCCCGGGTGCGGCGGATCGCCTTCGAGACGGCCTTGACGGCGTCCTCCTGGCCGATGATCCGCTTGTGCAGCTCGTCCTCCATGCGCAGCAGCCGGGTGGTCTCGGCCTCGGTGAGCTTGAACACCGGGATGCCGGTCCAGTTGCCCAGCACCTCGGCGATCTGCTCGTCGTCGACCTCGGCGACCACATCGAGATCGCCTGAGCGCCATTGCTTTTCGCGCTCGGCACGCTGGCCCACCAGTTGCTTCTCGCGATCGCGCAGGCTGGCCGCCTTCTCGAAGTCCTGGGCGTCGATCGCCGATTCCTTCTCCCGGCGCGCCTCGGCGATCTTCTCGTCGAACTCGCGCAGATCTGGCGGCGCGGTCATCCGGCGGATCCGCATCCGCGCGCCCGCCTCGTCGATCAGGTCGATCGCCTTATCGGGCAGGAACCGGTCGTTGATGTAGCGGTCGGCCAGGGTGGCCGCGGCGACCATCGCGCCGTCGGTGATCGACACCCGGTGGTGCGCCTCGTAACGGTCGCGCAGACCCTTGAGGATCTCGATGGTGTGCTCCACCGTCGGCTCGCCCACCTGCACGGGCTGGAAGCGGCGCTCCAGCGCGGCGTCCTTCTCGATGTACTTGCGGTACTCATCGAGCGTGGTCGCGCCGATGGTCTGCAGCTCGCCACGGGCCAGCTTCGGCTTCAGGATGCTCGCGGCGTCGATCGCGCCCTCGGCAGCGCCGGCACCCACCAGGGTGTGCAGCTCGTCGATAAACAGGATGATGTCGCCGCGGGTGTTGATCTCCTTGAGGACCTTCTTCAGGCGCTCCTCGAAATCACCGCGGTAGCGGCTGCCCGCCACCAGCGAACCCAAATCCAGCGTGTAGAGCTGCTTGTCCTTCAGCGTCTCGGGAACCTGCCCGTGCACGATGGCCTGGGCCAGGCCCTCGACGACGGCGGTCTTACCGACGCCGGGCTCGCCGATCAGCACCGGGTTGTTCTTGGTGCGCCGGCTCAGCACCTGCATCACCCGCTCGATTTCCTTCTCGCGGCCGATGACCGGATCCAGCTTGCCCTCCATTGCCGCGGCGGTCAGGTTGCGCCCGAACTGGTCGAGCACCAGCGAGGTGGACGGGCTGCCGGATTCGCCGCCGCGGCCACCGGTGCCGGCCTCCGCGGCTTCCTTGCCCTGGTAGCCGCTCAGCAACTGGATGACCTGCTGGCGCACCCGGGTCAGCTCGGCGCCCAGCTTCACCAGCACCTGCGCGGCCACGCCCTCACCCTCACGGATCAGGCCCAGCAGAATGTGCTCGGTGCCGATGTAGTTGTGGCCCAACTGCAGTGCCTCGCGCAGGCTCAGCTCGAGAACCTTCTTGGCGCGGGGCGTGAACGGAATGTGTCCCGACGGCGCCTGCTGGCCCTGGCCGATGATCTCCTCGACCTGGCTGCGGACGCCCTCGAGTGAGATGCCCAGCGACTCCAGCGACTTCGCCGCGACGCCTTCACCCTCGTGAATCAAACCCAGCAGGATGTGCTCGGTGCCGATGTAGTTGTGGTTGAGCATCCGGGCCTCTTCTTGCGCCAGGACGACGACCCTGCGGGCACGGTCGGTAAATCTTTCAAACATCGGGTTACCTGCTCTCCCTCACATCGGTACAAACCTGTTAGCGGCCCCACTGAGAACCAAGCCGGTCCCCTGTGGCCGGAATCGCGTACCTGTCTCCACTGTAATGGTCGGCTTGCCAGCGGGCCTAACCTTGCCGTGCGTTCTTCGCTGCGGACCCGCTCGGCATTCCGGGGCCAATCTCACCTGCGACTGCCTGCGGCGTTGCGCGCCGTAACTGAAGAAACGTCGCGAGGTTCCGATTCGTTTCCGCAAGCCGCCCGACGATTGTTTCGCGCCCAGCGAAATGACAAACCGGCGCCCGGGCTCCGAGCCCGGGCGCCGGTCTGAGGACTGCTAGGTCGCCGCGTGGAATGCGTCGATCACGTCGGCCGGAATGCGGCCGCGCGTCGACACGTTGTGCCCGTTCCGACGAGCCCAGTCGCGGATGGCTGCACTCTGCTCACGATCGATCGCGCCACGGCCCCGGCCCGAGCCGGAACGCCCGCGCCGACGGCCGCCGACGCGGCGCCCGGCCTCCACCCATTGCTTCAGATCCCCGCGCAGTTTCGCGGCATTCTTGGACGAAAGGTCAATCTCATAGGTCACCCCGTCAAGCCCGAATTCCACCGTTTCGTCGGCTGCGCCGGCACCGTCGAAATCATCGACCAAGGTGACGGTCACTTTTTTTGCCATTGGCTTACCCTCGCATTTCGTCCTGAGCGGTTACTGAGCAGATTGGATCGGCCTCCCCGGTCACCAATGTGCCATAACAGCGCAGCATACTCAATCTGTACGGAATCCGCACAGTTGGATTTTCCAACTACGCTTGCGGGCGAACAATCGGGAACAAAACTGTCTCTCGAATTGACAGTCCGGTCAAAGTCATCAACAGCCGGTCGATACCCATTCCCGTTCCGGTACATGGCGGCATCGCATACTCGAGTGCTGCAAGAAAGTCTTCGTCGAGCACCATGGCTTCGTCGTCGCCGGCCGCGGCCGCGCGGGCCTGCGCGGCGAACCTGTCACGCTGCACCACAGGGTCGTTCAGTTCGGAGTACCCGGTGGCCAGTTCGACTCCGCGCAGATACAGGTCCCACTTCTCGGTGACGCCCGCGATGCTGCGGTGCTGACGCGTCAAAGGCGTTGTCTCGACCGGGAAATCCCTCACAAATGTGGGCGCGACGAGCGCGTTGCCCACCGTGTGCTCCCACAGTTCCTCGACGATCTTTCCGTGTCCGTAGCCCCGGTCACGGGGGATCTCGACACCGAGCTGATCGGCGATGCCGAGCAATCGTTCGACCGTCGTCTCCGGTGTGACCTCTTCACCGAGTGCCCCCGACAGTGACGGGTACATTTGTATAGAAGCCCATTCTCCGTCTATGTCGTAGACACTGCCGTCGGGTAGCGGTAGTTGTCGGGTTCCGATCGCTTCGTCGGCTACCTCTTGAATAAGCTCCCGCGTCACTACTGCCGAATCGTCATAGGTTCCGTACGCCTGGTAGGTCTCCAGCATGGAAAATTCCGGAGAATGGGTGGAATCCGCACCCTCGTTTCGGAACACTCGATTTAGTTCGAAAACCCTGTCGAAACCACCTACAACGCAGCGCTTGAGGAACAGTTCGGGTGCGATCCTCAAGTAGAGATCGATGTCTAGCGCATTGGAATGGGTGATGAAGGGTCGCGCGGCCGCGCCACCGGCCAGCGTCTGAAGTATTGGGGTTTCAACTTCGAGAAACCCGCGGCGTTCCAATGCGTTGCGTATCGCACGGATGACGGCAATACGCTGCCGCGCTACAGTGCGCGCCTGCGGGCGGACGATCAGGTCGACGTAGCGCTGCCGCACCCGCGCCTCTTCGCTCATGTCCTTGTGCGCGACGGGCAGCGGACGCAGCGACTTGGACGCCATCTGCCACGAGTCGGCAAGGACGGACAATTCGCCGCGGCGTGAGCTGATCACGTTGCCGTGCACGTAGACGATGTCACCGAGGTCGACGTCGGCCTTCCAGGCGTCGAGGGATTGCCGGCCGACTTTGTCGAGGCTGATCATCACCTGCAGGGCGGTGCCGTCGCCCTCCTGCAGCGTGGCGAAGCAGAGTTTGCCGGCGTTGCGGGCAAAGATGACCCGGCCGGCGACGCCGACCACGTCTTCGGTTGCGGTGTCGACCGGCAGGTCGGGATGGGCGGCACGGACCTGCGCCAGCGTGTGGGTGCGTTCGACGGCGACCGGGTAGGGGTCGTGCCCCTCGGCGAGTAACCGAGCGCGCTTATCCCGGCGAATCCGGTACTGCTCGGGAATGTCTGCGTCGTCGGCACTCACGACGTGCCAGCTTAAAGGACTGGGCTCTGGGGCCGTGCCGACGGCTTTGTGTGCGCGCCGCGGTGCGCGGCCGGTGTGTCAGCGTGCCGGCTTCAACCGGCCGCGCTGGGCGTCACGGTTGCGTTCGAAGATCAGCCGCAGGCCGTGCAGGGTCAGGTGCTGGTCGTAGTGGCTGACGGTCTGCAACTCGGGCAGCAGCAGCGGCGCGTTGTGACCGGTGGCGATGATCGCGACGTCGTCGCCGGCAAAGCCGTCCACGTCCTCGCGGATGCGTCCCACCAGGCCGTCGACCAGCCCGGCGAAGCCGAACACCGCGCCCGCCTGCATGCATTCGACGGTGTTCTTGCCGACCACCGAACGGGGACGGGTCAACTCCACCCGGCGCAGCGCGGCCGAGCGGGCCGCGGCGGCGTCGGAGGACACCTGCAATCCGGGCGCGATCGCGCCGCCGAGGAATTCGCCCTTGGCCGACACGACGTCCACACAGATCGAGGAGCCGAAGTCGATGACGATTGCGGGGCTGTTGAATCGGTGAAAAGCCGCCAGACAGTTGACGATCCGGTCGGCGCCGACCTCTTTGGGATTGTCGACGAGCAGCGGGATGCCGGTGCGCACCCCGGGTTCGATCAGCACGTGGGGCACCGACGGCCAGTACTGGTCGAGCATGAGCCGCACCTCGTGCAGCACCGAGGGAACGGTGGACAGCGCCGCGGCGCCGGTAAGCCGCTCGGAATCGTCGCCGATCAGACCGTCGATGGTCAGCGCCAACTCGTCGGCGGTGATTTCCGCCTCGGTGCGAATGCGCCACTGCTGCACGACTTTTGCGTGCTCTTTGGAGCCCGATATCAGCCCGACGACGGTGTGGGTGTTACGGACGTCGATCGCCAGCAGCACGGCTACCGCGCAACGATCCGGGGATCCAGTAGCTCGGCCGCATCGGCGGGCACGAATGCCGGATCGTGACCGAGGTCGATCGGCTTGTTGTCGGCGTCGACGAAGACGATCCGCGGCTGGTACGACCGCGCCTCCGCCTCTTCCATGGTCCCGTAGGCGATCAGGATCACCAGGTCACCCGGGTGGACGAGATGTGCTGCCGCACCGTTGATTCCGATCACACCGCTGCCGCGTTCGCCGGTGATCGCGTAGGTGACCAGCCGGGCACCGTTGTCGATGTCGACGATGGTCACCTGTTCGCCCTCGAGCAGGTCCGCGGCGTCCATCAGATCGGCGTCGATGGTCACCGAGCCGACGTAGTGCAGGTCGGCCTGCGTGACGGTGGCCCGGTGGATCTTCGACTTGAGCATCGTCCTTAGCATCAATTCCTCCAAGGTGATTGGGCGTAATTGTGGTGTCCGTCCGGCCCAGCGGTGCCGGCGGGTGTTTCAATCTGCATTTCGATGTTGTCCAGCAGCCTTGTGGTGCCCAGCCGGGCCGCAACCAGCAGCCTGGCCGAACCGTTGGCGGGTGCCGGGCCGAGCCCGGCGTCACGCAGCTCGAGGTAGTCGACGGTCAGCGCGGGCACGGCGTCGAGCACCGCGCGCGCCGCCGCGAGTGCGGCCGCGGCGCCGTGGTGCGCGGCGTGTGCACCGGCCGTCAGCGCCGCCGAAAGCGTCACGGCCAGTTCGCGTTGCGTGTTGTCCAGGTAGCGGTTGCGCGACGACATCGCCAGGCCGTCGGATTCCCGAACCGTCGGCACCCCGACGACCTGCACGTCGATGTTGAGGTCGGCGACCATCTGGCGGACCATCACCAGCTGCTGATAGTCCTTCTCGCCGAAGAAGATCCGGTCCGGCCGCACGATCTGCAGCAGCTTGCACACGACCGTCAACATCCCACCGAAATGCGTTGGGCGCACGGCTCCTTCGAGTTCGGCGGCCAGCGGACCGGGCTGCACGGTGGTGCGCAGACCGTCGGGATACATCGCGGCCGCCGTTGGGGTGAAGACGATTTCGACGCCCTCGGAGCGCAGCAATGCGACGTCGTCATCCAGGGTGCGGGGATAGGCGTCGAGGTCCTCACCCGCGCCGAATTGCAGCGGGTTGACGAAGATCGACACGACGACCACCGCACCGGGCACCCGCTTGGCCGCGCGCACCAGCGCCAGGTGCCCGTCATGCAGCGCGCCCATGGTGGGCACCAGCATCACCCGGCGCCCCGTGTGCCGCAGCGCGCGGCTGACGTCGGTGACATCGCGCGGGGCGGAGTAGACGTTGAGTTCGCCGGCGGTGAAGGCCGGTGACCTGCCGGGTCTCATGGCGCCAGCACCGCCAGCACATCCTTGGGGGCGTGCGCGCGCTGGGCGGTGCGCAGGGCGTTCACCCGGTACGCCTGAGCCAACTCCGGCCCGACCTGACCCAGCGCGGCCAGGTGCCCGGCGACCGCGGCCGCGTCGCCGCGCGCCACCGGGCCGGTGAGCGCGGCCTGCCCGCGTTGCAGGGTGTTCTCCAGCGCGGCCCTGGCCAGCGGCCCGATGATGCGTTCGGCGATGCCGCCCGGCTGGTCGTCGACGGACTGTTGGCCAAGCAGTTCGCTGCCGCGCAGCGCGGCGCGCAATGCGTCGAGCGCGTCGGCCAGCACGGTCACGATGTGGTTGCCGGCGTGGGCCAGCGCGGCGTGGTAGAGGACGCGCGCCTCCTCGGCGACGCAGAAGGGCTCCCCGCCCATCTCCAAGACCAGCGATTGCCCGATCGCGTATCCGACTTCGTCGGCCGCGGTGACGCCGAAGCAGGCATCCGCCAGCCGGCTGATGTCTTCATCGGAACCGGTGAACGTCATCGCCGGGTGAATCGCCAGCGGGATGCACCCGTCCCGGGCCAGCGGCTCGAGAATGCCGATCCCGTTGGCGCCCGACGTGTGGACCACGATCGTTCCGGGACGCACCGCCGACGTCGCGGCCAACCCGGAAACCAGGCCGGCGAGTTCGCTGTCGGGAACCGCGAGCAGCAACAGCTCGGCACCGGCGGCCACGTCCGGCGGCGTCGCCACCGGGGTGTCGGGCAGCCGGCGCTGTGCCCGCTGCCGCGACGCATGGGAGATGGCGCTGCACGCCACCACGACGTGGTCCGCGCGCTCCAGCGCGACACCGAGTGCGGTGCCCACCCGGCCGGCCGAGATGATGCCTACCTTGAGCCGAGCCGGGCGCAGACCGTCGAACTGCACCATCGCAGACGACCTCACAGATATCTTCGTTCGTTCCGGTCCCACTTGGTGGGTACCGTTCGGTCACTACGACTGTAGTCGATTACCAGGCATTACCCAATGTGAGGAAGCTCCCAGCTCAGCCTTCGCGGCGACGGCGACGGCCGCCCTCGGAGGGCTGCACCTGCAGGCGGGCCAGCAGATCGGCCACCGACTGGCCGCCGGTTGAGGCGCCTTCTCCCCCGCCTTCGGGGTCCTCCTGCTGCGGGTCACCACCGTGCCGGGGCGCCTGCTCCGGCGCCGGCGGCGGCGCCAGGCGCGGTGGTGGGGGCGCACCGGCGGGCGGGCCCGGCTGCATCGGGGGAGCCGACGGCGGGGGCGGCGTCGCGGCGGCCGGAGGGGGTGCGGCCGGGGGCTCGTTGGTGGGTCCGAAATTGCGCGCACCGTAGTCGCGGTACTCCGTCGAGTGGCGCGACCTCGCCCGGCGCCCGGAGTCTCCATACGGCGGTGGCGGCACCGGCTCGACGGGCAGGCCGTCCCAGGCCTCGTCATCGCCCGAATGCCGGGCACGCCGCCGCCCACCGGCCGATTCCTCGGGTGAATCGGCGCCGGCCCAATTACTGCCCGGGGCACCCGGCGGCAACCACTGCCCTTCCGCGGCGGCCGGCTGCCAGCCCTGGCCTTGCCAATGCGCATGGGAATGTGGCTGAGGTTCTGGCACCGGTTCCGGTTCGGGCTCCGGTTGCGGCTCCGGCTGGAACTGGGCTGCCGCCGCCGGGGCCGGTGGCGGCGGTTGGTGACGAGGCTCGAACCGCGGTTCCGCCGATCCCGCATACGGGGACTCTTCGGCGTACGAGGGCTCCTCGGCGTAGGCCGGATCCTGGGCCGGTTCGTACTGGTAGCGGACCCGCTCACGCCGGGACGGCTGCTGCCGAGGCGGCATCAGCGGTTCCTCGGGCACATCGATAATGGCGTCGTCGCCGCGGCCGGAGTTGTCCTGCGGCACCGTCGTGACCCGGTCGCTGGGCACCCAGTCGACCGGGGTGTCGCGGGGGTTCTCGCCGTTGCGATCCCACTCGCTGTACGCGCGCTCCGGCTGCGGCTCGGGCTCGGGTGTCCCCCCGAGGGCCGGGCGGTGCGCCAGGTCGGTGTCGAACAGGATTTCCAGGCTGGTCCGCAGGGCGGAAAGTTCCGCGCGCAACTCGGCCAAATCGTCGGCGGCCTGAGCGCGCAGCTCGGAGGCCAGCTCGCGGCGCAGCTGGGACTCGACGGTCAGTTCGTATTCACGCCGGGCCGAGATCTCCCGGTCCAGCTGTAGGTCGTAGACCAGCTTGAGGTCGCGGACTCGGGACTGGTCGGCGTCGCTTTGACGGCGATAGAGCACGGACACGAAGGCGCCGGCGACTGCGGCCCACAGCGCCAGGATTACAGCCAGCTTGAGAAGTTCCACCCGATTGGTGAAAACCAATGCGGAACTGGCCCCTATCGCGAGGACCAGCAACGTCGTCAAGAGCACCCACCCCGGCCTGCGGCCGCCGCGCCGGACCCGGGCGCCGCGGGACAGAACGGTCATGGCCCGAGAGTACCTGCGCGAGGTCAATCCGCGTGTCGCGCGGCTCCGGCGATTCTCGCGCGGCTTGTCCGCAAGGACGCATGAGTCGATTGCCCGGTGACCGGTGGCAATCCCGGCGCGGGGCTAGCTTTCCGCACCCTCGCCGTGCTCGGTCTGATCCGGCGGCGACTTGCAGCAGTGTTGCAGCCACAGCGCGGCGACGAGCAGCGCCAGCGCGCTGACGGCCGCCACCACCGCGCCCGAGGTGTCCTCGGCGGCGGCCCGCAACCAGGACTTGCGCGGCAGGAAGTACACCAGGACGCCGACCCACCAGCCCAGCATCAACGCTCCCACCCAGGCCGAGGCCTTGGCGACCACCAGGCTGCGTGCCACGGCAAGCGGATGCAGCCAACCCGGCCCGGACCCGATTTCGCCCTCGTTGATCTTGGCCCGCACGTAGCGCGCCCAGAGCGCCTCGATGACGGCCACCGCCAGCAGCGACAGCCCGGTCCACACCGTGATCCGCGGAAACCACCGGTAAAGACCCGTGACCAGTAGGTACCCCACCACGGCTGCGCCGACCACCGCGGCGGTCAGGTCACGCTTGCGGGTGGGTCCCATCAGGTCGTCGGCCCGGGATCGACCGGCGACTTCCCGTTGGGCGCAAGCTTCAAGCCGGTCAGCCGGACGCCGTCCCGGTCGGCCGCTTCCAGCTGGGCGAGTAGGCCGGCGACGGGCTGCGGCCCGTCGGCCAGCGTCAGCCGCGCATCCGGGTCGACATCCAGCCACGGGATGAGCACGAACGCCCGCAGGTGGGCGAGCGGATGCGGCAGCGTGAGGTTGTTTTCCCGGGAGATCACTTCGGTTGGGCCGTAGCAGGCGATCAGGTCCACGTCGAGGGTGCGCGGGCCCCAGCGCTCACCGCGCACCCGGCCCGCGGCCCGCTCGAACTCCTGCGCGCGGCGCAGCCAGCCCTGCCCGTCGCGGGCCGGATCGTCGGCGATCAGCACCGCGTTGAGAAACGGCGCCTGATCCACCCGGCCCCAGGGGTCGGTCTCGTACACGGGCGACACGGCCCGCACCGCCTCCCCCAGCCCGTCGACGACCGACTGCAACCGCGCCAGCCGGTCACCCAGGTTGGAACCGATGGACAGCACGACTCTGGTCATGGGCGCCGCTCCTCAATGCCGGCCGAGCCGGCATCATCGTCGTGGTAGCGCGTCATAGCGCCCCGCCCGCCGGAACCACCGAACCGCGGCCGCCGCGGCGCGACCGCCGCACCACCACCGCGACGTCGGCGAACTGTTGCGGGATCGGAGCCTGCGGCTTGTGCATCACCACCTCGACGGCGTGCACGCGCTCGTCGTCCATCACCTGGTCGGCGATCTGGGCCCCGACGGTCTCGATCAGATTGCGCGCGGGGCCGGCCACCACGTCGGCGGCGAGCTGGGCCAGCGCGGCGTAGTCGTAGGTGTCCGCCAGGTCGTCGCTGGCGGCGGCGACGGCGAGGTCGATCCACACGGTGATGTCGACGACGAAGTCCTGACCGTTGGTGCGCTCGTGGTCGAAAACTCCGTGTTGTCCGCGAACCTGCAACCCGCGCAACTCGATTCGATCAGCCATTGTCTCCAGCCAGTTTCGTGTGCGACCCGCCGGTCCAGGCCGCTACGACCTTGAGGGCATCGACCGTGGCCCGCACATCGTGCACTCGCACCCCCCAGGCCCCGTGCAATGCGGCCAGTGCGGAGACCACCGCGGTGGCCGTCTCGCGCCCATCGGGCGGTCGCGGCGAACCGTCTGCCCCGGCTAACAACGTACCGAGGAACCGTTTGCGCGATGCGCCCAGGAGTACCGGGATGCCGGTGGCGACCAACTGCGGCAGGGCATGCAGCAGCGCCCAATTGTGTTGCCCGGTCTTGGCGAACCCCAGTCCGGGATCGATCATCAGCTGACCGGGGTCGACCCCGGCGGACACCGCTGCGTCGACGCTGGCCAGCAGCTCGGCGAGCACTTCGGCGACCACGTCGCGGTAGCTTGGGGCCGCGTGCGGACGCTCGGCCGACACCGAGCGCCAATGCATCAGCACCCAGGGCACTTTCGCGTCGGCCAGCAGCGGCGCCATCGCGGGATCGGCGCGGCCACCGGACACGTCGTTGACGATCCGCGCTCCGGCGCACAGCGCCGCCCGCGCGACATCGGCGTGCATGGTGTCGATGCTTACGGTAATGCCTTCTGCCGCAAGGTTTTTTACAACGGGGACGACCCGGGCCGTCTCGACGTGAGGATCGATCCGCGTGGCACCGGGCCGGGTCGACTCTCCCCCGACGTCAACGATTTCGGCGCCGTCGGCGACCAGGGTCAAACCCTGCGCCACGGCCTTGTCGGGATCGAGATAGCGGCCGCCGTCGGAGAACGAATCGTCAGTGACGTTCAGAACTCCCATTACCTGCACAGGCGCCAAACTCACTTATGCAGGATCAGGTCGAGCGCCTCGGCTCGAGAAGCCGCGTTGGTCTTGAAGAGGCCGCGCACCGCCGAGGTGGTGGTGACCGCCCCGGGCTTACGTACACCGCGCATCGCCATGCACAGGTGCTCGGCCTCGACCACGACGATCACGCCTCGCGGATTGAGCTTTTTCACCAGGGCGTCGGCGATCTGGCTGGTGAGCCGCTCCTGCACCTGGGGCCGCTTGGAGTACAGGTCGACCAACCGCGCGATCTTCGACAGGCCGGTGACCCTGCCGTCGTTGCCCGGGATGTAGCCGACGTGGGCCACACCGTGAAACGACACCAGGTGGTGTTCACAGGTGGAGTACAGCGGAATTTCCTTGACCAGCACCAACTCGTCGTGGTCCTCGTCGAACATCGTGTTCAGCACGCTGTCAGGATCGGTGTAGAGCCCGGCGAACATCTCGCGGTAGGCGCGGGCGACGCGGGCCGGCGTTTCCCGCAGCCCGTCGCGGTCGGGGTCTTCGCCGATCGCGTGCAGCAACTCGCGAACCGCGGCCTCGGCGCGATCCTGATCGAACAGCCGCGTCGTGGTCATCGCAGTGTCCGGCAGCGCCATCGAATCCTCCGTTTGCTCAGCCGTGAGCCGGCGGGTTGGACCGGCTCACGTCATCATCCTGCCGGTCCGGCGAACCACCCTCCGGGGCGGGTTGGCCGGGCGGCGGATACGGCGGATATGGCGGGTAGGCCGGACGTGCCTGACCGGGGTGACCCGCGCCGCCCTGCTGACCGGGATAACTTTGCTGACCGCCCGGATATCCCTGCTGTCCGGGATATCCCTGCTGCGGGCCCGGGTAGCCGCGCCCCGGCTGCGGCCAATAGGGCTGCTGTCCGGGCTGCGCTGGCGGGTGCCGGTATGTCGGCTGTTGTTGCTGCGGCGGCCATCCCGGCGCGCGCCAGCCGGCCGGGGCGCCATAGTCGGGTTGGGTGGGCCCCTGCGGCTCTCCCTGGCGACTGCCGTCGCCTTGAACACCATGAGAACCGTTGCTGCCGTTGGCGTTTCTGTCGGCCTCCACCCGTGCGGCCGCAGCGGCTTCGCTGGCCCGCGCGATAGCCGCCTTGAAGGCGGGCTCGGGGGTCGGCGGCGGCCATGGGTCGCCGCGCTCGATGGCGAGTTCGCCGGGGGTCTTGATCGGCGGCTTGTCCGACGGGATACGGCCGCCGAAGTCGTCGAACATCGTGAGCCGAGGCCGTTTTTCGACACCGGAGAAGATGCTTTCCAGCTCGGCGCGGTGCAGGGTTTCCTTTTCCAGCAGCTGGCCGGCGAGGATGTCGAGAATGTCGCGGTATTCGGTGAGGATCTCCCACGCCTCGGTGTGGGCGGCCTCGATCAATTTGCGGATCTCGTCGTCGATGTCGCGGGCGACCTCGTGCGAGTAGTCCGCCTGCGTTCCCATCGTGCGGCCCAGGAACGGGTCGCCGTGCTCCGAACCGTATTTGACGGCACCGAGTTTGGAGCTCATCCCGAATTCGGTGACCATCGCCCGCGCGATCTTGGTCGCCTGCTCGATGTCCGACACCGCGCCGGTCGTCGGCTCCCGGAAGACCAGCTCCTCGGCGGCGCGTCCGCCCATGGCGAACACCAACTGCGCGATCATCTCCGAGCGGGTCCGCAGGCCCTTGTCTTCCTCCGGCACCGCCACCGCGTGCCCGCCGGTGCGTCCACGCGCCAGAATTGTCACCTTGTAGATCGGCTCGATGTCGGGCATCGCCCAGGCCGCCAGGGTGTGCCCGCCCTCGTGATAGGCGGTGATCTTCCTTTCCTGCTCGCTGATGATCCGTCCCTTGCGGCGCGGCCCACCGATCACCCGGTCGACCGCTTCCTCCAGCGCGGCGCTGGTGATGACAGTGCCGTTCTCGCGGGCGGTGAGCAGCGCGGCCTCGTTGATGACGTTGGCCAGGTCGGCGCCGGTCATGCCGACGGTGCGCTTGGCCAGCCCGGCGAGGTCGGCGTCCGGGCCGATCGGCTTGCCCTTCGAGTGCACTTCGAGCACCGCGCGACGACCCGCCAGGTCCGGGTTGGACACCGGGATCTGCCGGTCGAAGCGGCCGGGCCGTAGCAGGGCCGGATCCAGGATGTCCGGCCGGTTGGTGGCGGCGATCAGGATGACGCCGGCCCGCGGGTCGAACCCGTCCATTTCGACCAGCAGCTGGTTCAGCGTCTGCTCGCGCTCGTCGTGACCGCCGCCCAAGCCCGCGCCGCGCTGGCGTCCCACCGCGTCGATCTCGTCGACGAAAATGATGCACGGGTTGTTCTGCTTGGCCTGATCGAACAGGTCGCGCACCCGGGACGCACCGACGCCGACGAACATCTCGACGAAGTCGGAGCCGGAGATCGTGAAGAACGGAACCCCGGCCTCCCCGGCAACGGCGCGGGCCAGCAGCGTCTTGCCGGTCCCCGGCGGCCCGTAGAGCAGCACGCCTTTGGGGATCTTGGCACCCAGCGCCTGATAGCGGCCCGGGTTCTGCAGGAAGTCCTTGATCTCGTAGAGCTCCTCGACCGCCTCGTCGACACCGGCGACGTCGGCGAACGTGGTCTTGGGCATGTCCTTGGAGAGCTGTTTGGCGCGCGACTTGCCGAATCCGAAGCCCATCCGGGCGCCGCCCTGCATGCGGGAGAACATCACGAACAGCCCCACCAGCAGCAGTAGCGGCAGGACGTAGACCAGTAACTCGCCCAGGATGCTGCCCTGGTTGACGACGGTGCTGACCTTCGCATTCTTGGCGCTCAGCGCGTTGAACAGGTCGACCGCGTAGCCGCTCGGGTATTTGGTGATGACCTTGTCGGAATTGTCGGTGTCACCGTTTCCCTTTTTCAGGGTCAATCGCAGTTGCTGCTCGCGGTCGTCGATCTGCGCGCTCTTGACATTGTCGCCGTTGATCTGGGACATCGCCACGGACGTGTCGACGGGCTTATAGCCGCGGGTGTCGTCGCTGAAGTAGAAGAACGACCAACCGAGCAGCACCACGACAGCAATTGCCGTGATGGTGCGAATTACGTTTTTCCGGTTCATCAATCATCGGCCTTGCCGGCCAGGTCCTTCCCCGATATACACGCAGCTGGAAAAGTCCAGGCTACCGCTAGTGGCGATCGCCAGCTCCGGTGGAGCCGGGCCCTCTCAGTTAACGACGGGCAGTTCCCGACTACTCGTAGTACCGGGCCTCGACCACGTTGCCGTCCGGATCGGCGAAGTAGCACCCCTGCGGCGCCCACCCGCGCGCGCCGAAGCTCCGGTTCAACCGCGCCCCGGTATCCACCCCTTCGGCCTGCAGCCGCCGGTCCAGCGCGTCGAATTCGGCCTTCGACATTGCCAGGCAGACGTGATTCACCGGATGGCCGGCACTGCCCTCGGCCCGGGTCAAAGTCTCGGTCGCCGGGATGCCTTCGGCGGGCATCAAGTCGATGATGGAGTCCGCGCAGATCCGCACGCTCGGAAACGGTGCGTCGCCGGCGTCGAATTCGGCGAAGCGGACCGGTTCCAGCCCGACGACGCGCGTGTAGAAGTCCATCGCCACCCGCGGATCGTTCGTCCAGAGCACCACATGGTCCAGTCGCATCAATTCGAGTATTCCCGCCTTCCGGCGTTTCAGTGGGCAACCGAACGCCATTCGGGTAAGCCACACCGGTTCGGGGCCTTCTCAGCCCGCAACCGTTGTGCTTTGGTGAGACGGTGCCCCCAACCGAACGGTTAGTAGATACCAATGGTGTGCGGCTACGGGTGACCGAAGCGGGCGACCGCGGCGCACCCGTGGTGCTCCTGGCGCACGGCTTTCCCGAACTGGCCTACTCCTGGCGCCACCAGATACCCGTCCTCGCCGAAGCCGGCTACCACGTTCTGGCACCCGATCAGCGCGGCTACGGCGGTTCGGATCGTCCGGAGGCCGTCGACGCCTACGACATTCATCAGTTGACCGCCGATCTGGTCGGTCTGCTCGACGACGTCGGCGCGCAGCGCGCCGTGTGGGTCGGGCACGACTGGGGCGCCGCCGTGGTGTGGAACGCCCCGCTGCTGCACCCGGACCGCGTCGCGGCCGTCGCCGCCATGAGCGTCCCGGTGACGCCCCGCCCACACGTGGCACCAACGACGGCGTGGCGCAAGACCTTCGGCGACAACTTCTTCTACATCCTGTACTTCCAGGAGCCCGGCGTCGCCGACGCCGAATTGAACGCCGATCCCGCCCGGGTGATGCGACGCATGATGGGAAGTTTGCGATCCGGCAAGGATGCGCTGGTGCGGATGGCCACCCCCGGTCCGGAAGGCTTCATCGAGCGCCTGCCCGAACCCGACGGGCTGCCGGAGTGGATAAGCCAGGACGAGCTCGACCACTACATCGCCGAGTTCACCCGCACCGGTTTCACCGGCGGCCTGAACTGGTATCGCAACTTCGACCGCAACTGGGAGACCACCCCCGAGCTCGACGGCGCGAAGATCTCGGTGCCGTGTCTGTTCATCGGCGGGACGGCCGATCCCGTCCTGTCTTTCACCCGCGCCGACCGCGCCTCCGACGCGATCTCCGGCCGGTACCGACAGGTGATGATCGACGGTGCCGCGCATTGGCTGCAGCAGGAGCGCCCCGACGAGGTGAATGCGGCCTTACTGGAATTTCTCAACGGATTGGAGCTGCAATGAGCGCGCCGCTGCGTTTCGGTGTTTTTATCACCCCGTTTCACCCGGTCGGCCAATCCCCAACGGTGGCACTGGAATACGACATGGAACGCGTCGTCGCACTGGATCGGCTCGGATTCGACGAGGCCTGGTTCGGCGAGCACCACTCCGGTGGCTACGAGCTGATCGCCTGCCCGGAGGTGTTCATCGCGGCAGCCGCCGAGCGGACCAAACACATCCGGCTGGGCACCGGGGTGGTGTCGCTCCCCTACCACCATCCACTCATGCTGGCCGACCGCTGGGTGCTGCTGGACCACTTGACCCGCGGCCGGGTGATGTTCGGCACCGGTCCCGGCGCGCTGCCCTCGGACGCCTACATGATGGGCATCGACCCGATCGAGCAGCGCCGGATGATGCAGGAGTCCCTCGAGGCGATCCTGGCGCTGTTCCGCGCCGCACCCACCGAACGCATAGACCGTCACTCCGACTGGTTCACCCTGCGCGACGCGCAATTGCACATCCGGCCATACACCTGGCCCTACCCCGAAATCTCCACGGCAGCAATGATTTCACCATCGGGGCCCCGATTGGCCGGCGCACTCGGCACCTCGCTGCTGTCGCTGTCGATGTCGGTGCCCGGCGGCTACGCGGCGCTGGAAACCACCTGGGACGTGGTCCGCGAACAGGCCGCGAAGGCCGGCCGCGACGAGCCGGACCGGGCCGACTGGCGCGTCTTGAGCATCATGCACATCGCGGACAGCCGTGAGCAGGCCATCGACGACTGCACTTACGGGCTACAGGATTTCGCGAACTACTTCGGCGCCGCGGGATTCGTGCCGCTGGCCAACAGCGTGGAAGGCACCCAGACGCCACACGAATTCGTCGCCGACTATGCGGCCAAGGGAAATTGCTGCATCGGCACGCCCGAGGATGCCATCGCCCACATCGAAGACCTGCTCGACCGCTCCGGCGGCTTCGGCACCCTGCTGATGCTGGGTCACGACTGGGCCTCGCCGCAAGCGACGTACCACAGCTATGACCTGATGGCGCGCAAGGTGATTCCACACTTCAAACGACAGCTCGAAGCGTCCCGCTCGTCGCATGATTGGGCGAAAGGCATGCGCGACCAGTTGATCGGCCGGGCGGGCGAGGCGGTGGTCAAGGCCATCACCGAGCACGTCGACGAGCAGAAAGACGCGGTGCACTGATGCGCGCGGCAGTGCTGCGGGATGGCCGCATGGTTTACCGGGACGACGTGCCCGACCCGATACCCGAAGCCGGCCAGGTGCTGGTGGGCGTGCGGGCATGCGGAATCTGCGGCTCCGACCTGCATTTCGCCGCCCACGGCGCACAGGTGCTGGAAATGAGCGATCGGGTCGCCGGCGGCACGGGCGCGATGCACGTCGACCTGGACCACGACATCTTCATGGGTCACGAGTTCAGCGCCGAGATACTCGAAGCCGGCCCCGACACCGAGACCCATCCACCGGGCACCCTGGTGACATCGTTGCCGGTGCTGTTGTCCGCCAAGGGCGTTGAACCGATCGTCTACAGCAACAGCACAATCGGCGGCTACGCCGAACGGATGCTTCTCTCGGCGCCGCTGCTGCTGCCCGTCCCCAACGGCCTGGACTTCAAACATGCCTCCCTCACCGAACCCATGGCGGTGGGCCTGCACGCGGTCAACAAGTCCAACATCGCGCCCGGCGAGGCGGCCCTGGTGCTCGGCTGCGGCCCGATCGGGATCGCCATCATCGCATCGCTTCGGGCACGTGGGGTCGAAACCATTGTGGCATCTGATTTTTCGCCTAAACGACGGGAACTGGCCACCGCGATGGGGGCCCACCAGACGCTGGACCCGGCCCAGGGTTCACCCTTCGACACCGTCAAGCCCGCGGTGGTGTTCGAGGCGGTCGGCGTGCCCGGCATCATCGACGACGTGCTCCTTCGGGCGCGGCCCGGCACCCGCCTGGTGGTCGCCGGCGTGTGCATGCAACCCGACACCGTCCATCCGTTCTTCGCGATCGCCAAAGAGATCAACGTGCAATTCGTACTGGCCTACACCCCCGACGAGTTCGGCGATTCGCTGCGCGCCCTGGCCGAGGGCGAGATCGACGTCAACCCGCTGATCACCGGCGAGGTCGGCCTCGATGGGGTCGGCGCGGCGTTCGACGACCTCGCCGACCCCGAGCGGCACTGCAAGATCCTCGTCACGCCCTGACGGTCGTCGGTCGCCGGGTTGCCTCATTACCCCCCGGCCGGCGGATGCGCCACCATCGTGGGCTTGAACCCGTACCGGGGGGCGGCGAAGTGAGTTGCCAGGCCCCGGCCGGCGCCGCTACCCAACATCGGCAACCCGCCTACCGCGTTGGTGCCGGGCACTGCGGCGGCCACGCTCTCGACGCCTCCGAGCGTGGCGATCGTGGGCGTCGCGGTTGGCGCGGCAGCGGCCCACGCCTGCGGTACCGACAGCGCCCCGATCGACACCGACCTGCCCAGCGCGCTTCCCATCCCGGCGCTCGACAGCGTGGCCGGCAGAACCGTCTCGGCGGCCCTTCCGACACTTTCCACCGCCTTCGCAGCGCCCGCCGCGGCCTTCGGCACCAGCGATTGACCCAGGCCTTCAATGTCTTTGAAGATCGTGACGAAGAGCCTGGTCGGGGACACCCACTCTTTGAACAAGTCGATGGGCGTGCCGGGATGCAAGGTCGACGATCCGGTGAGCGTCTCGAGCAACGCGCCCGCCCATCCAGGTAGCTCCACGGTTCCCCCGGCGAACGGATTCGTCACTGCCTGCGTCATCGCCTGGGGTCCGGAAAGCTCTGACAGCGCACCGGGAAGTGCCTGCGTCAGCGTCGCAAGCACCCCAGTGTCCGTGGCCGTGGCCCCAACCGCTTGCGCGACCGCGGCACCCTGGGCGGCAAGCCCGCCCGGATTGGTGGCGGGCACGGGCGGGTCGAACGGCGGCAGCGTCGAGGCCGCCGCCGAGGCTCCGGCATAGCCGTACATCGCGGCCGCGTCCTGGGCCCACATTTCGACGTACTGCGCCTCGGTCGCCGCGATTGCCGGTGTGTTCTGGCCGAGAACGTTCGTCGCCAGCAGAACCGCCAGCAACTCCCGGTTGGCCACGACCTCCGCCGGCGCGACCGCCACGGCGAGTGCGGTTTCGTAAGCACTCGCTGCCGCCGCAGCCTGACCGGCGGCCTGTTCGGCTCGTTCGGCAATGCCGTTGAGCCATGCGATCTGAGCAGCCGTGGCAGCGGCCATCGAAGCCGCCGCCGGACCCAGCCAGGGCCCGTCGGTCAGCTGGCTGACCACGGACAGATAGGACGATGCCGTCATGAGCAACTCGGCGGCCAACGCATCCCAGGCCGCGGCCGCGGCCATCATCGGCTCTGCGCCGGGCCCGGCATAGATCAATGCCGAGTTGACCTCGGGCGGCAGTTGCGCGAAATCCAGCATGACTCCCCGTCGCCTAACCGACGATCTCGGTGTTGGCGGCCTCGGTAGCCGCGTACGAACCCGCGGCAATCCCGAGGGTCGTCGCCAACTGCTGCTGGACCCATGCTGCCTGTGCGCTGATTGCCTGATAGAGCTGGGCATGCGCGGCGAACTGGGCGGCCGTCAGGGCCGACACCACGTCCGCGGCGGCCGGAGCCACCGATGTTGTCGGGCCGGCCGCGGCCGTGTTTCCGGCCAATAGCGCCGCGTTGATCGAGTGCAGTTGGCTGGCCGCCGCACTCAACTTCTCCGGTTCCGCGATCACGATCGACATTCGCATTCCTTCCTGATTGCTCTTTGCGTCAACAACTTTCAGTGAATCGACTCCGCCACCGCTGCGAATCACCGGACACGTTAAGCCACCGCCCTTCGGGTATTGCCATGTCACGAGGGGTCTGTTAATCCTCGATTCGGTCGGCGTTCATGTGATTCGTGGCAGATTGCTGAGCGCTTCCGGGGACTATATGAGTGCCACTGCAAGCCTGGTTCGAGTTCGATATGACTGAGCCACCAATCGATTTGAGTCACCATTGATGAAACCAGCCTGGAGTGTGGTCGCGAGCTCACCGCCCGTGACTACGACACCTGTTGATGCACAGGGTATTTCGACTGTTCCTCAATGGCAGGCGAACGTCTTCTCACCATCCCGCAACGCACGCGCCGCATCGGGCCTCGGGGGGGCGCGGTGGGATGCGCAGAGAGCCAGCACATACACCCGGCCCGTGCCGGTGCGCCGGCGTAACGGCTCATAACGAATACAGATGCTCTACCGTCGGCACATCAGAGTTCGGCATGAACCCGTGTTCCGTCTCGGCACACCCGGATTGTCGGTACTCCGCGCTAATATCGAACGTATGTTCGAGAGCTTGTCGGATCCCGCCGCGCTGGTGGCGGTGATCGCGTCCACGCATCGGGAGGAATCGATGCTGGTGGCCCGTCGCCTTTCGGCGGTGGCGGCGTTGCTTGGGCATCGCGTGGCGACCGCTCAACAGGCCGACCGGGAGTACGCGGAGATCGCCGGCTTCGAGCAGACCGCCGCCGAGGTCGCCGCCGCGATGAACCTCTCCCCCATGGGCGCCAGTTACCTGGTGTCGTATGCGGAGGCGCTCGACATCAGGTTGCCCAAGATCGGGACCCTGCTGGCCGAGGGCCGAACTGATTGGCGCACAGTGCGGTTGATCATCAGCCGTACCGATCTGGTCACCGACCACAAACTGATCGCCAAGATTGACCGTTCGCTGGCCGACCGCATCGGCAACTGGCACGGCTGGTCTAGGCAACGGATAGTCAACGCCGTCGACGCCGCCGTGCGGACCGCCGACCCCGACGCCGCCCGCGAGCGCCGCCTCGCCGCCGAGGACGACCGCCACATCGGAATCAGCGCCTCCGACAATGGGATGGCGGAGATTCACGGCTCAGTCGCGGCCTCAGCCGCCGCCGCCTTCGACCGACGACTGTCCCAGCTCGCCAAACAGGTGTGCCCGGCGGACACGCGAACCATGGACCAGCGACGAGCCGACGCGCTCGCCGCGCTGGCTGAAGGCCGTGGATTGGCCTGCGCCTGTGAACAACGAGAGTGCCCCGCCCGCGCGGGCGACCACGACCCCGCTGGTGAACAGGCCGGGGCGCGCGTCGTCATCAATGTGGTGGCCAGCGAGCAAACCGTGCACGCCAATGGGACCGAGCCCGGCTATCTGGAGGGCTATGGGGTCATCGATGCCGAGCAGGTACGCCAATTGGCCGCCGCGGCATCGGTGCTCATCGCCGATCCGGTGACGAGCCCGGTCGAGGCACTGCGTTATCAACCTTCCGCGGCACTGGAGCGGGCCGTCCGATGCCGGGATCTGACCTGCCGCTTCCCGGGATGCAGCCGGCCCGCGGTGGTCTGCGACCTCGACCACACCGTTCCGTTCAACCACCAGAATCCCTCGGCGGGCGGTCCGACCACGGCAGAGAACCTCAAATGCCTCTGCCGCCAACATCATCGGCTCAAAACGTTCGGTGGCTGGCGCGACAAGCAACTTGCCGACGGCACCGTGGTATGGACGTCGCCGAGTGGACGGACCTATCGCACCTCGCCCGCCGGTGCCGACCTCTTCGCACAACCGCGCCGACCGGCTTGCGTGGCGCCCGCCCCGAACCGGCGAATCAGATCACAGCAGCGCAGCGCACGAATTGCGCGAGCCCGCAAACACAATCGCGAGCAAAGGCCGATCAACGAGGCCCACCTGCGGCTCGAACAGGCGCGAAAAGAGGAGATCGAAGCGCGCAAATTCCGAAATCACATGCGCGACATGCTGTTCCTTTTCAAAGGCACCCCGAGCACCAGCCCGTATTGCACCTGGGTGAACGATCCCAGGGAACCGGAAGAATTGCCGCCCGATTGGATGCCCGACGAGGCGGTGCTGCAGCCCTTGCCGGACGACCCACCCTTCTAAAACCACCGGGTTACCCCATTCTCCCCAAAACCTCTGCAATCAGCCAGATCGCCCGATATTCTCCGCGCACAGAAACCGGGCACGCCCGAAGCGAACAGAAGAAAAGCGCTCGTGATCCGGCAGTGGTAGGCGGCATGAACGACCGGAAACGAACTCCCATCACACTTGCCATATACCGTGACCTACGGGTCGGCATGGTGATCATTACGCTGATGCTCGGGGTAGCCATCTTGATCGAACAGTTATCGGCAACCTGCTGGCAATTCGCCATCAGCGCTTACTATTACACCTCCGCGCACAGCATCATGATCGCCGCGCTACTGGCGCTGGGCACGCTACTCATCATGTACAAGGGCAGCAGCGACACCGAGGATGTGTCCTTGACTCTGGCCGGCGTCTCCGCGTTGATGATCGCGATGGTGCCGCAGGGTCGACCCACGAACTTGTGTGGGCGAAATGATCTGCCGCCCCAATTCGAGCCCGCGATTGAGCCCAATGTCTGGGCGGTCGTGGTCGCGCTGATCGTGGGCTGGTTGGCGATGACCGTGCTGCACTGGCGCAACCACACTCGGCATAAGAGAAGCCTGCTGGGAACGCTGGGGCTGTGGATTTTCTGGCCGATAATGGCGCTCGGCTTTATCGCCCTTGTCTTTTTCCCGGGCTGGTTCAATGCGCATGTCCACGGCATTGCCGGTTTCCTGTTGCTCGCGTCCTTCATCATCACCGTGTTCTGCGCCGCATACGTCGTCGGGCGAGAGGATATTGTGAAGTCACCGCATCGGGACCGCTATAAGTGGTGGTACCGGGTGATTGCCTGGGCGATGGTGGGCACGTTAATTGCAGTTGTCGCACTGCATCTGAGGCATCCCGGGTGGGAGCTCTGGGTCCTTTTGATGGAAGGGCTGGTGATCATCGAGTTCGCGCTTTATTGGGCGGTTCAAACCGTCGAACTGTGGGACTCACCAGACCGCAAGGAGCGGCTACCCGACGACGTCCAACGGTGGATCGAGGAAGAGCGGACTGCGGGTGGCGGATTCGCCAGGATGAGATCCGAGCTGTCCGAACGACACGATGATCGTCAAGGTGGAAGGCTGCTGCCGCTTCTGTAGTGCGGGCCGGTCGCGGATGCGGCCAAGGAGCGCGCCAATCATCCACTCACGCAAGCACGGTCGTGAGGAGCGCCAATCGGCGGGGCCGGCAACCCAGCCCGGCGATGCACCCGTGGCGAAGATGCATCGTTTCGCAACCACGCAGGCGCTAGGGTCAATCATGCCGAAACTCGCCAAGGGACGGTTGGCCCACCGATTCATCGCTGCAGCCGCGGCCGGCCTGACAATCGCCGCCCTACCCGCGTGCGACAAGCACAGTCCGACGCAGCCCGGAGCCAACCCCCGCCAGGTCACGGTTGTGGGAACCGGCCAGGTTCAAGGCGTCCCGGACACCCTGACCGCCGACGTCGGCATCGAATTCACCGCACCCGACGTGACCTCGGCGATGAACCAGACCAACGACCGGCAACAGGCGGTCATCAACGCGCTGACCGGCGCCGGCATCGACCGTAAGGACATCAGCACCACCGAGGTCACGCTGTCGCCGGAATACAACAACCCCGCGCCCAGCGGCACGGCCGCCATCACCGCGTACCGCGCCACCAACGCCGTCGCGGTCAAGATCCACCCGACCGATGCCGCGTCGCGGCTGCTGGCCCTCATCGTCGGCACGGGCGGCGACGCCACCCGGATCAAGTCCGTCCGCTACTCGATCGCCGACGATTCACAACTGGTGAAGGACGCCCGATCGCGGGCGTTCAACGACGCCAAGAGCCGCGCCGAGCAGTACGCCCAGCTGTCCGGGCTCCGGCTGGGCCGGGTGCTGTCCATTTCGGAGGCCACCGGCAACACCCCGCCGCCGGTCGGGGCGCCGCGAGCCATGCCGTCCATGGTCCCGCTGGAACCCGGCCAGCAGACCGTGAACTTCTCGGTGACCGCGGTATGGGAGCTGGACTGAGCCCGACGACTCGGGGCCCAAACTATTGCTGGTAGACCCTGGGGTCCAGGGTGCCGATGTAGGACAGGTCGCGGTAGCGCTCGTCGTAATCGAGGCCGTAACCGACGACGAAGTCGTTGGGGATGTCGAAGCCCACGTAGGCGATCTCGACGTGGGCGCCCTGCGCGTCGGGCTTGCGCAGCAGCGTGCACACCCGCAGCGAACGCGGGTGCCGCGTGGTGAGGTTTCGCAGCAGCCAGGACAGGGTCAGACCCGAGTCGACCACGTCCTCGACGATCAGCACATCGCGGCCCTGAATATCGCGGTCCAGGTCCTTGAGGATCCGCACCACGCCGGATGAGGACGTCGATGACCCGTAGGAGCTGACGGCCATGAATTCGAACTGGGTGGGCACCGGAATCGCGCGGGCCAGATCGGTGACGAAGATCACAGCGCCCTTGAGCACGGTGATCAGCAGTAGGTCCTGTCCGGTTTCGGTCGCGACGTCGCGGTAGTGCTGCCCGATTTCGCGGCCGAGTTCGGCGATTCGCGCCTGAATTTGCGCAGACGTCAGCAGGACAGACTTGATATCCCCGGGATACAGCTCCGCGGGTTGGGCTGGGGTGATCGCCGAGGAGATCTGGGCCACGCCCACAGAGTGCCACGACGGCGGGCGAATAACCAACGGCAGCCCCGAAATTGCGGCTACCCGCCCGGCTTGCCGACCGGCTCACGCCACAGCGTGAGCACACCGTCGCGGCGGCCCGCGAACAATCGTTCGTCCGGCACCGAGGAACCCACCGCCACCCCGCCCTGCCCGTGCCAGCCGGTGACCAGGGTGTCCACCCCCCGGATCTGCTTGTCGGTCAGGCCCGTCGCGCCGCCCGCCAGCAGCCAGGCCCGAATGACCCTGCGCCGGACGGGCGCGTCCAGCACCTCCAACGCCGGCACCCGTAGGCCGGAGTCCGCCGCGGCCCCGGGCAGCGCCCGGGCGGCCAGCGTGTCGATCAATTCGGAGTCCTCACGCAACGCGGTCGCGGTACGGGCCAGCGCCTCGGCCACGCCGCCGCCGAGCACGTCCTCCAGCAATGGCAGCACTTCGGTGCGCAGCCGGGTGCGGGTGAACCGCCGGTCGGCGTTGTGCGGATCCTGCCAGGGCGTCAGGCCCAGCTCCCGACAGGCGGCGTGCGTCACGGCGCGCCGCACCTCCAGCAGCGGCCGGCACCACGGCGGATCGTAGGGACGCATCCCGGCGATCGAGCGCACTCCGGACCCCCGGCCCAGCCCCAGCAGCACCGTCTCGGCCTGGTCATCGAGCGTGTGGCCCAGCAAAACCGGGCCGCTGTGATAGGCGCTCAACGCGGCGTAACGGGCGGAGCGCGCCGCCGCCTCCGGTCCGCCCCGGTTGCCCACCTGAACCCGAACTACTTGAGCCGCAACGCATCCCAATGATATGGCCTGCGCCCGGGCGGTGTCGGCGGCGGCAGCCGAGTCGGGTTGCAGGCCATGGTCAACGACCACGGCGGTGGTGGGCCGCAGTTGGGCCGCCACCGCGGTGAGCGCCAGGGAATCCGGGCCGCCGGACAGCGCCACGCACCACTGTTCGACGGTCGCGAGGTGGGTCCTGATGAACGCCTCGACGGCCGCACGCAGCTGGCCTACAGCACCCTGTCGATCCATCGCTGGGGTTCTTCGATCTCGCTGGGCAGCGGCAGCGTTTCGGGGCCCGTCCAGATGGCGTTGAACCGCGCCATGCCCACTTGGCCGACCACGTGGTCGACGAACGCCTTGCCGCGGGTGTATTGGCTGAGCTTGGCGTCGAGCCCAAGCAGCGCGCGCAACAACCGCTGCACCGGCGGCTGCTTGCGGTGGCGGCGCTCGTCGAACCGGCGGCGGATGGTGGCCACCGACGGCACCGCTATCGGCCCGACGGCGTCCATGACGTGGTCGGCGTGGCCCTCCAGCAGGGTGCCCAGCACCAGCAGTTGGTCCAGCGCCCGTCGCTGCGGTTCGGACTGCACCGCGCGCACCAGACCGAGAATCCCCGAGCTGTTGGCGTCGGGTTCCGGCCCCCCGCGGTTGCGCGCGTATTCGGCGAGCCGGCCGATCACCTGTCCCATGTCCTCACCGGTGTCGCGGGTCAACAGGCCCAGCGCCTGCGACATGTAGCCGGGCAGCCACGGGTTGGCGGTGAACTGCACGCGATGGGTGACCTCGTGCAGGCACACCCACAGCCGGAAATCCGACGGCTCGACCCGAAGCTGCCGCTCGACGGCGATGACATTCGGATACACCAGCAGCAGGCAGCCCGTCTTGGCGCCGTTGGCAGTGGCGAACGGGTCGTACTGGCCGAGAATCGCCGCTGACACGTAGGCCAGGACCGCGCCCGTCTGCGCCCCGGTGACGCGACCGGTGAGAAATCCGCGCGGCTTCTCGGCGCCGTTCATCATCACCCGCATCGACTCGGTGGCCGCGCCGATCCAATCCGGGCGGTCAACGATGCGGGCGGCCGGCACCGCGCCGTCGGTGACCAGGCCGGTGACGTCGCGCACCAACGGCTCGGCTTTGGTCGAGGCACTGGCCAGCTCGTCGATCACCTGGCGCTGGGTGTACTCGCTGGACGGCGGTCCCGGCCGAGCGAGCCGCCGACCGACCGTGGCCGCGAACTGCCAGTCGACGGCGGTACCGAGCGTCAGGTCCGGCGTCGACGTCATGAGCACCCGCAGGACCACAGCCGGGTCGCCAGCGCGTCCATCACGTTCCGGCCGTTCGGCCCGGCGTTGTTGGACAGGAACGCGAAGGTGAGCACCCGGCCGCTACGGTCGGTGAGCACCCCCGCCAGGGCGTTGATGCCGGTCAGCGAGCCGGTTTTGGCCCGCAACCAGCCGGCGGGGCCCTGGGCCGTCGAGGCGTCGGTGAAGCGGTCGGCCAGCGTCCCGCTGCCGGCGGCGATCGGGAGCAGATCCAGCAGCGCCCGCAGCGACGGCTGGTCGGGCCCCGCCGCGGCCTGCAGCACGCCGTCAAGCGTCTTGGCGGTCAGCCGGTCGTCGACCGAGAGCCCACTGGAATCCAGCAGCGCCACCCCCGCGGTGTCGACGTGGGCGGTGGTCAACCGGTTGCTCACCGCGTCGGCGGCGCCGGCGAAGCTGCGCGGCCGGTTGATCGCGGCCGCCACCTCGCGGGCGATGCTTTCGGCCAGCACGTTGTCGGAGTGGTCCATCATCTCGGACAGCCGCTGGACCAAGGGCGCCGACTGCACGACCGCCAGCTGCCGGGCCCCCGACGGGGCGTTGGCGATCGTCACCGCGTTCGGGTCCAGGCCCAGCGCCTTGGCCAGCTCCCGGCCGGCGTCCAGCGCCGGGGTGTGGGACCGCCGCGAGTTGACCGTGCTGGGCTGGATGCGGCCGGCGTCGATCATCACCGATTCGATCGGCGCGATGTCGCCGTTGTCGATGTCGGCCAGGTCCCAGCCCTGCGCGATCGTCGGCCCGCTGAACGCCGAGGTGTCCACCTGCACCCCGGTGGGCGTCACGCCGCTGCGGCGGATCTGTTCGACGAGATCGCTGATCCGCGCCGACCCCCGGTACCAGGTGTCCACGCCGGGCGGCGCCGCCGACAGCGCCGGATCCCCCGCCCCGACCAGCACGACGGGTCCCTGGGCGTTCTGGCTGCCGGCCACCACGCGCGTGCTGATCCGGGCCTGACGGTCCAGGGTCAGCAACGCCGCGGCCGCCGTGAGCACCTTGTTGGTCGACGCCGGCACCAGCGGCATGTCGTCCGCCACCTGCCACAGCTCTTTCCCGGTGATGGCGTCGGTGACCCGACCGCCCAACCGGCCCAGGTTGGGGTCGCCCGCCACCGCCGCCAGCATCGCGCCGACGCCGGGTCCGCTGGGTAGCTCGGCGGTATCGCTCACCGGGACCATCCCCGGCTTCACGGTCGGGGCGTGCGGGGGCGGGATCGGGGCATGCGCGCTGTTGGCGCCGTGGCCGCTCGTGGTGAAAAACGTTGCCGCCACCACTACCGCGGCGACAAACGCCAGCACGCCCAACCCGATGAACACGGGGGTGGATTTTTGCCAGCGAGTACCGGCCATCACTCTCCTGACTGTCTCCAGCCCATTCTGCCGAATCGGCGGCGATGCCCTCGACTAGGGTGTAGCAGAGCAAAATTGGCCTGCCCAAACAGCGCCTTCCTCAACAGACAAGGAGCCGACGCGGTGGAATTCGACGTGACCATCGAGATCCAAAAGGGCCAGCGGAACAAGTACGAGGTCGACCACGAGACCGGGCGGCTGCGTCTGGACCGCTACCTGTACACCGCGATGGCCTACCCGACCGACTACGGCTTCATCGAGGACACGCTCGGCGAGGACGGCGACCCACTGGACGCGATGGTGCTATTGCCGCAATCGGTGTTTCCCGGCGTGATCGTGGAGGCCCGTCCGGTGGGCATGTTCCGGATGACCGACGAAAAGGGCGGCGACGACAAGGTCCTGTGCGTGCCGGCCGGCGACCACCGCTGGGACCACGTCCAGGACATCGGGGACGTCCCGGAGTTCGAGCTAGACGTGATCAAGCACTTCTTCGTTCACTACAAGGACCTGGAACCGGGCAAGTTCGTCAAGGCCGCGGACTGGGTCGGCCGCGACGAGGCCGAGGCGGAGATCCAGCGTTCGATCGAGCGGTTCAAGGCCCAGGGGCACTGACGCTTAGGGTGTAACCGCGCCGGCGCCGCCGCGGGATTCTCGGTGGCATCCTGGCGATGTGAACCCGGTGCTGCATTTCGCCGCCAATTTCTGGTGGTTGGTGTTTCCGCTGGGCGGTGCGATCGGCGGCGGCCTTCGGGCCATCGCCGCGGCCAACGAGCGTCGCGCCGAGCGCCGGATGGAGCGGTACCGGTTGAAGCAGCAGGCCAAGATCGCGGTGGCCGAGGCAACCGGGCGCGGGCGGGCCAACGAGGAACACGACCGCCGAGAACTCACCAAGCTCGTTGCCGCGCATGACCGTACCGACGCCCGGTGGTTCGACTACGAAGTCGACATCGCCAAGCTGCTGGACTTCCCGATGATGACGAACATGCGCGACCCGCTCACCATCGCCTTCCACAAGGCGAAGCGGCACGCCGATCTGCTGCGGCCGGAACCGCCCGACGCCCTGGTGGGCAACCGGGATGCGCTACTGGACTACCGCGATGCCGTCCACGAGTACCTCAACGCGTTCGAGATCGCCGAGGCCGAGGCGATCCGCCGGCGACGCAGCGACTTCTCGGCGGACGATCAGCAGCGGCTGGCGCGCGCCCAGCACCTGCTGCACTTGGCGCACGACGATGCGGCCACGCGTGAGGAACGCCAGAACGCCTACGCGCGGGCGACCAAAGAGCTCGACGGCCTGATCGTGCTTCCCGCGCCCGCCCGGGCCGCGATCGAACGGCGCATCGCCGGGCAGATCGAGGCCTAGCGAGGTCGTGTCACGCCCCGGCGCGCGTCGCGGCGGTTGCGCAGGACGCTCCAGCCCAGCGCCGCCGCGATGAACACCACCCCGACCGAGGCGGTGACCGGCTCGGGAACGTCGAATCGCGGCTCGATGGAGAACAGCATGATCACGGCCAGCGCCCCGATCGCCCAGTGCGCCCCGTGTTCCAGATACACGTACCGGCCCAGCGCGTCCTGGCGGACCAGGTAGATGGTGATGGACCGGACGAACATCGAACCCACCAGCCCCAGCCCCAGCGCGATCACGATGGGGTCCGAGGTGATGGCGAACGCGCCGGTGACGCCGTCGAACGAGAACGCGGCGTCGAGAACTTCGAGATAGAGGAACAGGGTCAGGCCGGCCCAGCCGGTCGCCGCGCCGGCTCCGGATTCGACGTCGGCTTCGGTGTCGGATGGCCGAAACGCCCGGCTCAATCCGTTGACCACGAGATAGGTGACCAAGCCCAGCAGTCCGGCGGTCAGCACCGTGGCTGCCTCGTCGGCCGAGTGCGTCAACCGCGTGCCCACCAGGACCAGCACCACACCAGTCACCACCAGCGACACCTGCCCCAGCCGGCCGATGCGGGCGAACGGGATCTCAATCCACTTGAGCCACTTGATGTCTCGGTCATAGAAAACGAAATCTAGAAACAGCATCAAGAGGAAGATCCCCCCGAACGCCGCGATCTGGGGGTGGGCCACGATGACGAGCTTTTCGTAGCTGGGCGAGCCGTCGGGAAACTCCAGCGCGCCGTGCGGCGGCGGATGCAGCGCCAGCTCCATCGCCCGCACCGGGTCGAGGCCCGCGGTCGCCCACACGATGAGCAGCGGAAAGAGCAACCGCATGCCGAACACGGCGACGAGGATCCCGATGGTCAGGAACATCCGCTGCCAGAACCGGCTCATCCGTTTCAGGACCGCCGCGTTGATGATGGCGTTGTCGAACGACAACGACACCTCGAGGGCGGCCAGCACCACCAACAGATAGAGGTCTTTGAAACCGCCGTAGGAATATCCGAGGGCGAGCGCCGCCGCGGTGACCACGAGCGAGATCGCGAAGGTACGCAAAGCGGACATGGATCCTTCCCGACGGCCAGCTCACACTAGCGAACCGCGTCGCCGCCGGGGACGCCCGCCGCGGGCCGCATAGAATTTTCAAATTGTGGCGATACATCGGGGAAGCGGGCCGAAAGCGTCGCCGCCCCGATGACCGAGATCAGTGCCTCACAGGGGCCGGTGGCGCGCGGCAGCATGGCCCGGGTCGGCACCGCCACCGCCGTGACGGCGCTGTGTGGCTACGCCGTCATCTACCTGGCCGCTCGTGACCTGGCGCCGAGCGGCTTTTCGGTATTCGGGGTGTTCTGGGGGGCCTTCGGTCTGGTCACCGGCGCGGCCAACGGCCTGCTGCAGGAAACCACCCGGGAAGTCCGCTCGACGCCTTACATCAGCGACCTGGCCGCGCTGCCGGTGCCCGGCGAGCCGCGTACCCACCCGATGCGCGTCGCCATGCTGGTCGGGGTGGCCGCGGCCGTGCTGATCGCGGGCAGCTCGCCGTTGTGGAGCGGGCGGGTGTTCGTCGAGGCGCGCCTGTTGTCGGTGGTTCTGCTCAGCGTCGGGCTGGCCGGCTTCTGCCTGCACGCCACCCTGCTGGGCATGCTGGCAGGCACCAACCAGTGGACCCGCTACGGCGCGCTGATGGTGACCGACGCCGTCATCCGGGTGACGGTGGCCGCGGCGACCGTCACGCTCGGCTGGCGCCTGGTCGGATTTCTGTGGGCGACGGTGGCGGGCGCGGTCGCCTGGCTGATCCTGCTGGTGGCCTCGCCGGCGACCCGGGCGACTGCCCGCCTGCTGACCCCGGGCGGGACCGCGACCTTCCTGCGGGGCGCGGCGCATTCGATCACCGCGGCCGGTGCCAGCGCCATACTGGTGATGGGATTTCCGGTGCTGTTGAAGCTGACCAGCGCCGAGCTCGGCGCACAGGGCGGGGTGATCATCCTGGCCGTCACGCTGACCCGCGCGCCGCTGCTGGTGCCGCTGACGGCCATGCAGGGCAACCTGATTGCTCATTTTGTCGACGAGCGCAGCAATCGGATTCGCGCGCTGCTCGCCCCGGCGGGCATCGTCGGGGCGATCGGCGCGGTCGGCGTGCTGGCCGCGGGCGTGATAGGCCCGTGGCTGTTGCGGGTCGCCTTCGGGCCGCAGTACCACGCCAGCAGCGCGCTGTTGGCGTGGCTGACCGCGGCCGCGGTGGCGATCGCGATGCTGACGCTGACCGGCGCCGCGGCGGTGGCCGCGGCGCTGCACCGGGCCTACTCGCTGGGTTGGGTGAGCGCCACGGTCGCGTCGGGATTGCTGCTGCTGTTGCCGCTGTCCCTGCAGACCCGGACCGTGGTCGGGTTGCTGTGCGGCCCGGTCGTGGGGATCGGCGTCCATCTGCTCGCGCTGTCCCGCGCCACGCGCTCTACCGGCTGATATGACCTGCACAGGCGTGTACCTTGTGGGCTTAGATGGGTACTGAAACGCATTATTCGGTCGTCTGGGTCGTCATTCCCGCCTTCAACGAAGCAGCTGTCATCGGTGAGGTGGTCGCCGATGTGCGCTCGGTGTTCGACCATGTCGTCTGCGTGGACGACGGCAGCGCCGACGACACCGGGGAGATCGCCCGGCGGGCCGGGGCTCACCTGGTGCGGCATCCGATCAACCTCGGGCAGGGCGCGGCCATCCAGACCGGCGTGGAGTACGCCCGCAAGCAGCCCGGGGCCGAGGTTTTCGCCACGTTCGACGCCGACGGGCAGCACCGCGTCAAAGACCTGGTGACGATGGTCGACCGGTTGCGCGCCGGCGACGTCGACGTGGTGATCGGCACCCGCTTCGGCGCACAGCACGGTGCCCGGCCACCGTTCGTGAAACGGATCGTGTTGCAGACCGCCGCGCGGTTGAGCCGGCGCGGCCGCCGACTCGGCCTGACCGACACCAACAATGGGCTGCGGGTGTTCAACAAGAAGGTCGCCGACGGGCTGGACATCACCATGAGCGGCATGAGCCACGCCAACGAGTTCATCATGTTGATCGACGAAAACCATTGGCGCGTCGCCGAAGAACCCATCGAGGTGCTCTACACCGCGTACTCGAGGTCGAAGGGGCAACCCCTGCTCAACGGCGTCAACATCATTTTCGACGGATTCCTGCGAGGGCGGATTCCGAGATGAAAAGGGTTGGAATATGAACTGGATTCAGGTACTGCTGATCGGATCGATAGTCGCGCTACTGGTGTATCTGCTGCGGTCGCGCCGCAACGCGCGATCCCGGGCCTGGGTCAAGGTCGGCTACGTGGTGTTCGTGCTGGGCGGTATCTATGCCGTGCTGCGGCCCGACGACACCACGGTGGTGGCGCAGTGGTTCGGGGTGCGCCGCGGCACCGACCTGATGCTCTACGCGCTGATCATGGCGTTCTGTTTCACCACGCTGAGCACCTACATGCGGTTCAAGGATCTGGAGCTGCGCTACGCGAGACTGGCCCGGGCGGTGGCGATGGAATCCGCACAGGCGCCCGTCACCGAAATCGACGCTGGCGCGGGAAGGTTCGAGTAGGCCGCACGCTGACGTCGATCTCGACGCCCGGTCAGCCGGCCTGCGCCTGACGGAAGTATTCCACCGTGCGGGCCACCCCGTCACTGAGTTCAACCCTGGGCTTCCAGCCCAAAACCTCTGCGGCCAAACCGATGTCGAGGCAGGAACGTTTGAGGTCGCCCAACCGCGGCGGCGCAAACTCCGGGTCGTCGGGTCCCCCGACCGCGGCGGCCACGGCCGAATGCAGTTGGCGGTCCGAGGTTTCGATTCCGGTGCCGATGTTGAAACGCTGCCCGCCGCCGTCGTCACCGGATGCCTTGACGAAGGCGTCCACGACGTCGTCGACGAAGACGTAGTCGCGGGTGTTGCCGCCGTCCCCGAATACCTTGGTGGGCTTGCCCGAGAGCAGGGCGCGGGCGAAGATCGCCACTACCCCGGCCTCACCATGCGGGTCCTGACGGGGGCCATAGACATTCGCCGGAGCGATGTGCGAGCAGTCCAGCCCGTACAGGTGGCGGAAGGTGTTCAGGTAGATCTCGCCCGCCACCTTGCCCGCCGCATACGGCGACGCGGGGTCGGTCGGCACGGTCTCGGGCGTGGGGTACCGCGGTGGGGTGCCGTAGATGGATCCGCCCGAGGAGGTGTGCACGATCTTGCGGACCTGCGCCTTGCGGGCCGCCTCGGCCAAGCGCACCGTGCCGATGACGTTGACCGAAGCGTCGAACTGCGGGTCGGCCACCGAGTGCCGCACGTCGATCTGGGCGGCCAAGTGGAACACCACCTCCGGGCGGTGCTCGTCGAGGATGGCCTCCAGGTCCGCGGTCACGATGTCGGCCTCGACGAAGACATGCGCCGGATTGTCGGCCAGATGCTCGAGGTTGGTCGCGCGGCCCGACGCGAAGTTGTCCAGCCCCACCACCGCATGACCGTCGGCTAACAGACGGTCGACTAGCGTCGAGCCGATGAATCCGGCTGCCCCGGTGACCAGTGCGCGCACCGGCCCACCATACATAGCGGTCGCGGCCGCCGCGCTCATCGCGGTGCAGCTGGCGGTGCGCGGGGTGCTGGCGTTCGGTGGCTACTTCTATTGGGACGACCTGATCCTCATCGGCAAGGCCGGCACCCACAACCTGCTCGCGCCGTCGTATCTGTTCGACGACCACGACGGGCACGTCATGCCCGGGGCATTTTTGGTCGCGGGCACCATCATCCGGCTGGCGCCACTGGACTGGACTTGGCCGGCGGTCAGCCTGCTGGTGCTGCAACTGCTGGCGTCGCTGGCCTTGTTGCGCGCGCTGTACGTCATCCTCGGCTGGCGGCCGGTGCTGCTGATCCCGTTCACGTTCGCGTTGTTCACGCCGTTGGGGGTGCCCGGCTTCGCGTGGTGGGCGGCGGCGCTGAACTCGCTGCCTATGCTGGCCGCGCTGGCCTGGGTGTGCGCCGACGCCATCCTGCTGGTGCGCACCGGCAAACGTCGCTACGCGGTGACCGGGGTGCTGGTCTACTTCGGCGGGCTGCTGTTCTTCGAGAAGGCCGCGGTGATCCCGTTCGTCGCGTTCGCGGTGGCCGCGCTGCTGAGCCACGTGACCGGCGATCGGAGCCTGGGGTCGTCGCTGGCGACGGTGTGGCGGGCCGGCCTGCGATTGTGGATCGGCGCCCTAGCCCTGACCGCCGCCTGGATCGCGCTGTATCTGGCGGTGGTCAATCAGCAGCGGTGGAGTTCCGACCTGGCGATGACATGCCGGCTGCTGGTGCGCTCGATCACGCACGGCATCGTGCCGGGTCTGGCGGGCGGGCCGTGGCACTGGGACCGGTGGGCGCCGGCCTCCCCCTGGGCGACGCCCCCGCCGGCGGTGATGGCGCTGGGCTGGCTCGTGCTGGTCGGGATCCTGGCGGTGTCACTGGTTCGCAAGGAGCGCATCGGGCCGGTGTGGCTCGTCACCGTCGGCTATGCCGTGGCCTGCCAGGTGCCGATCTATCTGATGCGGTCGTCGAACCAGACCGCACTGGAGCTCGCGCAGACCCTACGCTACCTGCCCGATCTCGTCGTGGTGCTGGCGCTGCTGGCCGCCGTGGCACTGAGCGCCCCCAATCGGCGGGCCGGCCCGCAATGGCTGGACGCTTCGCCGAAACGCACCGCGGTGACCGCGGGTGTGGCAGTGCTGTTCGCGGCCAGCAGCCTGTATTCGACGGCCACGTTCTTGACCAGCTGGCGCGACAACCCCGCCCAGCCCTATCTGCAGAACGCCCGGGCCGCCCTGGCCGAGGCCCACACGGCCTCGGATGCGCCGCTGCTGGATCAGGAGGTCGACCCGTTCGTGCTGCAACGGGTGGCCGCCCCGGAGAACCTGGCCAGTCACCTGTTCGCCCTGCTGCGGGATCGACCCGAATTCGCGCCTGCGACAACGCAATTGCGCATGTTCGACAACTCGGGCCGGCTGGTCAAGGCGCGCGTCACCTGGGTACGGACCATCGCGCCCGGGCCGATTCCGCGGTGCGGCTACTTCGCCCAGCCGGACAATCCGGCGCGCCTGGTCCTCGACGGCCCGCTGCTGCCCGCCGACTGGACCGTCGAGCTGAACTACCTGGCCAACAGCGACGGTTCGATGACGTTGTCGATGACGCAAGGACCCGAGGTCAAGGTGCCGGTGCATCCCGGGCTCAACCGGGTCTATGCCCGGTTACCGGGTGCCGGGGACGCGATCACCGTGCGGGCCAATACCACCGCGCTGGCGTTGTGCCTCGCATCGGGCCCGGTGGGGTTCGTCGCGTCCGCCTAAAACTATGGAGCCGCCTGGGGGAATCGAACCCCCGACCTATTCATTACGAGTGAATCGCTCTACCGACTGAGCTAAGGCGGCATACCCGCACGCCGGGCGGCACGAGTCTACGGCAGGCGGCCCGACACCACGAAATCAGGATTGCGCCCGCTCCTCCTCACACGGCAACGCCGTCTGCATCGTCGCCGGGCGATCAATCGCGCAGTTCCTGGCCGATGGTGGCGACCATGGCGTCGACGGCGAACTTCGGCTTGACGTTGATCGCCAGCGCCTCGCGGCACTCAAGCACCGCCTCGATGCAGCGCAGCAGCCGCGCGGGTGGGGCGTGGGCGGCCAGCGCCGCGACCCGCTCGGCCATATCGGGATGGTTGGCCCGCACCGCCCCGGCATTCGCGGAGACCATCAGCGCGTCCCGGAAATACGTCGCCAAGTCGATCAGCGCGCGGTCCAGCGCGTCGCGCGAGGCCCGTGTCTGACGCGACTTCTGCCGTCGCTCAAGGTCCTTCATCGCCCCGGCCGCGCCGCGCATCGCGCCCGCGGTGCCCTTGCCGGTGCCGCCGGCGCCCAGGGCCGTGCGCAGCTCTTCGGTCTCGGCCTCGGCGCGGTCCGCGGTCAGCACCACGGCCTCGGCTTCGGCCGCGGCCACCAGCTCCTCGGCGGCGGCGTAGGCCCGCGACGGGGTCGCGGCGTCGCGCACCAGCGTCAGCGACCGCTCCCGGCGCGACCGGGCCTCGGGGTCGGTCGCCAGCCGCCGGGCCCGGCCCACATGGCCGCCGCTGACCGACGCGGCCCAGTTCGCCGTGTCGGGGGTCAGGCCGTCGCTGTCGACCAGCACGCGTGCGATCGCCTCGGTCGGCGGGGTCACCAACGCCACGTGCCGGCACCGCGACCGCAACGTGATGGCGATGTCCTCGGGGTCCACCGACGGCGCGCACAGCAGGAACACCGTCGACGGCGGCGGTTCCTCCACCACCTTCAGCAGCGCATTGGCGGCGCCCTCGGTCAGCCGGTCGGCATCTTCGATCACCACGATCTGCCGGTGCCCGGTGGCCGGGCGCCGCGACGCGATCTGGACGATCGAACGCATCTCGTCGACACCGATGGACAGGCCTTCGGGAATCACGCGCCGCACGTCGGCGTGGGTGCCGCCCATGGTCGTCGTGCACGCGTGGCAGCGTCCGCAGCCCGGCTCTCCGTCGGACGTGCACTGCAAGGCGGCGGCGAAGCACAACGCCGCCACCGAGCGGCCCGAACCCGGAGGCCCTGTGATCAGCCATGCATGTGTCATAGTCCCGGCGCCGGCCCCGCTGTGGCCTGAGTCACCACGGGCGGCTCTGGCGGCGGCCAGCAGCTCGGCCGTCACCGCGTCCTGGCCTACCAGCCGCGTAAACACCCCGGACATCACCGGTAACAGTAGTGGCGCCGCCGACAGATACCGAACGGCCACCGTACCGCGACCATTCCGTTATCTTCGGCGCGCTCGACGCGCCCTGAGCGACCTGCCGAGATCGATATTAAGTTTCCGAGACGTCACTGCCGACCGATACGGTGGGTTAGTGACAACGGCGGCGGCACTACCGGGGCGGATCAGCGCATTCGTCCGCTGGGTGATGCGCACGCCGTGGCCGTTGTTCTCGCTCAGCATGCTGCAGGCCGACATCATCGGCGCGCTCTTCGTGCTCGGCTTCCTTCGCTACGCCCTGCCGCCCGAGGACCGCATCCAGTTGCAGGACCTACCGGTCCTGAACCTGGCGATCTTCGCCACCGCGCTGGTCGTCGTGTTCCTCACCGGTTTGGCCGTGACACTGCGGCTGCTGATGCCGGTATTCCGGTGGCAGCGCCGCGACAACATGCTCGCCGAGGCCGACCCGGCCGCCACCGAACTGGCCCGCAGCCGCGCGTTGCGAATGCCGTTCTACCGCACCCTGATCAGCATCGTGGCCTGGGCCATCGGCAGCGTGGTGTTCATCATCGCCAGCTGGTCGGTGGCCCGCTTCGCCGCGCCCGTGGTGGCGGTGGCCACCGGGCTCGGCGCCGCGGCCACCTCGATCATCGGCTACCTGCAGTCCGAGCGGGTGCTGCGGCCGGTGGCGGTGGCCGCCCTGCGCAGCGGGGTGCCCGAGAACGTCAAGGCGCCCGGCGTCATCCTGCGGCAGATCCTGACCTGGATGCTGTCCACCGCCGTGCCGGTGCTGGCGATCGTGCTGGCGGTAGTGGCCGACAAGACCTCGCTGCTGCATGCCACGCCGGAGAAGTTGTTCACCCCGATCCTGTTGCTGGCGGTGGCGGCGCTGGGTATCGGTCTGATCAGCACGCTGCTGGTGGCCATGTCGATCGCCGATCCGCTGCGCCAGCTGCGCTGGGCGCTGTCGGAGGTGCAGCGCGGAAACTACAACGCGCACATGCAGATCTACGACGCCAGCGAGCTCGGCCTGCTGCAGGCGGGCTTCAACGACATGGTGCGTGACCTGTCCGAGCGGCAGCGGCTGCGTGACCTGTTCGGCCGCTACGTCGGTGAAGACGTGGCCCGCCGGGCGCTGGAGCGCGGAACCGAATTGGGCGGCCAGGAGCGCGATGTCGCGGTGCTGTTCGTGGACCTGGTCGGCTCCACGCAGCTTGCCTCGACCCGGCCGCCCGCCGAGGTGGTCCACCTGCTCAACGAGTTCTTCCGGGTGGTCGTGGACACGGTCGGCAAGCATGGTGGTTTCGTCAACAAGTTCCAGGGTGACGCCGCGCTGGCTATTTTCGGCGCGCCGATCGAACACCCCGACTCGCCCGGCGGGGCGCTGGCCGCCGCCCGGGAACTGCACGACGCGCTGCTGCCGGTGATCGGGTCGGCGGAGTTCGGCATCGGGGTGTCATCCGGGCGGGCCATCGCCGGCCACATCGGCGCGCAGGCCCGCTTCGAGTACACCGTGATCGGCGACCCGGTCAACGAGGCCGCCCGGCTGACCGAGCTGGCCAAGCTGGAACCCGGCCACGTGCTCGCGTCGGCTATCGCGGTCAGCGGCGCGCTCGACGCCGAAGCCCTGTGCTGGGATGTCGGCGAGGTGGTGGAGCTGCGCGGCCGCCGAGCGCCGACCCAGCTGGCCCGCCCGGTGCACCTGGCCGGAACCACCGATTCGCAGCCCAACCAGGCGCGGGCCGAAGAGATGTCCGGCGAGTCCATCGGCCCCGGCTACTGAACCCGGCTAGCTCCGCTTGGCGGCCTTTTTCGCCGCCGTCTTCCTGGCCGGCGCCTTGCGGGCGGCCTTCTTGGCGGGACGCTTCGCCGGACCACGCGCCCGGCGGTCGGCCAACAGTTCGGCGGCGCGCTCGTCGGTGATCGAGGCCACGTCGTCGCCCTTACGCAGGCTGGCGTTCGTCTCACCGTCGGTGACGTAGGGGCCGAACCGGCCGTCCTTGATCACCATCGGCTTGCCCGTCGCCGGATCGATGCCCAGCTCACGCAGCGGCGGCGCGGCGGCGCCCTGCCGGCCCCGGCGTTTGGGCTCGGCGTAGATCTTCAGCGCTTCCTCGAGGGTGATGTCGAACATCTGCTCCTCGGTCGCCAGTGACCGAGAATCGGTGCCGCGCTTCAGGTATGGGCCGTAGCGGCCGTTCTGCGCAGTGATCTCCTCACCGGAGGCGGGGTCGACACCGACCACTCGGGGCAGCGACAGCAGGCGCAGCGCATCCTCGAGCGTGACGGTCTGCAGGTCCATGGTGCGCAGCAGCGAGCCGGTGCGCGGTTTGGGACCGGTGGGCTTCTTGCCCTTCTTCGCGGGCGCGGCGCTGCCGTCGTCGTCGCCGGGTGGCGGCTCCGGCAGCACCTCGGAAACGTATGGCCCGTACCTGCCGTCCTTGGCGACGATCTCGTGCCCGGTTGCCGGGTCCACCCCCAGCACGCGGCCCTCTTGCGGGGTGGCGAACAGTTGCTCGGCCACCTCCAGCGTCAGCTCGTCAGGGGTCAGTGAGTCGTTGAGGTTGGCCCGCTGCGGCTTGGGCTCACCGTCGTCGCCGGTCACCATGCGTTCCAGGTAGGGCCCGTTCTTGCCCACCCGGACGTAGACCGGTCGGCCCTGCTCGTCGTCAAAGAGCTTGATGGAGTTGACTTCTCGAGCGTCGATGCCTTCCAGGTTGACGCCGACGAGTTTCTTCAGACCACCGGAGCGGGCCACCGAGTCGGCCACCCCGTGCTCGCCACCGAAGTAGAAGTTGTTGAGCCAGTCGGTGCGTCGCTCCTGACCCGAGGCGATCGCGTCGAGCTCGTCTTCCATCGCGGCGGTGAAGTCGTAGTCGACGAGGCGACCGAAATGCTGTTCCAGTAAACCGGTTACGGCGAACGCCACCCAGGAGGGCACCAGCGCGCTGCCCTTCTTGTGCACATAGCCACGGTCCTGGATGGTCTTGATGATCGACGAGTACGTCGACGGGCGGCCGATGCCCAGCTCCTCGAGCGCCTTGACCAGCGACGCCTCGGTGTAGCGCGCCGGCGGGTTGGTGGCGTGGCCGTCGGGCGTGAGCTCGATGGCGTCCAGCCGCTGGCCCTGGGTCAACTGCGGCAGCCGGCTCTCGGCGTCGTCGGCCTCGCCGCCGGCCAACTCGTCCACCGTCTCCACGTAGGCCTTCAGGAAGCCCGCGAACGTGATGGTGCGACCGCTGGCCGAGAACACGACTTCTCTTCGGGCCCCGGCCGCCGTTGATTGGCCGTTGATCCGCAGGCTCAGCGTGGTGCCGCGGGCATCGGCCATCTGCGAGGCCACCGTGCGTTGCCAGATCAACTCGTAGATGCGGAATTCGTCGCCGTCGAGTTCGCGGCGCACCGCGTCCGGGGTCGCAAACGTCTCCCCCGCGGGGCGGATCGCCTCGTGGGCCTCCTGGGCGTTCTTGACCTTGCGGGTGTACTGGCGCGGCGATGGGGAGACGTATTCGGCGCCGTAGAGCTGGCGGGCCTGGGTACGCGCAGCGTTGATCGCCGACTCCGACAGCGTGGTGGAGTCGGTACGCATATAGGTGATGTAGCCGTTTTCGTAGAGCCGCTGGGCGATGCTCATCGTGCGCTCGGAGGAGAACCGCAACTTGCGGCCGGCCTCCTGCTGCAGCGTCGAGGTCATGAACGGCGCATAGGGGCGCCGGGTGTAGGGCTTTTCCTCCACCGACGCGACGTTGAGCTGAGCGCCGCGCAGGCCCGCGGCCAGCTGGGTCGCACTCGCCTCGTCGAGGACGGTCACCTCGTCGGCCTTACGCAATTGCCCCAGCGAGTCGAAGTCGCGGCCGGCGGCCACGCGCAGGCCGTCGACGCCGGTCAGGCGGGCGGTGAAGGTGGGCGGCGAGGCTTGCGGGTCGGACACGCTCGCATCGAGCTGGGCCACGATGTCCCAGTAGGACGCGCTGCGGAACGCCATGCGGTCGCGTTCGCGCTGGACGATGATCCGGGTGGCCACCGACTGGACCCGGCCCGCGGACAACTTGGGCGCGACCTTCTTCCACAGCACGGGGCTGACCTCGTAGCCGTACAGCCGGTCCAGGATGCGCCGGGTCTCCTGCGCATCGACCAGGTCGATGTCCAGGTCGCGTGGATTCTCGGCGGCCTCCAGGATCGCCGGCTCGGTTATCTCGTGGAACACCATCCGCTTGACCGGAATGTTCGGCTTGAGGGTCTCCAGCAGATGCCAGGCGATGGCCTCGCCCTCGCGGTCACCATCCGTGGCCAGGTACAGCTCGTCGACGTCCTTGAGCAGGCCCTTGAGTTCGGTGACGGTGCTCTTCTTCTCGGGGCTGATGATGTAGAGCGGTTCGAAGTCGTGATCGACGTTGACCCCAAGCCGTGCCCAGGGCTCGGATTTGTACTTCGCGGGCACGTCGGCGGCGGCCCGAGGCAGGTCGCGGATGTGGCCGCGCGACGATTCGACGATGTACCTGGAGCCCAGGTAACCGGCCAGTTTGCGCGCCTTGGTGGGCGACTCGACAATCACGAGTCGCCGGCGGCTGCCATTCCCGCCGCTGCTGGTGTCCTTTAGTTTCGGGTCAGCCAACTGCCCTTACGCTCCATCCCTGATTGGTCCCCCCTGCGAGACCACCTGCAGGAAGAATGACAGGTCGGCTTCGAAAATTCCGGTGAAATTCAGGTACGCGACCGTTCCTTCGCCCTGCGGCATCTGACAATTTCGCACCCTTGGGCGGGCCTGCGCAAACTGACATTCGCGGAAACGGCGCAAAGCCGACGCGATTCCGGACGTTACCTCCTGGCTAAACTCGCGGCCACCGCGACAACGCCTCGGCGCCGTCGGGCGGTTCCCCGACGTTCTCTACCAGGCGCGATAGCCTCCGGCGTCCGGTGATCCGCAGCGCGGGCCGGCCGCCGCGGGTGCCGATCAGGGTGGGCGCGATCCCGACGCGCATCAACGCCGACGCCAGCGGCGAGTGGGTGTCCGGCGCGTGCGGGTCCAGCGCCAGCAGGTAATGCTCGCCCTCCGGGTTTCCGGCCGCCAGCGTCCAGGCCCGCAACTCGCGGGGCCCGGGCAGCCAGCGCGGCGGCACCGTCTTGACCGCCCCGCGCGTCCATTCGGTGGCCAGGGTGCTCAGGGAGGGGTCCACTGCCGTCCGCACCAGCGGGGTGTCCTCGTCGGTCCGGCTGATCTCGGCCACCAGACCCGCCTCCCGGATCATCTCCGCGAGCGCCGAGGCCCGCCAGGCATGATCCACGACCACCGACAGCCGGGCGCCGGCCACGCGACTTTCACCGGTAGCACCGACGGTGACGATCTGCCCGGACGCCGCCAGCACCCCGGAAAGATCGGTGGCCGCGGGCGGCACCGACTCCGCTGTAAAGAAGGAAAGCTGGCTCACGCCCCCGACAGTAGGCCAGGGGGGCCGCCCGCGTCTTGAGGTGACCGGCGCGGCGTCCGGGGCCGGCCGGGATGCAGACCTGGTGGCGGCAGTAAATGAGGAAACCCCCCGGCTCAACCCGCTGGGCGGGTTTGCACGGGGGGTTATCCGTTCAGGTCTGCTCTTCTTTACAGCGAGCGGACTCCGGTGGCCTGGGGGCCCTTAGGGCTATGGCCGATCTCAAACTCGACCTTCTGGTTCTCTTCGAGGGTGCGGAAGCCCGAACCCTGGATCTCCGTGTAGTGGACAAACACATCGGCGGAACCGTCTTCGGGGGCAATGAACCCGAAGCCCTTCTCCGCGTTGAACCACTTCACAGTTCCCTGTGGCATCTCTCGATCTTTCCTTTTCTTCTGGGTGCGGGGCATCGCCTTTCGATGCCCCGGGCCTGGTACGACCGCCATACCTCGCTGAGTCGCCGGAACTTCACCCGACCGATTAACCTCGCAGGAATTGCGGCCGCAACGTCGATCCTGCGAAAGTTTGACACGAACACAGAAGCTGCGACCGCAAATAGTCAACCATGTTCATCGCGTCGGCGACAGACTTGTGTCTTCGGCCGATTCGAAGGCTGATTCCGCGGCCGACGTGAAGGCCGATTCACAACGGATCCACCGAAGGGGTGAGATGGCGAGTTTCGGCAGTGACCTGCTTGCCGCCGCACTCGCCGGAACCGCGCCAGACGAGCGTCCGCTGCGTCATGTCGCCGAATTGCCACCGCGCAGCGGCCGGCCGCACGAGTGGCCGGCCTGGGCCGAGCCCGACATCGTCGGCGCGTTCGCCGGCCGCGGGATCACCGCACCGTGGTCGCATCAGTTCGCGGCCGCCGACCTGGCGCATTCGGGCCGTCACGTGGTGGTCAGCACCGGTACCGCGTCGGGCAAGTCACTGGCCTATCAGCTTCCGGTCCTCAACGCGTTGGCGACCGATCCGCGGGCACGCGTGCTGTACCTGTCGCCGACGAAAGCGTTGGGCCACGACCAATTGCGAGCCGCGCACGCACTGACCGCGGTCATCCCGCGGCTTCATGACGTCGCACCCACGGCGTACGACGGCGACAGCCCGACCGAGGTCCGACGATTCGCGCGGGAACGTTCGCGGTGGCTGTTCTCCAATCCCGACATGATCCATCTGTCGATATTGCGCAATCACGCCCGTTGGGCCGTCCTATTGCGCGGTCTGCGATTCGTGGTGGTCGACGAATGTCATTACTACCGTGGGGTATTCGGGTCCAACGTGGCGATGGTGCTGCGCCGGCTGCTGCGGTTGTGCGCCCGCTATTCCTCCTCGCCGACGGTGATCTTCGCCAGCGCGACAACGGATTCGCCGGGCGCGACGGCCGCCGAGCTCATCGGGTTGCCGGTCGAGGAGGTCAGCGAGGACGGTTCACCCCAGGGCGCCCGGACCGTGGCGTTGTGGGAGCCCGCGCTGCGGGCCGATCTGACCGGTGAGAACGGCGCGCCGGTGCGCCGCTCCGCCGGTGCGGAGGCGGCACGCGTCATGGCGGATCTGATCGCCGAGGGCGCCCAAACGTTGACGTTCGTGCGGTCGCGGCGGGCCGCGGAATTGACCGCGCTGGGCGCCCAGGCGAGGTTGGACGACGTCGCTCCGGAGTTGTCCCGCACGGTGGCGTCGTATCGTGCCGGTTACCTCGCGGAGGACCGCACCGCGCTGGAGCGTGCGCTGGCCGAGGGCCGGTTGCGGGGCCTGGCCACCACCAATGCGCTGGAGTTGGGGGTGGACATCGCCGGACTGGACGCGGTGGTGCTCGCCGGTTTCCCCGGCACGGTTGCGTCGTTCTGGCAGCAGGCCGGCCGGTCCGGGCGACGCGGCCAGGGCGCGCTGGTGGTACTGATCGCCCGCGACGATCCGCTGGACACGTATCTGGTGCACAACCCGGCCGCGTTGCTGGACAAGCCGGTCGAGCGGGTCGTCATCGACCCGGCCAATCCCTACATCCTGGGTCCGCAGCTGTTGTGCGCGGCAACCGAACTGCCGCTGGACGAGGCCGAGGTGCGCACCCTCGGCGCCACCGAGGTGGCGGACGGCCTGGTCGACGACGGCCTACTGCGGCGACGTGCCGGCAAGTACTTTCCGGTGCCCGGACTGGAACCGCATGCCGCCGTGGACATCCGGGGCTCGGCGGGCGGCCAGATCGTCATCGTGGAGGCCGACACCGGCAGGTTGCTGGGCAGCGCCGGCGCCGGTCAGGCACCGGCCACCGTCCACCCCGGCGCGGTGTACCTGCATCAGGGCGACAGCTACGTGGTGGACTCGCTGGACACCGAGGAAGGCATCGCGTTCGTACACGCCGAGGACCCGGGCTACGCGACGTTCGCGCGGGAGATCACCGATATCGCCGTCACCGGCGCGGGCGAGCGCCTGGCGTTCGGGCCGGTCACGTTGGGCCTGGTGCCGGTCAGGGTCACCCACCAGGTGGTGGGCTTCCTGCGCCGCCGGCTCTCCGGGGAGGTGATCGACTTCATCGAATTGGACATGCCGGAACACACGCTGGCCACCACGGCGGTGATGTACACCATCACCGAGGATGCGTTGCAGCGCAAGGGCATTGAGGCGACGCAGATCCCGGGAGCGTTGCACGCCGCCGAGCATGCGGCGATCGGCCTGCTGCCGCTGGTGGCCAGTTGCGATCGCGGGGACATCGGCGGCCTGTCCACCGCGGTCGGGCCCGATCCGCGTGGGCTGCCCAGCGTCTTCGTCTACGACGGCTATCCGGGCGGCGCGGGATTCGCCGAGCGGGGCTTTCGCCGGGCCCGCACCTGGCTGGGTGCGACGGCCGCCGCCATCGAGGCGTGCGAGTGTCCCTGGGGGTGCCCGTCGTGCGTGCAGTCCCCCAAGTGCGGCAACGGCAACGACCCGCTTGACAAGGCGGGCGCCGTGCTGGTGCTCAAGCTGGTTCTCGCAGAGTTGGCGCAGGGGCCGCGGGAGAACGATCCGCGTGGATGACGACCCGTCGATCCACCGCCACCGGCGGTGAGGGTGTCGACGACCCGTCCTCTCACCGTAAAATCGGCCCCATGGCCCACGACTGGTTGCTCGTGGAGACACTCGGCGGAGACCCCACCGTTGTGTCGCAGGGCCGCCAGCTCAAAAATCTCGTCCCTATCACCACGTTCCTGCGCCGCAGCCCCTATCTCGCCGCTGTTCGCACGGCCATCGCCGAGTCGGTGCAGACCGGCCAGGCGTTAACCAGCATCACGCCCAAACGCGACCGCATCATTCGCACCGAGCCGGTGGTGATGTCCGACGGCTTCATCCACGGCGTGCATGTCTGGACCGGCCCCGCGGACACCGACCCGCCCGAGCGGCCGATCCCGGGGCCACTGAAGTGGGACCTGACCCTCGGGGTGGCCACCGACACCCGCGAATCGCTGATCAACAGCGGCAAGAACCCCGAAGTCGAAGTCACCTTCGGCAGGGCCTTCGCCGAGGACCTCCCGTCCCGTGAACTCAACCCGAACGAAACCAAAGTGCTGGCCATGGCGGTCAAGGCCAAGCCCGACCAAACGCTGTGCAGCACTTGGGATCTCACCGACTGGCGCGGAGAGTCGATCCGGATCGGTTTTGTCGCGCGCACGATCCTGGAACCGGGACCCGACGGCCGGGAGCACTTGGTGGCGCGGGCCATCAACTGGCAGTCCGAATTGAAGGGCCCAGAGGTGTCGACCGACGATCTGGCGCAGCGGATCCTCAGCGGCCTCGCCCAGGCCGGGGTTCATCGCGCGCTGATCGACCTCAACACCTGGACCCTGCTGAAATGGCTCGACGAGCCCTGCACCTTTTACGACTGGCGCACCATCGAGGCGGGCAAGCCCCGGGTTCACCCCGATGACCAGGACTTGATGTCCACCATGACAAGGGAATTCAGCGGGGGCGCCACCAGTCGCGTGTTGCGGTTGCCCGGGCACGACGGAGATTGGGTGCCAGTGCACGTCACCGTCAACCGCATCGAGCTGGAAACGGACACGTACGCCGGGCTGGTATCGCTGCGCTTACCCACCGACGAGGAACTGGCCACCGCGGGTTTGTCGCCACCCCCCGACGCAGCGCCCTAATCCGATGCCCCGGTCGCCGGGCCCGCCCGCGCGGCGGCCCTGGCCGCGCCGCCGAAAGCGACCGCCACCCGCGCCGTGATGACGACATCGAGACCGTCGACCACGCAACGGATATCGTCGACCCGCATCCGGCGGGCCACGCCCGCGGCGACCGCGCAGGCCGCCGCCCCCCCGGAGCTCAGCCGGGCGGCGGCGGCCAAGGCGGCCAGGTCGGCCACCGCCTGCGCGCGGTGGCGTGCCACCACCGCCGAGCCCAGGTACGCGCCGGCCCCGGTCGCCGTCAGCAGCACCACGACCATCCAGGCGGCGACCAGAGTGGCGGAGCCTCGATCATCGCGACGGTTCGGCCGCCGAGACGGCTTTGGCCGCAATATCGATGGTGGGCAATAACTTCGAATGCGCGACGACGGTAGCCACCAGGAAATCCCCGTCGCGGCGCAGGTCGACCCGCGCACGGGCGGGCGCGAGCCGGCGGGCGGCGGACACCGCGGAGCGCTCGTCGCCGCGGGCCGCCAGCCGGGCAGCTTCGCGGGCGGCGTCGACACAGCGCACCTGCATCGATATCGCGGTGATCCCGGCCAGGCACAACACCAGCACCACGACGAGCGCGGCGATGCCCAGTGCCGCCTCGACGGTGCTGGCACCGGCTACACCTTGGTGTTGAGCGCACGACCGATGATGTTGGTCAGCGCCGAGACGATGGAATCGCCGGTGACGACGGTGTAGAGCACCGCGCCGAAGGCGGCCGCCGCGATGGTGCCGATGGCGTACTCGACCGTCGACATGCCCGACTCGTCGGCGGCCAGCAAGGCGACCCGCGCAGAGAATTCGCGAAACATGTTGATCATCAATGGCTTCCTTTCGTTTCACAGCAGGCCCGACTGCAGGACATCACCGGCCAGGCCGGCTACGACCGGGACGATGCCCAGGCAGACGAACGCCGGCAGAAAGCACAGGCCCAGCGGCCCGGCGATTAGTACGCCGGCCCGTTCGGCGGCCGCCGTCGCCGCGTGCGCGGTGTCCTGCCGAGATTCCTCCGCCAAGTCGGCGACGCCACCGGCCAGCGCCGCACCCGAGGACGCCGATCGCCGGGCCAGCCTCAGCAACGCATCGATCTGCGGGTCGGCCGGATTTTGCGGTCCGGACGGAATGGACCATGCGACAGCGGGATCGGCGCCCAGTGCGAGCAGGTCGGCGGCGCGGCGCAACACCCTGGCCAGGTTCGGCGGTGCGGACGGCGCGGCGGCCGCCGCGGCGGCAGACACGGCCATGCCCGCCTCCAGACACACGGCCAGCACGTCGAGACAGGAGGCGACCGCCAGCGGGTCAAGGCCGCGCGCCGGCGCCGCGCGCCGCCGCAGCCGGCCGCCACGCGCCGGCATCCCTGCGCGGCTTCGCACCAGCGCAGGACCGGGACCGATCCACAGCGCCACGGCCAGGAGCGCCGCCGCGCTTTGCATCGTCGCCGCCGCACTCACGACGCCACCCGATCGGCGATGCGGTCGGACCACAGCAGACCGACGCAGGCCAACGTCGAGCCGATGAGCAACAGCCACCCGCCCGCGTGCCCGCTCAGCAAGAAGCCCAGCGGCCGGGCCCCGATCAGTTGCCCCAGCAACACGCCGAGCAGCGGCAGCGCGGCCAGTATCGCCGCGGTTGCGCGCGCGCCGGCCATGCTCGAGGACACCTGAGCCGAGAACCGTTGCCGCGCAGCGATATCGCGCTGGGCGGCGCGCATCAGGGTGGCTATTCCCAGCCCGTTGTCGCTGGCCAGTCGCCAGCACAGCGCGAGCCGCTCCCAATGGGTGGGCAGCGCCGAGGAGCGGCCCGCCGCGGCCAGGCCGGCCGCGACGTCGGCACCCAGCCGGGCCCGCGCCGCCACCGAACGCAGCGATACCGCTACCGCGCCGCCGGTGTCGTCGGCGGCGACGCAGAACGCGCGCACCGGATGCGAGCCGGCCCGCAATTCACCGACAAGCACCTCGAGCGCGGTGTGCAGTGCGTGACCCTCGGTGGCCGCGCGCCGGATACGTCGGCGCCGCCGGTAACGCAGGCCCACGGTCGCGCCCACGACCGCGACGCACAGGACAGCGGTCAGCGGCAGCGCGATGGCGGTGGCGCAGCCGATGCCCGCGGCGACGCAGGCCGCCCCACGAGCCCCGGTGGCCGGTGAGAACCGGCGCCGTCGTGACGCCGATAATCGTCGTCGCGGCGAGGGCCGAACGACGACGAGCGCGAGCGACAACAGCAGCGCCCCGGCTAGCGGGCCGTTCACGCCGGCATCCGGCTGTTCAGCAGATTCCGCAGCCGCGGCGCGGCGTCCGTCATCCCGCGATCCGCATGCCATACGGTGACCGCCCGCACCCGGCCTTGATCATGTTGCAGCGCAGCGATTTCGCTGAGTCGCCGCCGCCCGGCGCGGTCACGCTCGACGTGCAGCAGCACCTGCACGGCGGCGGCGAGTTGGCTGTGCAGTGCGGCCCCATCGAGGCCGCCGAGTGCACCCAAGGCCTCCAGGCGGGCGGGAACCTCCCCGGGGCTATTGGCGTGCACGGTGCCCGCGCCGCCGTCGTGCCCGGTGTTCAGGGCGGCCAGCAGATCCACCACTTCGGCGCCCCTGACCTCGCCGACCACGATGCGGTCGGGCCGCATCCGCAGCGCCTGCCGGACCAGCTGGCGCACCGGAACCTCGCCGACGCCTTCGACGTTGGCGCACCGCGCGACCAGCTTCACCAGATGCGGGTGCCGCGGCGCGAGCTCCGCGGCATCCTCCACGCAGACGATCCGTTCGGCCGGCGATACGGCACCCAGCATCGCGGCGAGCAGTGTCGTCTTGCCGGCGCCGGTGCCGCCGCTGACCAGGAACGCCAATCGCGCGCCGATGATGTCGGTGACCAGCGCGGCGGCCGCCGGCTCGATCGCACCGGCGGCGGTCAGGGCCGACAGATCCTGGCTGGCGGGCCGTAGGACACGCAGCGACACGCAGGTGCCCGCGGCCGCCACGGGCGGCAACACCGCATGCAGCCGCACCGCGGACCCGCCGGGGCCGATGCCGGTCAGCTCGCCGTCCACCCAGGGCTGCGCGTCATCGAGGCGCCGTCCGGCGGCCAGCGCCAGCCGCTGCGCCAACCGCCGCACCGACGCCTCGTCGGGAAAACGAACCTCGGTGCGCCGCAGACCGGTGCCGTCGTCAACCCACACCGCATCCGGTGCGGTGACCAAGACGTCGGTCGTCCCGTCGGCGCAGAGCAGCGGATCGAGGATGCCGGCGCCGGTGAGTTCGGTCTGCAGCACCCGGAGATTGGCCAGCACCTCGGTGTCGCCGAGCATCCCGCCGGACTCCGCCCGGATCGCGGCGGCCACCACCGAAGCCGCCAACGGGGCCCCCGGCGGGCCGGCTTCGCCGGCCAGTCGCTCGCGGACACGTTCGATCAGCGAACCGCTCACGCCGCCCGGCCGTTCTGCCCCGCCCGCCGCCGCGCCGCGCCGGGTGGCAACACGGCAAGCACCTGCCGGGCCGCCACCCCGAGCGCCGTGCGCCGCCCCAACCGCAGGCCGCCCCGGTCGGCCTGCTCCGCCAGTTGCGGCTGGGCTTTGATGGTGGCCAGCAATGACAATCCGGCGATCTCGGCGATCTCGGCGGCCCGCAAGCCGCCCGGCGAGGGGCCCCGCACCACCAGGCCGACATTGGGATTGAGGGACGCCAAGGCCGGCGCCAGTGCCCCGGTCGCCGCGCACGCGCGCACATCGCAGCGACTGACGACGACGACCAGATCCGCCGCGCTCAGCGCCGCCTGGGTCGCGTCGGTGAGTCGGCGGGGGAGGTCGCAGACGACGGTGACCGCCCCGCGGCGGCCGGCGTCGATGACGGCGTGCACCGGCCCGGCGTCCAACTCGTATCCGCGCCGGGTGCCGGACAGCACGCTGACTCCGCGGTGGCGCGGCAGCGCATCGCGTACCGCCGACCAGTTGAGCCGCCCGCCCTGCAACGCAAGGTCCGGCCAGCGCAGCCCCGGAGTGGATTCGCCGCCCAGCAACAAGTCGAGCCCGCCGCCCCACGGGTCGAGGTCCACCAGCAGCGCGTTGGTTGCGCCCTGGGCCAGGGCGACCGCGAGCAGGGAGGCGCCGGCTCCGCCGCATCCCCCGATGACGGCGACCGCGTGGCCACGGGACCCGTCGTCGCGCGCCGATTCGGCCGCTTCGGCCAGGGCGCCGACCAAGTCCGCTTCCTGCCCCGGCAGTTGCAACACATGCTCGGCGCCGACCCCGACGGCAGCCGCCCACGTTGCCGTCTCGGGTTCGGTGACGGTCAGGACGGTCACGTGATCACGGCGCGGCAGCGCCCATCGCCCGCACCGGGCCGCGGCCCGCGCGTCGAGCACGACGGCCGCGGCCGCCGCCCAACTCTTGCGGCTGACCGGAGCCACATCGCTGGCATGGACCACCCGCACGCCGGCGGCGGCCGCCACCCGGTCCAACTCGGCGCGCATGTCGGACTCCGCCAGCACCGCCAACACACCAGCCGAACCCGTCGCGTCAACTCCGGAGCCGCTTGTCATCCGACCACTGTGCGGGGCCGTGACCTTGGCACAACAGTCCCAAATGCGGATTTGTGGATAGAGACGCGAGTGTGCACAAACGCGTCGCGGGACCACGCCGCCAGCGACGACGGACACAGTTTCCCGCAACGCATCGGGAGCCGAGCCCGGTGCCGGGAGGCGAGGAAAACCCGCCGTAGAAAAGGGACGACCCCCGCCAGGGGGGGAGGAGGCGAGGGTCGTCGTGTATCAGCCCCGGGGGGTCGGGCTGATACACCCTCGGCTCAGGCCGAGTAATGCTTACTATACACATGACAAGCCGGAGTAACGCAAGAAGATCTTTTACTGAAAAAACAGCTTGAGCCGCGTAAACACTCTTCCATCCGGACCCCGAACCGCCCTGAGCGGCCATTTTCGGTGCGGGATCACGGCCTCGCGAGACACCCGACCTATGCTGGGTCGGTGACCGTCTTCGACCCCACCGCGGAGCAGTCAGCCCCGGAGCAATCAGCGGCAACCACCAGTCCTCACGCCCGCACGGCGGCCTTCTTCGACCTGGACAAGACCATCATCGCCAAGTCCAGCACCCTGGCGTTCAGCAAACCGTTTTTCAACCAGGGCCTGCTCAACCGCCGCGCCGTGCTCAAGTCCAGCTACGCGCAGTTCATCTATCTGCTCTCCGGTGCTGATCATGACCAGATGGATCGGATGCGCGCCCACATGGCCAACATGTGCACCGGTTGGGACGTCGAGCAGGTCAAGTCGATCGTCAACGAGACGCTGCACGACATCGTCACGCCGTTGGTGTTCGCCGAGGCCGCCGACCTGATCGCGGCCCACAAGTTGTGCGGGCGTGACGTCGTGGTGGTGTCGGCATCCGGGGAAGAGATCGTCGCCCCCATCGCCCGGGCCTTGGGCGCCACCCACGCGATGGCAACCCGGATGGTCGTCGAGGACGGTCGGTACACCGGCGAGATCGCGTTCTACTGCTACGGCGAGGGCAAGGTGCAAGCGATCCGGGAGCTGGCCGCGCGCGAGGGCTACCCGCTGGAACACTGCTACGCCTACTCCGACTCGATCACCGATCTGCCGATGCTCGAGTCCGTCGGCCACCCCAGCGTGGTGAATCCCGACCGCGGGTTGCGCCGGGAAGCCCTGGAGCGCGGGTGGCCCGTGATGTCGTTCTCCCGGCCGGTGTCCTTGCGCGACCGCATCCCGGCACCCTCGGGTGCCGCGATCGCCACGACGGCCGCGGTGAGCATCAGCGCGCTGGCGGCCGGCGCGGTCACCTATTCGTTGATACGCCGCTACGCATTCTGAGCCCAGCGGCGCGCGGCAGCAAACTCCTTAAACGCGTAATCCGAACCGGATTCGGGACTACTCGCGAATTGACCCTTGCTGTGCTAGGGGTCTAGTAGTACAAAGGAACCACGGAAGCCTGGTGAGGCCTAGATCGATCCGGAAGAGAAGGTTCGTTCTCCCGACCCGGGCGCCCAGCATGGTGCTCGGCACCCACGCGGAGTCATAGCCGCGAAGATGGCAGAAGTGTTGCGGGCCTGCGAAATTGCGAAAATGCGGAAGGTATCGACGACCCTTTGGGTGGGGTTGCAACCACAAGCGTCGTGAGATCGCCGAGGCCAACCCACGCAACCCCGAAATGCACGCTTGGTAACCGAGTACCGTGCTAGCGGGCGGCGGACCGAACATTCGGAACGTCGCCCGCTCTACATTTTTGCGGCCCATTTCCGGTGACATTTTACGGGCCTGTGGCTACCGCTTCAGCTATCGGTTCGACATCGAGTCGGCGATCGACACAGCCTCTTGCGCACCGGCTTTCATTGCGCGGCAACACAGCACCAGCCAGGCTCCCACGCCCTCCGGCGTACCTTCGGCGAATCCCTGCGCCGCGTCGCGGTACGCGGCGGGTTGACGCATCCAGCTGACCTCGGGGACACCCAGCCCGTGCGGGTCCAGCCCGCTGGCGATGGTCACCAACCTCGACACCGCCCGCGCCACCACACCGTCGGAGCTGCCGAACGGCTTCAGCGTCAGCAGCTCGCCGTGGGCGACCGCGGCAAGCACCGGCGCCGGCACCCGGGTGCGCCCGTTCACCAGGTCCGCCAACAATTCCAGTCGCGGCCCCACCCCGGCATCGGCCCGCGGGCGACCCAACCGCTCGTCGTCGACCCGTTCCGCCGCGGCCAGCACGTGCAGACGGGCCAGCGCCTGCAGCGGTGCCCGTCGCCAAATGGCGACGACGGGGCCCTCGCCGCCCTCCAGCGCCTGGGCCACCCGAAGCGCGCCCGCAAACACCGGATCACTGATCTGCCCGGCATCGGCGAGATCCTCCAGCCGCACGGGGCCACCGTCCAGGACCGACGACGCGCGCGCGGCCCGCAGCGCCGCCTCGGCGGCGGTCACGGGCCAGCCCCGCAGGTTGGCGCGGTGGCGGTGGGCACGACCCAGCGCGTCGCGGGCGCGGTCACTGGCCTCGGCGACGCCGGGCAGTTCCATCAGGGGGGCCAGCGGATCAGCCGTCACAACCTCACAACCTATCCCCGCCGGATTCCAGCGGGTGCGGGATGGCGTCCAGCAACTGCCGGGTGTATTCGTGCCCGGGGTCGCTGAACAGCTGCCCGGTGGGCCCGTGCTCGACCACCCGGCCCGCCCGCATCACCAGGACGTCGTCGGCGATCTGCCGGATCACCGCCAGGTCATGGCTGATGAACAGGTAGGCCAAGCCCAGTTCGGCCTGCAGCTCGGCCAGCAGGTCAAGGATCTGCGCCTGCACCAACACGTCGAGCGCCGACACCGCCTCGTCGCAGACCAGCACCTCGGGCCGCAACGCCAGCGCTCGAGCGATCGCCACCCGTTGCCGTTGCCCACCCGAGAGCTCGCGCGGCAACCGGTCCAGCACCGACGACGGCAGCGCCACCTGCTCGATGAGGTCGTGCACCGCTTGTGCGCGCTGCCCGCGGTCCCCGACGCGGTGAATGCGCAGCGGCTCCTCGATGGCACGAAACACCGAGTACATGGGATCGAGGCTGCTGTAGGGGTTTTGGAACACCGGCTGTACCCGGCGGCGGAATGCCAGTTGCTTGTCCCGGGGCATCGCGCCGTCGATCCGGACGCCGTCGAATTCCACCGTGCCCGAGGTGGGCGGTAGGAGTCCGAGCACCATCCGCGCCACGGTGGATTTCCCGGACCCCGACTCCCCGACAATCGCCAACGTGCTCGCGCGGCGCAGCCGAAACGACACCGCGTCGACCGCTCGGAATTCGGTGCGCCGCCACGGCGCCCCGTGCGCTTCCCGGTAGACCTTGGTCAGCGCGGCGGCGACGAGGATGCCCTCGGGGTGTTCGGTTTCCGCAGTCGCGCGGGGCCGCGCAGGGCCTCGGATCGTCAGCGCCGGCGCCGCGGCCACCAGCCGTCGCGTGTACTCGTGTTGCGGGCTGCACAAAATCGACCGTGCCGCACCGGATTCCACCACGACCCCGCGATGGACGACGACCACGGACTCGGCGCGTTCGGCGGCCAGCGCGAGATCGTGGGTGATCAGCAGCAGCGCGGTGCCGAGTTCGGCGGTGAGCCGCTGCAGATGGTCGAGGACCTGCCGCTGCACGGTGACGTCCAGCGCGGACGTCGGTTCGTCGGCGATCAGCAGCCGCGGGCGGCCCGCCAGCCCGATCGCGATCAGCGCACGCTGACACATGCCGCCGGACAACTGGTGGGGGTAACGGCCGGCTTGCCTTGCCGGATCCGGCATGCCCGCCGCGGCGAGCAGTTCCACCGCCCGCTGGCGGGTGCCTCGATCGGTTGTGTTGGCCCGCAAGGCTTCCCGGATCTGAAAGCCGACCTTCCACACCGGGTTGAGGTTGGTCATCGGGTCCTGCGGGATGTAGCCGATCTCGCGCCCCCTGATCGAGCGAAGCGCCCGGCGATCAGCGGCCGAGATGTCGACGCCGTCGAACATGATGCGCCCGGCCGTGATTCGCCCGCCGGGTGGAAGGAGCCCGAGTATCGCGGCGGCGGTGGTGGACTTGCCCGAACCCGATTCACCCACCACCGCGACGGTCTGGCCGGGCAGCACGCTCAGATCCAGCCCGCGCACCGCGGCGTGGTCGCCGAAGCCGACCTCCAGACCCTCGACCGACAGCAGCGGCGAAACCGTACCGCTCATGCCCGCCACGCCCTCGACGCCGGATCCAGGGCATCGCGGAGCGCGTCACCCATCATCATGAACGCCAGCACTGTCGTGGCCAAGGCGCCGGCGGGATAGAACAGGATGGGTGAGCCCGCCCGCAGCCGCGTCTGGGCGAGGTTGATGTCGCCGCCCCACGACACCACCGACGGCGGCAGCCCGACACCGAGGTAGGACAGGGTGGCCTCGGTGACGATGAAGGCCCCCAATGCGATCGTCGACATCGCGATCACCGGCCCCACCGCGTTCGGCAAGGCGTGCCGCAGCAGCGTTTGAAACCTGCTCATCCCCAACGCTTTGGCGGCAAGCACATAGTCGCTGCCGCGCACCTCCAGCACGGCGCCGCGAGCGATCCTGGCGATCTGCGGCCAGCCGAAGATGGCCAGGATGGCGATCACGGTCCACACCGTGCGATGGTGCAGAACCTGCATGAGCACGATCGCGGCCAGCAGCAGCGGCAGCCCGAAAAAGATGTCGGCGACACGAGAGACGACGGCGTCGAGCCACCCGCCGTAGAAGCCGGCCAGCGCGCCCCACATCCCGCCGACGACGAACACCAGCAGCGTGGCGCCCAACCCGACCGTCACCGACGCCCGCGCCCCGTAGATGGTGCGGGTGTAGATGTCGTGGCCCTGCAGGTCGGTGCCGAACCAGTGCGCCGCCGACGGGCCGCGCAGGCTTTGGCCGGGATCGGCGTAGCCGGGGTCGGCGTGGGTGAACAACGCGGGAAACAGTGCGACGAGAAGGATGAGGACGATCAGCACGCCGGCGACGACGAACTTCGGGCGGCGGTGCAGTTTTCGCCAGGTTTCGCCCCAAAATCCTGAGTGCTCAGGCATAGCGGATCCTTGGGTCCAGGGCGGCGTAGAGCAGGTCCACCATCAGATTGGTGACGAGATAGATCAGCACCAGCACCGTCACGACCGACACCACGGTCGGCGCTTCCTGCCGGGTGACCGCCTGGTAGAGCACGCCGCCGACACCATGGATGTTGAAGATGCCTTCGGTCACGATGGCCCCGCCCATCAGCGCTCCCAGGTCGGCGCCCAGAAAAGTCACGACCGGGATCAGCGAGTTGCGCAGGATGTGCACGGTCACCACCCGGGGCCGCGCCAATCCCTTGGCGGTGGCGGTGCGGACGTAGTCGGCGTGCGCGTTGGCGGCCACCGCCGATCTGGTCAGCCGGACGATATACGCGAATGAGACTGAGCCCAGGACGATTCCGGGAAGCAGCAGGCGCGCGAAGGTCGCCCGTTCGCCGACGGTGACCGGCGCGATGCCCAGCTTGACCCCGAACAGGAATTGGGCCAGGAAGCCCAGCACGAAGATGGGGGTCGCGATGATGATGAGTCCGGTGATCAGCACCGTGGCATCGAATAGTCCCCCTTGGCGCAGACCGGACATCACGCCGAACCCGATGCCCAGCACCGCCTCGACGACCAGGGCGATCAACGCGAGCCGGATCGTGACCGGAAACGCGTGTGCGAGAACGGCACTGACCGGCAAACCGGAGTAGGCACGGCCAAGGTCGCCGCGCACGACGCCGCCCAGGTAACGCAGGTACTGCACAATGAACGGGTCGTCGAGGTGGTAGCGGGCGCGCAGCGCGGCGGCCACGGCCGGGGTCAGCGGCCGATCGCCGGCGATCGCGGCCAGCGGGTCTCCAGGCAACAGGAAGACCATGCCGTAGATCAGCAACGTGGCGCCCAGGAAGACGGGCACCATGACGGCGATCCGTCGCGCGATATACCAGCCCATGTCCTAGCCCTTGACCAGATTCTCGTAGTCGGGCAGCCCGTTCCAGGTGACCTTGACGGCGCCGACTTGCGGTGACCATCCGATCACGGCGATGTAATACCACAGCGGTACGGCGGGCATGTCGTGCAAAAGGATTCGTTGCGCGACGTTGACCAGGACGTCGGCCTGCCGTAAGTCGGGAGCCGCCTCGGCGGCGGCCAGGCCGGCGTCGAACTCGTGACTGGAGTATCCGACGTCATTGGAGCCCGCACCGGTGGCGTACAGCGGGGCGAGGAACTCGATCATCGACGGGTAGTCGCCGATCCAGCCGGCCCGGAACGCGGTGTCGATCGTCCGGTTGGTGATCTGGGTGCGAAACCCGGCGAAGGTGGGCTGCGGCGCACCGACGGCATCGATGCCCAGCACGTTCTTGATGCTGTTGGCCACCGCGTCCACCCACTCCTGATGGCCGCTGTCCGCGTTGTAGGCGATGGCGTACCGGCCGCTCCACGGCGATATCGCGTTTGCTTGGGTCCAAAGTTGGCGTGCCCGTTCGGGGTTGAAGTCCAACGCGTCACTGCCGACGATGTTGGGGTCGAATCCCGGCAAGGAACTGGCGGTGAAGTCGCGGGCCGGGCTGCGGGTGTTGTTGAAGATCTGCTGACAGATCTGCGGACGGTTGATGGCCGCCGACAACGCCGACCGCCGCAGTCGACCTTCCTCACCCCCGAAGTGCGGCAACCGCAGCGGCGTGTCGAGTGATTGGCTGACGGCGACGGGTCCGCTGGCGGCGTTGCCGCCCAGGTCGCGCTGGAAGACCGTCAACGCGCTGGACGGAATCGTGTCCAGCACATCGAGGTTGCCGGACAGCAGGTCGGCGTAGGCGGTGTCCAGGTTGGAGTAGAACTCGAACCTCAGCCCCTTGTTGTGCGGCTTGCGGTTGCCGTGATAATTGGGGTTGGGCCGCAAGTCAATTCGGACGTTGTGCTCCCACGCGGGCCCGTCGGGGCCGTCCGCAAGTGTGTACGGGCCGTTGCCGATCGGGTGCTGACCGAAAGCGTTCATGTCCCGAAAGGCCGCCTGCGGCAAGGGATAGAACGCGCTGTGCCCCAGTCGCAACGTGAAGTCGATGGTGGGTGCCTTCAGCCGGACGGTGAACTCCCGGTCGTTGATCACCTGCAGGCCGGACATGGTGGTGGCGGTCGGCTTGCCGCCGCCGGTCAGCCCGGCGACGGCTTCGAAGCCGTCGATGGGACTGAAAAAGCTCTGCTGCAGTTGGGCATTGGTGCTCAGCGCCCCAAAGTTCCAGGCGTCGACGAAGGAATGGGCGGTAACCGGCGACCCGTCGGTGAACGTCCAGCCGGGTTTGAGGGTGATCCGGTAGTTGACGTTGTCGGTGGTGTCGACCGACTGGGCGACCTCGGGCGACGGATTGCCGGCGGCGTCGTAGGACATCAACCCGGCGAAGAGCCTATCCAGGATCCGCCCGCCGAGGCTGTCGTTGGTGCCGGTGGGGATCAACGGGTTGGGCGGTTCCCCGCCGTTGACCACCACCAGGTCTGGGCTGAGGACGCCGCCACCGCAACCGGCCAGCGAGGCGACCATCAGCATCGCGGCGGCAACCGGGGCCAGCAAGGCCACCGGGGTCCGCATCCGACGCATGACACCCGACCCTAGGGCCTGCAGCCGCGCGGCGGTGAAGTGCCCGGTACGGGTTCCCAATTTAGAATCCGGTCGTGACCGTGGCGTATCTGGCCTCGCATGAATCGGGTGTGCGAGCAGGCTATTTGATGTTCTGGCTCGGTGTGCCCGCAATTGGATTGGTCTGCCTGGTCATTGGGCTGGTGGAGCGCTCGCGCAGCCGTCGACGGGCTCCCGGCTACCCGCCGCAGTACCCCCCGGGCTTTCCGGTCCACCCCGGTTACCCCTACCCGCCACCGCCGGGCTATGCCGCTGCGCCGTATCCCGGCTACGCACCCGGCCATCCGCCGCGGCCGCGGGCGCCGAAGTCGGCTACCGCGCTCATCACCATGGGCGCCGTGCTGCTGACGTTGGGCGGGCTGGGCATCCTGGGCAACGCGGCGCGCGTCCTGGCCGGGCTCGGCGCCAGCGCGATCGGCGACACGTCCCTGCGGGTGGGCGATTGCATCAGCGAAAGCGACTACAAGGCACAGCATTTCAATTCAAGCTCGAGCGGCGGCTGCACCGACCCGGCGGCGACCTACGAACTCGCTTCCAGGAGCGGCGCCGGCGACACGTGCCCCGACGGAAAACGAGAGCACTCCGTCTATGACCGCTTCACCAACGACTCGACGATCCTGTGCTTTGCGGTCAACCTGAAAGAGGGCCAGTGCTATCAGATGATTAGTGATGGCGACGCGATGACGCTCAGGTTGGGCGACTGCGACAAGCCGGGTCGGGCGCAAGTCAAGGTCAGTCAGCGCATCGACGGCAGCTCGGACAAGTCCCAGTGCCCGTCCGACAGCAGGGGCATCGCCTACCCCATCCCCGCCCGGGTCTACTGCCTGGTCAGGGCCGACTGACGCCGGTCAGACCGCGGTGATCGGGTGCACCTGCAGCGCGCAGGCGTCGATGGTCGCCGCTACGGTGAGCACGATTTCGGTGTCGGGCGGGTTGACGCTCAGCTCGGTGTAGGTGGGGCACGGGGCACCGTCGGCGTCCACGGCCATCCCCTCCACGATGGCCTGCCCCTGCGTCGATATCGACAGCAGGACGGCGGGCGGGACATCGACGCCGTCCGGCAGCCCACCCATGTAACCGCGCAGCGTCGGCAGGGCATGAATCAACGGCCCACCGGCGCCCGAGTCGACCCCGGCGTATCCGGTGAGCGTGCACGGGTCGGCCCCGCCGGCGAGGCTGAACATCAGGGCCAGCCCGCGGTGCCCCACCGCGCCTTGTGCCGGGGAGACGTTCACGGCGACCTGCTCCGACCGGCACGGTGTGGCCTGGTCGCCCTCAATCGGCACGGCCGATACCGGCCACCCCAGCGCGGTGGCCGCCGCGTAAATCGTTGCGGCCGCGGCAAAGCTGGGGATTAGTCGGCGGAGGCCCCGCCCATGTCCCGGCACACCGGTGATTATCCGGCATGCGGGCACGCTTTGACCTCGATTTCACGCGTCGCATTTCACCTTGTAGGGCTAGGCTCTCTGACGGTTGACGAGCCTCGACACAGGAGAGAACCCAGTGACAGCCACCAACACCGCAGGCCCCTCGTCGTATCCGCCGCCGGCGCAGTTCACCGAGCAAGCCAACGCCGGCGAGGAGGTGTACCGCGAGGCCGAGCAGGACCGGCTGGCGTTCTGGGCCAAGCAGGCCAATCGTCTGACGTGGGCGACGCCGTTCACCGAGGTGCTGGACTGGTCGGAGGCTCCGTTCGCCAAGTGGTTCGCCGACGGCAAGCTCAACGTCGCCTACAACTGCGTCGACCGTCACGTGGAGGCCGGCCTGGGGGATCGGGTCGCCATCCATTGGGAGGGCGAACCCGTCAGCGATCACCGCAGCCTGACCTATTCCGATCTGCAGGCCGAGGTGTGCAAGGCGGCCAACGCGCTGACCGACCTCGGTCTGGTCGCCGGCGACCGGGTCGCGATCTATCTGCCGCTGATCCCGGAGGCGGTGATCGCGATGCTGGCCTGCGCACGGCTGGGGCTGATGCACAGCGTGGTGTTCGCCGGCTTCACCGCCAAGGCCCTGCAGGCGCGCATCGCCGACGCGCAGGCCAAGCTGCTGATCACCAGCGACGGCCAGTTCCGCCGCGGCAAGCCCGCGCCGTTGAAGGACGCGGCCGACGAGGCCGTCAACGGCGACAGCCCCGTCGAGCACGTACTTGTGGTGCGGCGCACCGGGATTGACGTGTCCTGGAACGACGACCGCGACCTGTGGTGGCACGATGTCGTCGACGCCGCGTCGCCCGAACACACCCCGGAGCCCTTCGCCGCCGAGCAGCCGTTGTTCCTGCTGTACACCTCGGGAACCACCGGCAAGCCCAAGGGCATCGTGCACACCAGCGGCGGCTATCTGACCCATGCGGCCTACACGCATTACTACGTCTTCGACATCAAGGCCGAATCCGACGTGTTCTGGTGTACCGCCGACATCGGCTGGGTCACCGGGCACACCTACGGGGTGTACGGTCCGCTGGCCAACGGGGTCACCGAGGTCCTCTACGAGGGAACGCCCGACTCGCCCAGCCAGCACCGGCATTTCGAAATCATCGAAAAGTACGGCGTCACAATCTATTACACCGCCCCGACGCTGATTCGCACGTTCATGAAGTGGGGACGCGAGATCCCCGACGCGCACGACCTGTCCAGCCTGAGGCTGTTGGGGTCTGTCGGCGAACCGATCAATCCCGAAGCGTGGCGCTGGTACCGCAAGGTTATCGGCGCGGACCGCCTTCCGATCGTCGACACCTGGTGGCAGACCGAGACGGGCGCCACGATGATCTCCCCGCTGCCGGGAGTGGCTGCGGCCAAACCGGGTTCGGCGATGCGGCCGCTACCGGGTATCTCGGCCAAGGTCGTCGACGACCACGGTGACCAGCTGCCGCCGGGCAACGACGAGGGTGAGCACGTGGCCGGTTACCTGGTGCTGGATCAGCCGTGGCCTTCGATGCTGCGCGGCATCTGGGGCGATCCGGAACGATTCGTCGAGACCTACTGGTCGCGGTTCGCCGAGCACGGCTGGTATTTCGCGGGCGACAGCGCCTATTACGACGCCGACGGCGACATCTGGGTGGTGGGCCGCATCGACGACGTCATGAACGTGTCGGGGCACCGCCTGTCCACCGCCGAGGTGGAGTCGGCGCTGGTCGGCCACGTCGCGGTCGCCGAGGCGGCGGTGGTCGGGGCGACCGACGAGACAACGGGCCAGGCCATCTGCGCGTTCGTGGTGCTGTGCGCCGATTTCCACGTGCACGACGGGATCGTCGACGAGTTGCGCGTTGAGGTGGCCCGGGAGATCTCCCCTATCGCCCGCCCGCGGGAGGTGCACGTGGTGCCCGAGCTACCCAAGACCCGCAGCGGCAAGATCATGCGCAGGCTGTTGCGTGACATCGCCGAAAACCGCGAATTGGGTGACACGTCGACGCTGCTCGATCCCGGCGTCTTCGACGCGATCAAGGCGGCGAAGTAGCCGGTGCCGTCAGCCCGGCAGCGGGCTGAACCCCGCACCGGGCCGATGTTTGGTGTTGATGTCGGCCAGGACCGCGTTGAACGACACCACCACCGCCGGCGTGTGCAGCGGGATGTATTTGATGACGCAGGTCGGCAGGTTGTCGCTGAACGCTCCGTGGATCATCCCGACCAGCTGATTGTTGACCGTGACCGGCGCGCCGGAGTCGCCCGGTTGGCCGCAGACCTGCATCACGATGGTGCCCGGATTCTGCCCGGGCCCCCAGGTGACGCCGCACGAGTTGCCGGTGGTGCGGCCCTGCTTGCAGGCGATCTCACCGAAGGCCGGTTCCGGCCCGATGCCGCTGATCAAAAAGCCGTTGAAGTTGGCCACCGGTGTCACCTTGGCGGGATCGAACTTGATCACCGCGTAGTCCAGGTTGTCGTTGCCGGCCACCATGGTGCCCAATACGCCCGCGTTCTCGGCACCTTCGGCGGCGACCTGCGCGCCCGGACCCCCGCAATGCGCCGACGTGAAACCGATCAGCTCGCCGGCGGCGTCGCCGCCGATGGTGGTCAGGGTGCACATGGTGTCGCCGTTGATGACGATGCCCGCACCACCGCCGATCGGGATCCGGACGTCGGCCGCGGCGGCGCGGGCAAGCGAACCCATCGCGGTCACGAGCAGGGCGACCATCGCCACCAAGAAGCACCGGTGCGCTCTCCGCACAGCCCCACTCCCATCGGTCGGCCGGACATCGAGACCGGCTTGGCCGAGTGTAATCGGCCGGGGTGCGATGTACGCGCCGCAGAGCCCGCTCGCCCCGCGGCGTCACCGACCGCCTGCCGTTCCGAACCGAACTGCCCGTCGGGCGAAACGACCCGGTGCTCGAACCCGGCGGCGCGGGCTCGGCTGGCCTCGTCTGGCTTCTTCTATCCGGGCGCCACATGGCAACATAAACCGCGACGACAAGCGAGCCGGGTGACGACGAAAGAGGACCGTCTGTGAGCAAAGCCGATGGCAAGAACGGTGTGCCCAGCACCCTGACCACGATTCCGTTGACCGACCCGCACGCCAAACCCGCCGAGCCGTCGATCGGTGATCTGATCAAAGATGCGACCACCCAGGTCTCCACGCTGGTCCGTGCCGAAGTCGAATTGGCTCGCGCCGAGATCACCCGGGACGTCAAGAAGGGTCTCACCGGCAGCGTCTTCTTCATTGCCGCGCTGGTGGTGCTGTTCTACTCGACCTTCTTTTTCTTCTTCTTCGTCGCCGAGCTGCTCGATACCTGGCTGTGGCGCTGGGTGGCGTACCTGATCGTGTTCGGGATCATGGTGGTGGTCGGCGCCTTGCTGGCGCTGCTGGGCTTCCTCAAGGTGCGCCGGATCCGGGGGCCGCGGCAGACCATCGAATCGGTCAAGGAGACGCGTACCGCGCTGACACCGGGCCACGTCAAGGCCCCCGGCCCCGCCGCGCAGCTCCCCGAGCACCACGGCAGGCACGCGAAGCCCGGCAACGGCGGTGCCGCCGATCCATCGGGTTGGTAGATGGCGCCGCCCGATCCGTCGGTAACCCGCATCGACGGGCCGTGGCGCCATCTCGATGTGCACGCCAACGGCATCCGCTTCCACGTCGTCGAGGCCCTGGGCGATGTCGACGGCCCGCCTCCGACGGCACGCCCACTGGTGATGCTGCTGCACGGTTTCGGATCGTTCTGGTGGTCCTGGCGGCATCAGCTGCGCGGACTGCGCGGGGCGCGGGTGGTGGCCGTCGACCTGCGCGGCTACGGCGGCAGCGATAAGCCGCCCCGCGGCTACGACGGCTGGACGATGGCCGGCGACACGGCCGGACTCATCCGGGCGCTGGGGCACTCCACGGCGACCCTGGTGGGCCACGCCGACGGAGGCCTGGGATGCTGGGCGACGGCCTTGCTTCATCCGCGGCTGGTGTCCGCAATCGCGCTGATCAGCTCGCCGCACCCGGCGGCGTTGCGGCGATCCACGTTGACGCGACGCGACCAGGGTTATGCCCTTTTGCCGACGCTGCTGCAATACCAGATTCCGTTGTGGCCCGAGCGCTTGTTGACCCGGGACGACGCCGCCGAGATCGAGCGACTGGTCCGCAGCCGTAGCTGCGGCAAATGGCTTGCCTCCGAAGACTTTTCCGAGGCCATCAGCTATCTGCGCACGGCGATCCAGATCCCGGCGGCCGCGCACAGCGCATTGGAATACCAGCGTTGGGCCGTGCGCAGCCAACTGCGTGATGAAGGCCGACGCTTCATGAGGTCGATGAGCCAGCAGCTCAGCGTGCCGCTGCTACACCTGCGCGGCGAGGCGGATCCCTATGTGCTGGCCGACCCGGTCGACCGTACGCAGCGCTATGCGCCGCAAGGACGCTACGTATCCATCGCGGGCGCAGGGCATTTCAGCCACGAAGAGGCGCCCGAAGAAATCAACAGGCACCTGACTAAATTTCTCGAGCAGGTGCACCTGACCCGAGCGAGGTGAGCCCGGCGGCTCAGCCGACGCAGGACCCGGTGCCCACGAGTTGGCTGTCTCCAACCCTGGCGAGCTGACTGGCGACCTCGTCGGCGGTTAACACGAACCCGGTGTCTGGATCGTCGACCGCTGCGCCGAACACCACACCGAGCACGTGACCGTCGAGATCAATCAGCGGTCCACCCGAATTGCCTTGCTCCACACTGGCTCTGATCGTGTAGACGTCACGCGTGACCGGAGCCGGATCCCGATAGATGTCAGGTCCGCTCAACTTGATGAAGCATCCCGGGTTTCATGCACCCTCGGGGTTCTGTGAGCCGGCCGGTTGGTCGGTCACGTGTTGGGAATAGTACTGGGCTTCGGCTTCGGCGGGTGGGACTCGGCCGAGGCGGTGCATGAGGCGCTGCTGGTTGTACCAGGCGACGTAGTCGGCGGTGATGTACTCGACGTCACCGACCGTGGTGAGCGGCCCGCGACGGAACGGGGAATCAGGCCGGATGCACTCAGTCTTGTAGAGTCCGATCGTGGTCTCGGCCAGAGCATTGTCATAGGCATCGCCGACACTGCCGACCGAGGGTCGGATGCCCGAAAGGGCAAGTGTTTCACCGAATCTCACGCTGGTGTACTGCGATCCTGCGTCGCTGTGGTGGATGGCGTCCTCGATCGGGTGACCCTGACGCGACCGCAATGCGACGGCCTGACGGATCGCCGATTCGACGAACTGGGTCTGCTTGGAGGCGCAGGCCTCCCATCCCACGATCGCCCCGGCGTAGGCGTCGATGACGAATGCGACGTAGACGAACACCCCCGTGACGAGCTTGACGTAGGTGAAGTCCGCAACGAGCAGCTGGTTGGGTGCGCCCACCCCGAACTGGCGATCCACCAGATCCGGTGGCCTCACCGCCGCCGGGTCGGCGATCGTGGTGCGCACGGCCTTCTGGCGGCGTACGCCCTGCCACCCGTTTCGGCGCATCAGGCGTTCCACCGTGGACTTCGCCACCGGGATGCCTTTGCGCTGCAGATGTGCCCACATCTTCACCGACCCGTACAGCGACTCGGGCTTGCGCCGGCCGTGCTCATCGGGTTCGTAGTAGCCGGCCAAGACCTCGCTGATGGTGGCGTCCCACAGGGCTCGCTTCGACGGTGCCCGCTTGACCCAGGCGTAGAAGGTGCGTGGGGCGATCGGCACACCGTGCTCGGTGAGCACGCGGCAGATCGGAGCGACCCCGAAGCGGTGCCTGTGTTTGGCGATGAACTCGCAGACCGAACTGGTCAGCGGCGGTTGCGCGGGTCGCTCTCCCGCACGAAGAAAGACGTTGCCGCCTTGAGGATTTCGATCGTCTGCTCGAGCTCGGCGTTGCGCCGCTTGAGGGCGCGGATCTCAGCGGCCGCCGCCGAGGAGACACCGTCACGATCACCGTCGTCGACCTGCTGCTGACGGATCCAACTACGCAGCGTCTCGGCCGTCATCCCCAACCGCTTGGACACCGCCGTGATCGCCGCCCACTCACTTGGGTAGTCAGCACGGTGCTCCAACACCAGACGGACCGCCTTGGCCCGCGTCTGCGGGTCGTACTTGCTCGGCATGACATGCACCTTCCCAAGGAAGGAGGTGCGCATCAAACGCGGGATGGTTCATGATGAGTTCGCGGATCCTGGCCGGGGTCGCGGTGAAGTTCCCGCCGCCCGGATAACCCAGAACCACAACGCTCGCACCGGTTTTCGCGTCGGCCTGGGCAAAAGTCAAAGGGGGCGGAGGCAAGTTGGGGACGGCCAGGATCGCGATGTCGACCGCCGGATCGTAGGACACCACGGTGGCGTCGAGGGGATTGCCGCTGGCGTAGATCTGCACACTGTTGGAACCGGCCACCACGTGCGCATTGGTCATCACCCGGTCCGGTGCGATCACGAATCCGCTGCCCTCCAACACTTTCTGGCAGCTGGGGGCCAGGCTGCGGACCTTGACCACACTGGGCGCGGTGGACTGCACCACCGGATTGGCGGCCAGCTCGGGATCGGGAGAGGCGACCGGAATGACCGGGGTGCGGCTGAACGGCTCCAGCACCGCGGGCAGACCGGAGGTGTTCAGCAGCGCGGAAAGTCGCTTGGGCACCGTCTTGAGCCAGGGCGGCGCCAGCTCGTTGACCTGGGCCAACACTCGCGAACCGCGGACCGCGGCGGCAAGTTCGGGCTGGTCCTTGGACTGGGTCAGCGGCGTCGCCAACAGCCACGCCGCGGTAAGCACCACGACCAGCTGGACCGCCACCCCGATGACAGAGTCGACCGTCCGGATGGAACGGCTGCGGATCGCGCCGCGGACGGCGCGTCCCAGCACCACACCGGCGACCTCGCCGATGACGACCAGCGCGAGGATCAAGAACAGTGCGGCAAACAATTTCGCGCGCGGCGCGGCGATGTGGCTGACCAGGTGGGGTGCCAGCAGCACCCCGGCGATCGCGCCGAGCAGCACGCCGACGAACGACAGCAACGAGCCCAGCGCGCCCGAGCGCCAGCCCGAGATCGCCGCGATGAAGGCGACCGCCAGGACGGCGACATCCAGCCACTGCGACGGGGTCATGGAATTCATCGAGACCCGCCTTCGCCGACCAGCGCCATCGCCGCGTCCAATTCCCGCTCGTCGGTGGTGTCCCACGGCTGGGCCCAGCCGGCGACGTCGAGCAGCGCGGAGATCACCTGGCCAGTGAATCCCCAGACCAGCATCTCGTTGAGCAGAAACGCCGGGCCGGCCCACCGGCGCCCAAGGTCGCCGCGGTAGACCATCAGCCGGTTGGCCGGGTTGATGAAGGCGCGCACCGGAACTCGGGCCACGATCGCCGTTTCGGCCTCATTGACGACGGCCACCGGGCCGGGATCCGGCGAGTAGGCCAGCACCGGGACGACGTGAAACTGCGACGGCGCGATGAACATCCGCTCCATCGTGGCCAGCGGATGCAGCCTGCTGACGTCGATCCCGGTTTCCTCGCGGGCTTCGCGCAGCGCGGTGCCCACCGGTCCGTCGTCGGTGGGATCGGAGGCGCCGCCGGGAAACGCCGCCTGACCGGCGTGGTGGCGAAGGGTCGACGCCCGCACAGTGACCAGCAGGTCGGCGTCGTTGGGGATACCGCCATCGGGTGGCCCGGACTGCGGACCGGAGAACAGCACCAGGACGGCGGCTTCGCGGCCGCCGCCGCGCAGCGTCGTGACCGCCGATGCGGCCGTGCCGGTGATCATCGCCAGCACGTCGGCCGGCAGGCGGCGCCGGGCCGCGTCGGGAACGTCATCGACGTTGTCGACCAGCGGACGCAGCCAGGGTGGGCTGGCGTCAGGCCTCAGCGGAACGGTCCCGCGCGCGGGGGCGGGGTCCCCATTCCGCAGGGGTGAACCCCCAGCACTCACGGCCCCTCCAGTCGGTTCAATTTTTCCGCTTATCCCCTGTCGTTGCCGATCGCAGCCGCGATCTCATCGGCAGTGTTGAAAGCTCGTGGCAGCGTCTGGGCAACGCTACCGTCCGGCCGGAGAACCACCGTCGCGGGCATCACATTTGCCACCCGCAGCGCGGCCGCGACCCGGCGACGACCGTCCTGCAGGGTCGGCAGGCGCACGCCGAGCTCGGCCAGCCGCAGCAGGGCGGCCGTCTCGTTCTCGTCTTGATGCACCGTCACCACCGTCACGTCCGAACCGGCCCGACGTTGATACTCGGCCATGGCGGGCAGTTCGGCGGCGCACGGCGCGCACCAATACGCCCACAGGTTGAGGACGACCCGGCGCCCGGCCACCGCGCGGGCGACGTCGACAACCGAACCGTCGGCGGCGCAATCCGCCGTCACACCGCGCAGCGCCTCGGGGCCCGGACCGCTTCCGGCGCCAGGGCACGGCGGCAGGTTGGCGCGTTGCCGCGGACCCGCCAACGCGGCGGGCGTGTCGGCGTCGCGGTGGTCCCGGCCGGCCGCCGGCCGGCCGCTCGCGGGCGACCCCGTGGTGCTTGAGTCATCGCGCAGCTGGGCGACCAGCGCCGCGATCAGCGTCGCCACCACCGCCAGAATCGCAATGTGCCACCGAGCCTTCCGGGTCAGCGTCGGCATTGCGGTCCCTGTGCGCGTCGGTCGCGGGCTGGCTTACAGGCCGGCCAGGGCGAGCAGGTGCTCGGTTTCCGGGCCCTTCACCAGCGGCGCGGCCAGCGCCGCTTCGGTGGGGCCCAGGCCGAAGGAGGGGCAGTCCTTGGCGATCAGGCAGACACCGCAAGCCGGTTTGCGCGCGTGGCACACCCGGCGGCCGTGGAAGATCACCCGGTGGCTCAACATGGTCCACTCCCCGCGTTCGATGAGCTCACCGACGGAGTGCTCGATCTTGACCGGATCCTTGTCCGCGGTCCAACGCCACCTGTGCACCAGCCGCGCGAAGTGAGTGTCGACGGTGATGCCGGGGATCCCGAACGCGTTGCCCAGGATGACGTTGGCCGTCTTGCGTCCCACTCCGGGCAGCGTGACCAGTTCGGCCATGGTCGACGGCACCTCGCCGTCGAACCGTTCGACGAGGGCCTGCCCCAGGCCGATCAGCGAGGACGCCTTATTGCGGAAAAATCCGGTCGGACGGATGAGGTTTTCCAGCTCGTCGCGGTTGGCCTGCGCGTAATCCAGCGCCGACGGATACCGCTTGAACAGTGCCGGCGTCGTCAGATTGACCCTCTTGTCGGTGCTCTGCGCCGAAAGGATCGTGGCGACGGTCAGTTCCAGCGGCGTGGTGAAGTCCAGCTCGCAGTGTGCGTCCGGAAACGCCTGTGCCAGTGCACGATTCATCCGCCGCGCCCGTCGCACCAAGCCGACTCGGGTTTCTTCGGACCAGCGCCGGGCATCACCGCCGCCGGGCGGGGCCGGAGTCGATTTCGAACGCCCGGACGACTTAGCCGCTGTCACCTACGACAGAGTACTGATTTCGTGATCTCGCTGAGACCCGGTGTTGATTCAAGGCCATGTTTACTCTTCTGGTGTCGTGGTTGCTGGTGGCCGGTGTTCCGGCGCTGCTGATGCTGGCGGCGCTGGGTCTTGGGCGGATCGAGTCCGAGCTGGCCCCGGACACCTTGGCGGTGGCCGACGTCGATGAGTTCCTCGAACGTGCCGGCGGTGTGGACATGCACACGCTGGCGTCCGAAGGCATGCCGGAGGCGCTGGAATACCTGCATCGGCGCGAGATTCAGCAGCTGGCCGAGGCCCCGGCGAACGGGCGCGGCGGCGGGCCGCGTCACGCCGCGCCGTCGTTTGCGATCGGCTTCGTTGACCGCGACGAGCTGACATTGCCAACCCGGATACACGGCCATTCGCACGTCAATCCGCAGTTTAAGGCACCTCGACACGCCAATCGTGTGTAGCGTTGGCACGTTAGACACACTGGCGTACCTCTAGACTCGTCACGCGAGCAAGGGGTTAGCCTGCCCGTATCACACTAATTTTTCTGGGAAAGTTGAAGAGGCAACGTGGACGAGATCCTGGCAAGGGCAGGAATCTTCCAAGGGGTTGAACCCGGCGCAGTCACAGCGCTGACCAAGCAGCTGCAACCCGTCGACTTCCCCCGTGGACACACGGTCTTCGCCGAGGGTGAACCCGGCGATCGGCTGTACATCATCGTCTCGGGGAAGGTGAAGATCGGTCGCCGTTCGCCCGATGGACGCGAGAACCTGCTGACGATCATGGGCCCGTCGGACATGTTCGGCGAATTGTCGATCTTCGACCCGGGCCCGCGGACGTCGAGCGCCACCACCATCACCGAGGTGCGCGCGGTGTCGATGGACCGCGACGCGCTACGGGCCTGGATCGCCGATCGTCCCGAGATCGCCGAGCAGCTGTTGCGGGTGCTGGCCCGACGCCTGCGCCGCACCAACAACAACTTGGCCGACCTCATCTTCACCGACGTGCCCGGCCGGGTGGCCAAGCAGCTGCTGCAGCTTGCGCAGCGGTTCGGCACCCAGGAGGGCGGCGCGATGCGGGTCACCCACGACCTGACGCAGGAAGAAATCGCGCAGCTGGTCGGGGCGTCCCGGGAGACGGTGAACAAGGCGTTGGCCGACTTCGCCCACCGCGGCTGGATCCGCCTGGAGGGCAAGAGCGTGCTGATCTCGGACTCCGAGCGGCTGGCCCGCCGAGCGAGGTAGCTTGACGACGATGCGGGCCGCGTAGCGGACCGAAGAGGAGTCGAGCAATCCGCTCAAGCGCGCGCGAAGCACGGGCGGTCAACTGGTTAGCCCCGTGCCACACCTGTCACATGGGCACCGTCAGGGAACCAATAGGCGACTTCACGACGTGCTAGCGCCGGCGTTAGCGCATTTCAGAAGGACCATGCGTCTCCCGAGCCGGGACTCTTGGGGCAGGAGCGGCCCGCGCGACCAGAGTTACGCCGGCGATGAGCGCAGGTGATTCAGCTGCACCTGCACCGACCACTCGGCGGCATCCCAGAGCTTCTCGTCGACATCGACATAGACGTGTTCAACGATGCGGCGCGCGCCGGCGTCCTCCCCCAGCTCGCGTAACGCCGAACGCACCTGGCCCAGGCGCTCCCGCCGGTGCGCGAGATAGCCCTGCGCGACGCTTTCCAGATCGGGCAGGTCCGGGCCGTGCCCGGGCAACACCGTCCGCCGGCCCAGGCCGCGCAGCCGCCGCAACGATTCCAGGTAGTCGGTCAGGCTGCCGTCCTCCTTGTCGAGGACGGCCGTGCCGCGGCCCAGCACAGTATCGGCGGTCAACACGGCATCGTCGAGCAGGAAGGACAGCGAGTCGGCGGTGTGCCCTGGGGTGGCCATGACCTTGATCTCGAGGCCCGCGGCATGGATCACCTCGCCGTCGGTCAGCTCACCGCCGAGGCCGCGCAGAAAACCACTGCCCGCCGAGCGGACGGTCGCGCCGGTCAGCTCGACCAGCTTGTCGATGCCGTCGGTGTGATCGCTGTGCCGGTGGCTGATCAGGACCAGGGCAATACGGCCCAGCGCGGCGATCCGCGCGATGTGCTCGTCGTCGTCGGGTCCGGGGTCCACGATGACCAGCTCGTCGCTGCGCGGGCCGCGCAACACCCAGGTGTTGGTGCCCTCCAGCGTCAGCAATCCGGGGTTATCGGCCAACAGGACCGACGCGGTCTCGGTGACCGCCCGCAACTTGGCGTATGCGGGATGGGTCAGCGGCTCGGCGGCCTGGGTCACGGGCGTCAGCCGACCTCGACGATCAGCTCCACTTCCACCGGCGCATCCAGTGGCAGCTCGGAAACCCCGACCGCCGAACGCGCGTGCGCGCCCTGCTCGCCGAACACCTCGGCGAACAGCTCGGAGGCCCCGTTGATGACTCCTGGCTGACCGTTGAAACCGGGCGCCGACGCGACGAACCCGACGACCTTCACCACCCGCGTCACCGCGTCGATACCGACCAGCGAGTTGACGGCAGCCAACGCGTTGAGCGCGCAGGTCCGCGCCATCGCCTTGCCCTGGTCCGGGCTGACGTCGGCCCCGACCTTGCCGGTAGCCAACAGCTTTCCGGCCTCCATCGGGAGCTGGCCCGCGGTGTAGACCAGATTGCCGGTGCGCACCGCCGGCACATAGGCGGCCAGCGGCGCAACCACCTCCGGAAGCGCGAGGCCGAGCTGCCCGAGCCGGGCCGAAGCACTCATCGGACCCGACCCCTTACTTGGGGCGCTTCAGATACGCGACGTGCTGCTCGCCGGTCGGACCCTGCAGCACGGACACCAGCTCCCAGCCGTCGGCGCCCCATTGGTCGAGGATCTGTTTGGTGGCATGCGTCAGCAGCGGGACCGTGACGTACTCCCATGCGGTCGGTTGGCTCATGCCGCGAGCTTATCGCTCGCAGGTGAACCGCTCCGGCCAGCCCGAGTCCCGGTCGGGCTAGCATGCGAAGGTGGCAACCACATCGAGCGGCGGAGCTGCCGTCGGCTGGCCGGCGCGCTTGACGAAGGCCCGTTTACATATTGTGACCGGCAAAGGCGGAACGGGGAAGTCGACCATCGCGGCCGCGCTGGCCCTGACCCTGGCCGCCGGGGGCCGCAAGGTCTTGCTCGTGGAAGTCGAGGGCCGCCAAGGGATTGCGCAACTCTTCGATGTGCCCCCCCTGCCGTATCAGGAGGTGAAGATCGCGACCGCCGAACGCGGCGGTCAGGTCAATGCCCTGGCGATCGACATCGAGGCCGCCTTCCTGGAATACCTCGACATGTTCTACAACCTGGGCATCGCGGGCCGGGCGATGCGCCGGATCGGCGCGATCGAGTTCGCGACGACGATCGCGCCGGGTCTTCGTGACGTGCTGCTGACCGGCAAGATCAAGGAGACGGTGATCCGCGTCGACAAGAATCGGCTTCCGGTCTATGACGCGATCGTGGTGGACGCCCCGCCCACCGGGCGGATCGCGCGTTTTCTCGATGTCACCAAAGCCGTGTCCGATCTGGCCAAGGGCGGCCCGGTGCATTCGCAGGCCGACGGCGTGGTGAAGCTGCTGCATTCCGAGCAGACGGCCATTCACTTGGTCACCCTGCTCGAGGCGTTGCCGGTCCAGGAAACGCTGGAAGCGATCGAGGAGCTTGCCGAGATGCAGCTGCCGATCGGCAGTGTGATCGTCAACCGCAACATTCCCTCGTACCTGCAGCCGGCCGATCTGGCGAAGGCCGCGGAGGGAGACGTCGACGCGGATTCGGTGCGAGCCGGACTGGAAAAGTCCGGAATCACCCTGAACGACAAGGACTTCGCGGGCCTGCTGACGGAGACCATCGAGCATGCGACGGTCGTCGCCACGCGCGCCGATATCGCCCAACAGCTCGATGCGCTGAAGGTGTCGCGACTGGAACTACCAGCGATTTCCGACGGGGTCGACCTCGGCAGCCTCTATGAGCTGTCGGAATCACTTGCCCAGCAGGGGGTTCGATGAGCACCACGCCCACACCGCTTGATATGGCCGCGATCCTGGCCGACACAACCAATCGTGTGGTGGTGTGCTGCGGCGCGGGCGGGGTGGGCAAGACCACTACCGCGGCCGCGATCGCGCTGCGCGCCGCCGAATACGGGCGCAATGTCTGCGTGTTGACCATCGACCCGGCCAAGCGGCTGGCCCAGGCACTGGGCGTCAGCGACCTCGGTAACACGCCGCAACGGGTCCCGCTGGCCGCGGAGGTTCCCGGCGAGCTGCACGCGATGATGCTCGACATGCGCCGCACCTTCGACGAGATGGTGGTCCAGTACTCGGGACCCGGTCGCGCACAAGCGATTCTGGACAACCAGTTCTATCAGACCGTCGCCAGTTCACTCGCCGGTACGCAGGAGTACATGGCGATGGAGAAGCTGGGCCAGCTGCTGGCCGAGGATCGCTGGGACCTGGTGGTCGTCGACACCCCGCCGTCGCGCAACGCACTGGACTTTTTGGACGCGCCGAAGCGGCTGGGCAGCTTCATGGACAGCCGATTGTGGCGGCTATTGCTGGCGCCGGGCCGGGGCATCGGCCGGTTGGTCACCGGCGCAATGGGTTTGGCGATGAAGGCGATGTCCACGATCCTGGGTTCACAGATGCTCGGCGATGCCGCAGCGTTCGTGCAGTCGCTGGACGCCACCTTCGGCGGGTTTCGCGAAAAAGCCGATCGCACCTATGCGCTGCTGAAAAGGCGTGGGACGCAGTTCGTTGTGGTGTCGGCGGCCGAGCCCGACGCGCTGCGCGAGGCGGCCTTTTTCGTCGACCGGCTGTCGCAGGAGGGGATGCCGCTCGCGGGGCTGGTTCTGAACCGCACCCATCCGCCGCTGTGCTCCCTGCCGGCCGAGCGCGCGATCGACGGCAGCGAAATGCTGGATCATGATGCCGACTCCGAAGCGGCGTCGCTGGCCTCGGCGGTGTTGAAGATTCACGCCGACCGTGCGCAGACCGCCAAGCGGGAGATCAGATTGCTTTCCCGGTTCACCGGAGCCCATCCGCATGTGCCGGTCATCGGCGTTCCGTCGCTGCCGTTCGATGTCTCGGACTTGGAGGCGCTGCGGGCGCTCGCCGATCAAATCACTTCGGTCGGTGACGAGGCGGGCCGGGCAACGGCCCGCTGAGGAACCGGCCCGTCTGGCCACCTCGGTGACGAGGCGGGCCGGGCAACGGCCCGCTGAGGAACTGGCCCGTCTGGCCACCTCGGTGACGAGGCGACGGGCCCTTGTGCCAGGGGCCCGGTCGAACCGCTGGATCAGCTGACGCTGCGGCCACGCTTCTTGTCGAAGAAGTCCGCCCAGGACACCACCTCGGGGTGCTGCTTGAGCAGGGCGCGGCGCTGCCGCTCGGTCATGCCGCCCCACACCCCGAACTCGACCTTGTTGTCCAGCGCGTCTGCTCCGCATTCCTGCATCACCGGGCAATGCCGGCAGATCACTGCCGCCTTACGCTGGGCCGCTCCGCGGACAAACAGTTCGTCGGGATCGGTGGTCCGGCATAGCGCCCTGGAGACCCAAGCGATCCGTTCTTCGGCATCGACACTGCGAAGTATCCCTTGTGCGGCTGCAATGTTTGTCCTGCGCGCCGCCGGCCGTATTGGTGACACGAACTGTTCCCTTCCCTACCGGCCGCCCGTCACGGCCGCCCTCCTGGGGTGCAGATCCTCACCTAGCGATCTACGCCACACTATGTACATCGGTGTTACCTGAATCTCACCGTGTGTCTAAGTTAGGTGGTCAGGTGCCAATTGCGCAACAGTCCGATAACGCTTTTTTTGGGACGGGCGTGCCGTCTCGTACCGGACGATAGCCGAAAAGTGATCTTGCACACTCCGCTGCACTTCTGACCTGTGACGCGACTGCAAATTCGGGCGGGCCGCCCCCGATCGCGAAACGACGCAATTTTTGAGCGAACGCGCAGCGTGGCGACGTGACTGAGGGCCGCTACTGTAGTAGCCATGTCAGACCGCCCCCCGGCCGCGCTCACGATCCTCAAGCTTGCGGGGCTCTGTTTGTTGGCCAGTGTGGTCGCCACAGCCCTGCTGTTTCCCTTCGCCGGCGGAATAGGCCTGGTGTCCAATCGGGCCTCGGAAGTGGTCACCAACGGCTCGGCCCAGCTGCTCGAGGGCGAGGTGCCGGCCGTGTCGACGATGGTCGACGCCAAGGGCAACACCATCGCCTGGCTGTATTCGCAGCGCCGCTTCGAGGTGCCCAGCGACAAGATCGCCAACACGATGAAGCTGGCGATCGTGTCCATCGAGGACAAGCGGTTCGCCGAACACAACGGGGTCGACTGGAAAGGCACCCTGACCGGGCTGGCCGGCTACGCGCGCGGTGACGTGGACACCCGCGGTGGCTCGACCATCGAGCAGCAGTACATCAAGAACTACCAACTGCTGGTGACCGCGAAAACCGACGCCGAGAAGCGCGCGGCGGTGGAGACCACCCCGGCCCGCAAGCTGCGCGAGATCCGCATGGCGCTGACGCTGGACAAAACCTTCACCAAGCCCGAAATCCTGACCCGGTATCTGAACCTGGTCTCGTTCGGCAACGGGTCGTTCGGCGTGCAGGACGCCGCCCAAACCTACTTCGGCATCAACGCGTCCGACCTGAACTGGCAGCAGGCGGCGCTGCTGGCGGGCATGGTGCAGTCGACCAGTGCGCTCAACCCGTACATCAATCCCGACGGTGCGCTGGCGCGGCGAAACTTGGTGCTGGACACCATGATCGAGAACATCCCGCAGGAGGCCGATGCGCTGCGCGCGGCCAAGGCCACGCCCCTGGGAATCCTGCCGCAGCCCAACGAGCTCCCCCGCGGCTGCATCGCGGCGGGCGATCGCGCCTTCTTCTGCGACTACGTCCAGGAGTACCTCTCCCGGGCCGGGATCAGCAAGGAACAGGTGGCCCGGGGCGGCTACCTGATCAAGACGACGCTGGACCCCGACGTGCAGATCCCGGTCAAGACGGCCATCGACAAATTCGCCAGCCCGACGCTCCCGGGGATCTCGAGCGTGATGAGCGTGATCCAGCCCGGCAAGACGTCGCACAAGGTGATGGCGATGGCCAGCAACCGCACCTACGGGCTCGACGTCGACGCCGGTCAAACCATGCGCCCACAGCCGTTCTCGCTGGTCGGCGACGGTGCGGGGTCCGTCTTCAAGATCTTCACCACGGCCGCGGCCCTGGACATGGGGATGGGCACCAACGCCATCCTCGAGGTGCCCGGCCGCTTCCAGGCGAAGGGCATGGGTAGCGGCGGGGCCAAGGGCTGCCCGAAGGACAACTGGTGCGTGGTCAACGCCGGTAATTACCGCGGGTCGATGAACGTCACCGACGCGTTGGCCACCTCGCCAAACACCGCGTTCGCCAAGCTGATCCAACAGGTCGGCGTGACACGCACGGTCGACATGGCGATCAAGCTCGGGCTGCGGTCCTACGCCGACCCCGGCACGGCCCGCGACTACAACCCCGACAGCAACGAGAGCCTGGCCGACTTCGTCAAACGGCAGAACATCGGCTCGTTCACGTTGGGCCCGATCGAGGTGAACGCGCTGGAGCTGTCCAACGTCGCGGCCACCCTCGCCTCGGGGGGCACCTGGTGCCCACCCAACCCGATCGACAAGCTGGTCGACCGCAAGGGCAACGAGGTCGCCGTGACCACCGAGACCTGCGACCAGGTGGTGCCCGACGGTCTGGCGAACACGCTGGCCAACGCGATGAGCAAGGACGCGTTGGGCGGCGGCACGGCGGCGGGTTCGGCCAGCGCGGCGGGCTGGGACCTGCCGGTGTCCGGCAAGACGGGCACCACCGAGGCGCACCGCTCGTCGGGCTTCGTGGGCTTCACCAACCATTACGCGGCGGCCAACTACATCTACGACGACTCCCCCAACCCCACCGATCTGTGCTCTTCTCCGCTGCGCCACTGCGGCGAGGGCGACCTGTACGGCGGTAATGAACCCGCGCGCACGTGGTTTACCGCGATGAAGCCGATCGCCACCAATTTCGGGCCGGTGCAGTTGCCGCCCACCGACCCTCGCTATGTCGACGGGGCACCCGGGTCCAGGGTGCCCAGCGTGGCCGGCCTGGACATCGACGCGGCACGGCAGCGCATCAAGGAGGCGGGCTTCCAGGTCGCCGACCAGAACAGCTTCGTCAACAGCAGCGCAAAGCAGGGCGAGGTGGTCGGGACAACCCCCAGCGGCGCAACGATTCCGGGGTCGATCATCACCATCCAGGTCAGTAACGGCATCCCGCCCGCGCCGCCGCCGCCACCGGAAGGGGCACCGCCGCCAGTCGGCTCGCAGGTCGTCGAGATTCCAGGGCTGCCGCCGATCACGATTCCGCTGCTGGCGCCCCCGCCGCCCGCGCCCGGTCAGCCACCTCCGTAGACGCCGTAATCCAAGAGATACGCTGCCGGTCCGCGGCCGGCAGTAGGCTGCCAGCATGGCTGATGTTTTGCCCGTCCTGATACGTGCCGGCGCCGCCGCGCTCGGTACGAGCGTCGCCGGCCTCGGTTACGCCGCGGTCATCGAGCGGAACGCGTTCGTCCTGCGCGAGATCACCATGCCCGTGTTGACCCCGGGCTCGACACCGCTGCGCGTGCTGCATATCAGCGATCTCCACATGACGCCCGGCCAACGCCGCAAACAGGCGTGGCTGCGCGAGTTGGCCGGCTGGGAACCGGACCTGGTGGTCAACACCGGCGACAACCTGGCCCACCCGAAGGCCGTGCCGTCGGTCATCCAGGCCCTGGGCGATCTGCTGTCGCGGCCGGGTGTGTTCGTGTTCGGTAGCAACGACTACTTCGCGCCGCGCCTGAAGAACCCGCTGAACTACGTGACCAACCCGTCGCACCGGGTCCGCGGCGAGCCGCTGCCCTGGCAGGACCTGCGGGCGGCGTTCACCGAGCGCGGCTGGCTCGACCTCACCCACACCCGGCGCGAGTTCGAGGTGGCGGGCCTGCACGTCGCCGCCGCGGGCGTGGACGACCCGCACATCGACCGGGACCGCTACGAAACCATCGCGGGCCCGGCGAGCCCGGCGGCGAATCTGCGGCTGGGACTGACACATTCGCCCGAGCCCCGGGTGCTGGACCGCTTCGCCGCCGACGGCTATCAGCTGGTGATGGCCGGTCACACCCACGGCGGTCAGGTGTGCCTGCCGTTCTACGGCGCACTGGTCACCAACTGCGGGCTGGACCGCTCTCGCGCCAAGGGGCCGTCCCGCTGGGGCGCGCACATGCGGTTGCATGTCTCCGCCGGGATGGGAACCTCGCCGTTCGCGCCGGTGCGATTCTGCTGCCGGCCGGAGGCGACCCTGTTGACCTTGATCGCGACCCCGATGGGCGACCGTGACGCGGCCAGTGACCTGAGCCGTTCGCAGCCAACAGCTTCGGTGCGTTGACCGGCCAGACCCGGATTGCGGTGCGCAGCCGCTCACGGTGCTGGACAGACAACGCGATCCGGCTGATTCAGGCCGACGCCCGCCGTAGCGCCGACACGCATCTGCTTCGCTATCCGCTGCCCGCGGCGTGGTGCGCGGGCGGCCCCGACGCTCAGGTCGCGCTGTACCTCAAGGACGAGACCACGCACATCACCGGCAGTCTCAAACACCGGTTGGCCCGGTCGTTGTTCCTCTACGCGCTGTGCAACGGCTGGATCGACGAGGGCACGACGGTGGTCGAGGCGTCGTCGGGTTCGACGGCGGTGTCGGAGGCCTATTTCGCGGCCCTGCTGGGCCTGCCGTTCGTCGCCGTGATGCCGGCGGCGACGAGCACGTCGAAGGTGGCGCTGATCGAAGCCCACGGCGGCCGTTGCCATTTCGTGCAAAGCTCCAGCGAGGTCTACGCCGAGGCCGAGCGGGTCGCCCGCGAAACCGGGGGGCACTACCTGGACCAGTTCACCAACGCCGAACGAGCGACCGACTGGCGGGGCAACAACAACATCGCCGAGTCGATCTTCGAGCAGATGGGCGACGAGGAACACCCCGTCCCGGAATGGATCGTGGTCGGGGCGGGCACCGGCGGAACCAGCGCCACGATCGGGCGCTACATCCGCTATCGGCGGCACGCCACCCGGTTATGCGTCGTCGACCCGGAGAACTCCGCGTTCTTCCCCGCCTACGCCGAGGACCGCGACGACATCGTGATGCCCACCTCGTCGCGCATCGAGGGCATCGGCCGGCCGCGGGTGGAGCCGTCGTTCCTGCCCGGCGTGGTCGACCGGATGGTGGCGGTGCCGGACGCGGCGTCGATCGCGGCCGCCCGGCATGTCAGCGCGGTGCTGGGACGGCGGGTGGGGCCGTCGACGGGCACCAACCTGTGGGGCGCTTTCGGCCTGCTCGCCGAGATGGTCGCCGAGGGCCGCAGCGGCTCGGTGGTCACGCTGCTCGCCGACAGCGGCGACCGCTACCGGGACACCTACTTCAGCGACGAGTGGGTCGCCGCGCAGGGGCTCGATCCGGCCGGCCCGGCCGAGGCGCTGGTGGAGTTCGAGCGATCCTGCTCCTGGAAGTGACCCGGCGCACCGCGGTTTGGCCACCCCATGCCCCGGTGCGATAGGCTGTCGAAGCTTCAAGCGGGGTGTGGCGCAGCTTGGTAGCGCGCTTCGTTCGGGACGAAGAGGCCGTGGGTTCGAATCCCGCCACCCCGACTCGTAGAGCCTGGTAACAGGCTCACGGAAGACATTAGGCAGTTTGCGGCAGCGTACTCGGTACGTTTTTCCCATCAGTTTCACTGTCGTTGTTGGCAGTTGAGGGTTCCAGCGCCGCCGTGCGGTGCTGGTCCAGCACATCAGCCAGTGCATCCAGGTCGGAGTCAAACAGGTCAGCGTATGTCCGCAGTGTAAGGCTCGGGTCTTCGTGACCGAGCATCCTCGCGAGCGCAAGAACGTTCCCACCCGCCGACACCGCCAAGCTGGCGGCTGTGAACCGCCCCGGAATGTCCGGAGACTGAAGCATCCCGGGTTTCATGCACCCTCGGGGTTCTGTGAGCCGGCCGGTTGGTCGGTCACGTGTTGGGAATAGTACTGGGCTTCGGCTTCGGCGGGTGGGACTCGGCCGAGGCGGTGCATGAGGCGCTGCTGGTTGTACCAGGCGACGTAGTCGGCGGTGATGTACTCGACGTCACCGACCGTGGTGAGCGGCCCGCGACGGAACGGGGAATCAGGCCGGATGCACTCAGTCTTGTAGAGTCCGATCGTGGTCTCGGCCAGAGCATTGTCATAGGCATCGCCGACACTGCCGACCGAGGGTCGGATGCCCGAAAGGGCAAGTGTTTCACCGAATCTCACGCTGGTGTACTGCGATCCTGCGTCGCTGTGGTGGATGGCGTCCTCGATCGGGTGACCCTGACGCGACCGCAATGCGACGGCCTGACGGATCGCCGATTCGACGAACTGGGTCTGCTTGGAGGCGCAGGCCTCCCATCCCACGATCGCCCCGGCGTAGGCGTCGATGACGAATGCGACGTAGACGAACACCCCCGTGACGAGCTTGACGTAGGTGAAGTCCGCAACGAGCAGCTGGTTGGGTGCGCCCACCCCGAACTGGCGATCCACCAGATCCGGTGGCCTCACCGCCGCCGGGTCGGCGATCGTGGTGCGCACGGCCTTCTGGCGGCGTACGCCCTGCCACCCGTTTCGGCGCATCAGGCGTTCCACCGTGGACTTCGCCACCGGGATGCCTTTGCGCTGCAGATGTGCCCACATCTTCACCGACCCGTACAGCGACTCGGGCTTGCGCCGGCCGTGCTCATCGGGTTCGTAGTAGCCGGCCAAGACCTCGCTGATGGTGGCGTCCCACAGGGCTCGCTTCGACGGTGCCCGCTTGACCCAGGCGTAGAAGGTGCGTGGGGCGATCGGCACACCGTGCTCGGTGAGCACGCGGCAGATCGGAGCGACCCCGAAGCGGTGCCTGTGTTTGGCGATGAACTCGCAGACCGAACTGGTCAGCGGCGGTTGCGCGGGTCGCTCTCCCGCACGAAGAAAGACGTTGCCGCCTTGAGGATTTCGATCGTCTGCTCGAGCTCGGCGTTGCGCCGCTTGAGGGCGCGGATCTCAGCGGCCGCCGCCGAGGAGACACCGTCACGATCACCGTCGTCGACCTGCTGCTGACGGATCCAACTACGCAGCGTCTCGGCCGTCATCCCCAACCGCTTGGACACCGCCGTGATCGCCGCCCACTCACTTGGGTAGTCAGCACGGTGCTCCAACACCAGACGGACCGCCTTGGCCCGCGTCTGCGGGTCGTACTTGCTCGGCATGACATGCACCTTCCCAAGGAAGGAGGTGCGCATCAAACGCGGGATGGTTCAGACTCCACTTCTTGGGAAGGTTGGAGTCATGTCAGAGAGGACGTCGAGACGTTACCCCCCAGAGCTGCGGGAGCGGGCTGTGCGGATGGTCGTCGAGATCAGTGATCAGCACGATTCGGAGTGGGCGGCGATCTGTGAGGTCGCCCGGCTGCTCGGGGTTGGCACGGCCGAGACGGTGCGCAAGTGGGTGCGCCAGGCCCAGATTAATGCCGGCTCACGACCTGGTACGACAAGCGAGGAGTCCGCTGAGCTGAAGAAGCTCAGGCGGGAAGTCGCCGAATTGCGAAGGGCCAACGCGATTTTGAAGACCGCGTCGGCTTTCTTCGCGGCCGAACTCGACCGGCCAGCGCACTAATCACCCGGTTCATCGCCGAGCATCAGGGCCACCGAGACGGTCCTGACGGTCTGCGGTGGGGTGTCGAGTCGATCTGCGCACAGTTGACCAAGCTGGGTGTGCCGGTCGCCCCATCGACCTTCTACGACCAGGTCCATCGCGAGCCCAGTCGCCGCCAGGGCCGTGACGAGGTCCTCAAGCGCGAGATCGTGCGGGTTCACACCGCCAATTACGGCGTCTACGGTGCCCGCAAGGTGTGGCTGGCCCTGAACCGCGAGGGGATCCCGGTGGCCCGCTGCACCGTGGAACGGCTGATGGCCGAACTCGACCTGGCCGGGGCGGTGCGCGGCAAGACCAAGAAGACCACGATCGCCGACCCAACCGAGGCCCGGCCAGCTGATCTTGTCCAGCGCCGGTTCGGTCCGCCGACCCCGAACCGACTGTGGGTGGCAGACCTCACCTACGTGTCGACGTGGTCGGGGTTCGCTTACGTCGCGTTCGTCACCGACGCCTATGCCCGCCGGATCCTGGGCTGGCGAGTCGCCGCTACGATGACCACCTCGATGGTCCTCGACTCCATCGAGCAATCCATCTGGACCCGCCAGCAAGGAGGTGTGCTGGATCTGAAAGATGTTGTCCACCATACGGATAGAGGGTCTCAGTATACGCCGATCCGGTTCAGCGAGCGGCTTGCCGAGGCTGGCATCCAGCCCTCGGTCGGGGCGGTCGGCAGCTCTTATGACAACGCGCTCGCCGAGACAATCAACGGCCTGTACAAGACCGAGCTGATCAAACCCGGCAAACCCTGGCGCACCATCGACGACGTCGAACTGGCCACCGCCCGGTGGGTCCACTGGTTCAACCACAGCCGCCTCTACCAATACTGCGGCGACATCCCACCAGTCGAACTGGAGACGGCCTACTACGCTCAACAACGAAGACCAGTCGCCGGCTGAGTCCTCAAATCAGAAAGTCTCCGAACTCACCGGGGCGGTTCATAGGGATGTCGAAGCCTTCATGCAGGAAGTGTCCCTACTTGGGGAACCAGACCAGTTGTTCGTGTGCCTGGGTGACAAGACCTACAAGGCGCTTTCCGGGTCATTACCCGCGGATTCGCGAGTTGTGAAAGTTCCGCACTACAGCGCCTCCAATGCGCGTGTCCACAAGGGACGGCCAGAGGTGTATCGAGCAAAATGCCAGCAAGCGTTGGCTGAATACCTCTGATCCGCCGCTCCGGGCCTACTCCTGGCCGCTGCCCCACACCAGGAGCGCCATGATGGCCGATGCTAGGTGGGAGTGCGTCTGTCACGTACACGCGCGTGGTGGCGATGATTCGCGCAACTTGCTGAGTTCCTTCAATTGCTGATGAGTTTCCCTATCGGCGTGTCTGAGGACGGGCGACCGGGCACCACATGAGCGTCGCCACTGGCAGCGACGGCGATGCGTTCGAATGCATCAGCAAGCACGTCGAGGTCAACGCCGTCGAGATGATCGAATAGATGGCGGCGCAGGCTGTCGACGTGGCCGGGAGTGGCTTGCTGCAGCCGGGTGAGCCCGGCATCAGTGAGGGTAGCGTTGTAGGCCCGCGCGTCGTGGTCTGACTTTTCGCGCCGGACCAAACCTTGAGCCTCCATCCGACCAACGGTGCGACTGATCGCGCTTAACGATTGCTGGCAGCGGTGCGCCAATTCGCTTAGCCCTAAGGTGCGGTTGGGCGCCTCGGATAAGAACATCAGCGCGATATATTCCGCGTGCGACATGTGATGCTCGCGTTGCAGGTCGGTATCGATCCGCCTCATCATGGCCACGAACGCAGGGTGAAGCGCGCGAATCACCTTGAACTCGCCCACGTTAATCGGGGTGCCCCCGTCCGCCATCGTGGACGGCGGCTTCTTCCCCGCCTTGCTAGCCGCCATGAGCCAAAGATACGCAGTGCATGTTCGCGCGAGCAACTATACGGTTTGTGTTCCCTTTCACATTGCTTGAGCGCGCAAGCAACTATAAACTTGCTCACGCAAGCAACTAATCCTGAGGCGCACGAGACACGCACCGGGTCACATCACCGAGAGGAACACCATGACAACCTTGCTGCCGACCCACCGTCGTGACGCCGACGAGGTGCAGACTTTCCGAGCGTCGGACCGCTTGGCGCAGAGCCTGCAGAAAGTACTCGTTGACTTGATCGAACTGCACCTGCAGGGCAAGCAAGCGCACTGGAACCTGGTGGGGACCAACTTCCGAGACCTGCACCTACAGCTCGACGATATCGTCGACATCGCGCGCGAAGCCGCAGACACAATCGCCGAGCGCATGCGGGCCCTTGACGCAATTCCCGATGGACGCTCCGACACGGTGGCAGCGACCACGTCCGTCCCCACTATCGCACCGGGTCTGCTCAGCACCATCGAAATCGTCGATGCGATCACTACGCTGATCTACGCCACAGTGGACACTGTGCGGGCGGTTCACGATGACGTCGACGCCGCCGACCCGTCGACCGCCGATCTACTCCACTCGATCATTGCTGATTTGGAGAAGCAGGCGTGGATGGTCAAGTCGGAAAACGCTAAAGCCTGAGACGGTTGCCACCCGAACTAGTTCTCGATCATTGGTTGACATTCGAGACACGTTGTAAGACAGCTGGATGTCATTAAGTCCAACGCGATAAAGCCAGGCCGGCGCGACGGCTCTGCTACACGTTCGGTGGCAACCTCGGCCCGCTCTACTCGGGGTGGGTGTTGCACGACAACACCTCTGACACACGCTGGCTGCGCCAGGCCGTGCGCGGGACGGCAAACCATCAAAAGCATGAATCACAGTGTGGGTCGCCATCGCCCAGGTGGGCAGTGCTCACCGCACTCAGAAATTTCACCAGGAAATAAAAGGAGAGTCACAATGTCCATCACGAATCTGATCACCAAAACGCTGATCAGCGGAGCTATCGTTCTCGGCCCGTGGGTTGTGGGAGCAGCACCGGCCATCGCCGATGCGAACTCATTCAGCACCAACCCGGTCCGCCCCAACCCCGGCCCGTTCAGCGTTTTGCACTACGACTGCCCACCGACCGCACCGGCCAACAGCCCAGATCGGATGATCCGCCAGGGGCTCCGCGACGGCCTCACCGCCCCGCTGCAAGGCTTACCGGCCGCGCGTCAATGAAGCGGATACTCCGGCAGTGGCGCCGTCCCGCGTCCGTGGTGATGCAGAGGACGCGATCCGCGCGATGTGCTCGGCAAGGCGACCTACGAATCGCTTGCCCGCAAGGGTGAGACGATGACCACCAACGCGATGGTCACGTACGCATACGACCAAATCGACCAGGCCCAAACCGAACTCGAACACCCTAGTTGAGTTGCGCGAGTCGCGTGTCCGACGCGAGAGCGGCGCAGCATCCTCTCAATCGCCCTCAGCCCTCTGTTCAGCCAAGACGCGGTATACCGTCGCCCGGCTCACACCGAGGGCGTTGGCAATCGTGCTCGCCGACTCACCATTAGCGTGCATCCGCTGCGCCAGGGCGGCTAAGTGCTCGAAGACCTGCCAGGGCGACCGCGCGCTGGGTACCGGGTGCTCAGGAAGCGGGGATCACCGTTACCAGCCGACAGAACGAGGTCGGCACTCCGTCGGTCACGCACGACTGCGCCGGGTTGCTCGACGAATTCCAGCAGCGCCACCTCGAAGGGCCCTGCGTGCATGCCGCGTGGACCACCCGCGGGCCTTCTCCGAGGACTCGCGCCGGATCGCCGCCATCTTCGCGACGCTCGGCGCCCTGGCGTGGAGCAACGTCGTGCGCAACCAACAGTTCCGGGAAGCCCTGAGCACCCGCGACACGATCGGACAGGCCAAAGGCATCCTCATCGAGCGCTACGACCTCGACGACCAGACGGCCTTCAACACCCTGATCAAACTGTCGCAGAGCATGAACACCCCGCTGCGCGACGTCGCGCGCCGGGTGATCGAGGGCGCAACACGGCGGTGACGTCACGGGGCTCGGGCCGAACATGCCGCGGCCCAGGGCATCTCGCTAGCTTTCCCACTCCGCTTCCAGCCGCCGTGGCCCGGTATGGGGCGCGACCCCGTGGGTGCGCCGCGGACCCCGCACGGGAATGGGCGCGATGCGCGCCCAGCTCTGCAACTGCGTGCGCCCCACCAGACGGCAGTGGTGGGTGACCGCCAATTGGCGAGCCGCCTTGGTGAAGGTCTGGTTGGTCACCACGACCGTGCGGTTACAGCCATGCTGCAGCGCCCCGGCTACGACCTGCTGGACCGCGGCCACGCCCACGGCCTTCGCCAGCCGCTTGCATTGAACGGCCATGCGGGCACCGTCTTTTCTGGCGATCAGATCCACGCCGTAGTCGCCGGTGCTGGCCGTGGGTGTCACGGTGTAGCCCGCGATGCGTAGCTGTGCCGCAACGAATTCCTCGAATTCGATGCCGGACATCCGATCGATGGCCCGCAGCCCGGATTTCGCGCATTTGAGGTCGCGTCGTCGCTGGGAGTCGGCCTGGTAGCGATCCCGTTGCACCGAAAGCCACCACAGAATGGCCACCGCGGCGGCGAGCCCGCCCAGTCCCGCCGCGCATCCCGCCGGCAGGCTGCCGGTGCTCTTTTGCGTGAAATACCAAGGGAGCGCCAACCCCAGCACGAGGAGCGACCCGAGTACCTTCTCCATGGCTCCTCAACGTGCCGACGCCGACTTGTTCGATGAACCTAGTGGACGCCACCGACAATCCAGCGCAGGTGCACGGCCGCGCCGCGGGACGCGGGGCGGCGCACCGGTGTCAGGCGCAGTCGGCGCACACCGGGAGGCCGGAGCTCGGGCCGCGCATCCGGCTACGGTGCTGCACCAAAAAGCAGCTCGAGCAGGTGAACTCGTCGGCCCGCTGGGGAATCACCGTCACCGACAGCTCTTCCCCGGACAGGTCGGCGCCCGGTAGTTCGAAGAAGTGCACATCGTTGGGGTCCTCGTCGACCACGGTGGTGGCAGACCCCTGCAGGGTCGGGGCCAGTTCAGGAAGGGAGGACTTGTCCTGGGTGTCGGTCTCGGATACACGGCGTGCGTCGTAGTCAGTGGTGGTCGCCATCGGGGTTCCTTCCTGCTATGGAACGGGTTGACGCACCTTGCTGTACTCACCCGTGGCGCTGGCAGTACCCCGTTCGGGGGCGCGCTACACCGAAGCAGCCCAAAAAAATTGCGGCGAACCAGGTCGCAACACCAGGCCGGCAGGCATCAGCGGCCCGTCAACGGCACCGGTGCGGTGCCGACGGTCGTGGGCTCGGCGGCGGTGTGCTGCGCGACCGGCAAACTATGGGCACTCAGCTGCTGGGCGGCGGCGCGGGGTGGTCGGAATACACGGCGTGCCAGCGCAGTTCGGCATCGCGAACTCTGCGGTGGGCACGCAGCAGCCAGGCCGCGCTCAGCGCCCCCAGTGCGGCGGACACGACCAGTGCAATGGCGCCTCCCACCAGATGTCCGGCCGCCACGGCGAACAGGCCCACGGTCATGGCGATAACCGCGGCGGCCGAGCCGAGGAGGCCGGGGGCGTTGGCACCGTTCCTGATGGATTCGCCGGCGTGCTGGCGAGTGGTACGGGCATGGTCGACTGGAGCGTTCTTGCGGAAATCCAACGTCATCCTTCGTCGAAACGTATTGTGTACCAGTATTATTCGTTGCGGCGAAATTCCACTGACGGGCACGGCGAAACCGCCCCGATCTTGCGGAACACCACCCACGGGTACCCGTCATCCCGGGGCGCAAACGACACCGCGGACTGTGTCAGCCGTGCCCGGCGTGGGTATGAAGCACACATGATTTCACGAGCACACGCGGGCGTACGCCCCGCCACCGACGCCGGGAGCCGGCCCTGACGGCGCATGGCGGTACGCCCGCCGTGTTGTTCGACGTCGATGGAACCCTGGTGGATTCCAACTACCTGCACGTCCATGCGTGGCAGCGCGCCTTCGACGCCGAGGGCATCGCGGTGGCGTCCTGGCAAATCCATCGCTGCATCGGCATGGACGGCACCAGGCTGGTGCGAACGCTCTCCGATGACGCCCCGGCCGACGTGCAGGAGCGGCTCAGCGACAAACACAGCCAGTACTACCGGGAGATCACGCCGCTGCTGCAACCTTTGCCCGGCGCCCAAGCGCTGCTGCGCCGCGTCGCCGAGCTGGGTCTACAGGTCGTGCTGGCCAGCTCGGCGCCCGAAGACGAGCTGGAGATCCTGCGCAGAGTGCTCGATTGCGACGACGTCATCTCCGAGACGACGTCATCGCGCGACGTCGACACCGCCAAACCCGAGCCCGGCATCGTGCGGGTGGCGCTTGACCGCGCCGGCGCGGATGCCGAGCACGCCGTGTTCGTCGGGGACGCCGTGTGGGACGCCCACGCCGCTGCCGGCGCGGAATTGCCGTGCATCGGACTGCTGAGCGGCGGCATCGCCCGCGCGGAATTGCAGGAGGCGGGCGCCGAACCCGTCTTCGCCGATCCCCGCGACCTGCTCGAACACCTGGAATCCTCCCGCATCGCGGCGCTCGCCTCTGGGCGTTGACCGACGGGGTCGCGGCTATTCGCCGTGGCTCCGCAGCAGCAGCGGCAGCACCCACCAGAAGAAGGCGAACAGCGGCAGGGCACACGCCCCGGCTATGAGGCCCACACTTCGTCCGGCCACCGCGGCGAAAATGATCGTGGTCAGGCCGATCAGCGCCAGACCGAGCAAGCCCAGCCCGGCATAGGCGCACCGGTGCGCGGCCGACACGAGGACTTGAAGGCGATGGCGCCGGAACAGTATCCGGTGCATCGCGACCGGGGCGATCAGCAAAACGGTCGCACACACCGCGGACACCACGGTGGCCAGATAGACGACGCGCATATGCGGCCCCAACACGTCGAAGCGCTGCTGGAACGGCAGTGTCAGCAGAAAACCGGTCAGCAACTGCACCCCGGTCTGAACCACCCGCAGCTCCTGCAGCAGGCTGTTCCAATTGCGGTCCAGCCGTTGAACTTCGGTTTCGCCCCGCTCTTGGCGATCCCACCGCTGGTCCGATTGCGGATGGTCGACGTCCATAGCCCTGATCATCGCACCCGGGGTACGTGTGGACCCAGCTTCGATGGCAATGAGCAATCAGACTCGCCGCGATCGCGCCAAAGGTGTTGCCGGCCAACTACACCTGTCGGCAGTCTGCTCACCGGCATGGGTGTGGTGCAGCAAGGTGCGGCGCGCTACTGCGCGCCGGGGCAGCGAATCGCTAGTTGAGTTTGCCGTCCCGCACCCCGGTCAACGCATCGTCGAGCGTCGGGTACAGCGGGAAGGTCTTGTCCAGGCCGGTCAGGTGGATCGGCCTGCGGGTGGCCGGGCCCCGTGCGACCACGCCGAACCCCGTCTCCCTGCCCAGCTTCTCGTAGGTCGCCGCCAGAATCTTCAGGCCGACCGAGCCGAGAAATTCCACCGCGGACAGATCGATGACCAGCGCCGCCGGACCCTCGGAGACGACCGCGCCGATCGCTTGTTCCAGGGCGGGAGCCGTGACCAAATCGATTTCGCCGCTGACACTGACCACGGAAACCCCGTCGTGGTCCTCAACCAACGTGGTAATCGAATCAGGAGCTGACAATGGCAATCCTTTGTCCTGGGCCGTGGCGTGCTTCAACCCTAGCCTGCGTTCCGAACTGCGGGAAGAATATGCCCTCTACACGTGCCCCGCGACTAGCCAGGCTAGTCTCGCAACAGGAACTACAGACCGCAGGGCGCGACGTGTACTCGGGAGGCCCGAGGAGGCCATATGTCAGATTCGCCGTCGGAGTTCAACAGTACTGGCACCGCAGCGCAGACCGTCGGCATTTCCAGTGAGGGGCTGCTTCCCCAGCTAGTTCAGCATCTCCGGCAGAACCGAACCGTTCTCCGGGAGGAATGGGCCCGCCGCATCACCGAGGCCGAGCTGCTCACCGCGATGACGCCGGAGGAGCTCTTCTCCGAAGCCACGGCGGTCTATGACAACTACGTCGAGGTGCTCGAGACCGGTAGCGTCGAGGCGCTGCAGGCCTACGCCCGTGACCTGTCCGAACGCATCATTCCGCGAGGCGTGGAGACCGACGAGGTGCTCGGCATCGTCTTGCTGCTGCGTGACGTGCTCGCCCGCTCGCTGTTCGAGAAGTATCAGACCGAGTTCGAGATGCTCAACCGGGTGCTGGACGCCTACGAACCGGCGGCCAACCGCATCGCCAACACCGTGGGTGTCAGCTTCGTGCAGGAACGCGAGCGCATCATCCGCCAGCAGCAGGAGGCCATCCGAGAGCTGTCGACGCCGGTGCTGCAGGTGCGTGAGCAACTGCTGATCCTGCCGATCATCGGCGTGCTGGACAGCCAGCGCGCCCGCCAGGTCACCGAACAGCTGCTGCGGGCCATCCGCGCGAACCGCGCCAAAGTGGTGGTCATCGACATCACCGGTGTGCCGACCATCGACTCGACGGTGGCCAACCACCTGGTGCAGACGGTCGACGCGTCCGGCCTGATGGGCGCCAGCGTGATCATCACCGGCCTGTCCTCCGAGATCGCGCTGACGCTGGTGACGATCGGGCTGGACCTGTCGAAGATGAACGCCGTCGGTGACCTGCAGGGCGGCATCGAGGAAGCCGAACGCCTGCTGGGTTACGAGGTGACCCGCACCGGCGAGCAGACCGGATAAGCACCATCGATACGAGCACCCCATGCCAGTACCGATCCTGAAACAGGGCTCGATCCTCATCGCGTCGGTACAGGCCGCCCTCACCGACTCCGACGCCGAACGCCTGCGCTACGACCTGATGGAACGGGTCAGCCAGTTCCGCGCGCAGGGCATCATCGTCGACGTCACCGCCATCGATGTGATGGATTCCTTCGCCGCCCGGTCGCTGCGGACGATTGCGCACATGACCCGGCTGCGCGGCGCGGACACCGTGATCGTCGGTTTGCAGCCGGAGGTCGCCTTCGCAATGGTCCAGCTTGGTCTGGCGTTCGACGACATGAACACCGCGCTGGATCTCGAAGAGGGCCTCGCGCTGCTGAATCGCCAAGGCGCAGCGGGGAAGTCAACGATCGGGTTCGACGGCGGTGGCTGATATCGTCGTCGCCATCGACCACCCCGACGACATCGTCGAAGCCCGCAAAGCCGGACACGAGCTCGCCCTTGATTTGGGATTCTCCCTCACCGACGTCACAATGATCGCCACGGCGATCTCCGAGATCGCCCGGAATATCACCAGCTACGCCGGCCGCGGCGCCGTCCGGGTCGCCATCGCCGACCGCGAGGGGCGTAAGGCCCTGGTGGTACGCGCCGAGGACCAGGGCCCCGGCATCGCCGACATCGAACGGGCGATGGAAGACGGTTACACGACCGGACGAGGGCTGGGCTTGGGTTTGCCGGGCGCCCGCCGCCTGATGGACCGGTTGGTCGTCGAATCCACACTGGGACAGGGAACCGTCATCGAAATGTGGAAATGGGTTCCCCCTCGTGCATGAGAGCGGTCGCTTCGGACCTATCGAATGGGCAAGGGCGGGTCGGCCTTTGCCCAGCGAACACACCTCCGGTGACCGGGGGATCGCCGTCGATGTCGGCGGTGAGGCCGCGCTGTTCGGGATGGTCGACGGCCTCGGCCATGGGCCCGCCGCCGCGGAGGCCGCGCTGCGCGCCGTCGACGTGGTCACGCGCGCCAGCACAGAGCGTGTCGAGGTGCTGATCCAGCTCTGCCACCGCGTGTTGGTCGGCACCCGCGGAGTCGCAATGACGTTGGCGCGGATGGATTTCGCCGCCAACACGCTCACCTGGGCCGGCGTCGGCAATGTCACCGCCGAGCTGGTGGCCAAGGCGCCAACCGGTATCCAGATTCGGTCCAGCGCAAGGCTTATCGGAGGCATCGTCGGCTACCGAATACCGGAAATCATTCCAGCACAAGTGGTTTCGATCCGCCCCGGCGATCTGCTTGTGATGAGCACCGACGGAATCGCCGAAGACTACCTGGACCACATCGACTTCTCGGCCACCGCTGTCGCTATCGCCGAGGGACTCCTCGGCAAGGATGCAAAAGAGACCGACGATGCGATGGTGCTGGCGGCGCGTCACAGGGGAGTAAAAAGAACTTGAGCGCTGACAACGACTTTCACGAGCAGTACGAGGCCGCGCTCCGCGCCTATCTGGACTCGCACGACGAGGCCAGCCTGTCGATCGGCAATGAGCTCGGACGCAGGGCCCTGCAGGAACAAGTCAGCCTGCTCGAAATCATCGAGCAGCACGTCCGCCTGGTCTTCGAAATCTCGCAAGACGTGCGCATCGATGCGCCGATCGCGCTGGAATTCCTCCTGCAGCTGCTGGTTCCGCTTGATGTCGCAACACGCGGCTTCATCGACGGCAACAGGCGCTACGCCGAACAGCGGGCCCGCGCCGAGGGGCTGGAAGACCGCGACAAGTTCCGCACCGCACTGGTGAATTCGCTGCAGGAAGGCTTCTTCGTCGCCGATCACGACGGCTCCGTGGTCGAGATGAACAGTGCCTTCATCGATATCCTCGGATTTCCCAACGAGGGCCTGCCGTACAAGTGGCCGCACCCCTGGCTGGTCGACACGAAGACGGCGGCCGAACAGATATCGCTGGTGCTGACCCACGGCCGGGCCGACTACGAAACACCGATCCGCCATGCCGACGGCCACCTGGCGTGGGTGAAGGTGAGCATCAACGCGGTCAAGGAAACCGGCAGCGATCGAGACGCCTACGTCGGAACGATCCGCGACATCACCGCCGAGCGTGCCTTCGCGGCCCGGGAAAGTGCGGTGCTGCGGCTTGCCACTGCCGTGGCGGTGGCCAAGAGCGTCGACGAGCTGCTGTCGATCACACTCGACGAGTGCAGCGCGGCGATCGATGTGCAACGGGTGATCGCGGTCTCGTGGCCCAACGGCGACAGCGACCCGACGGTGCAGGTGGCGGGCGAGCCGTCGGCCTCGTCGTGGCGGCAGCTGGATCCGTGGTTGCGTAATACCTTCCAGGACGCGCGTCACCAACTGCCGCTGACAGCGAAAACGATTGAGGCGCCGGACAATCCCGGCAAGGTGCAGGGCCTGGTCGCGGTGCTCTCCGGTACCGGCGACCTGGCGTTGTGGCTGGAGCTGCACACGCCACGCTGGGTCAGCGGGGAGGATCGGCTGCTGGTCACCGTGCTGATCGGCCACCTGAGCCTGGCCATGCAGCACGTGCGTCAGTTCGAGAGCGCGCGAGAGACGTCGCTGACGTTGCAGCGTGCCATGCTGCCACCGGTTCAGCCGCCGCCGGGCTTCGCGGTCCGCTACGAGCCCGCGGTGCCACCGTTGGAGATCGGCGGTGACTGGTATGACGTGTTGCCGATCGGTGAGCACCACATCGGCATCGTCGTCGGAGACTGCGTGGGTCGCGGCCTGCCGGCGGCAGCGATCATGGGGCAGCTGCGGAGTTCCGCGCGGGCGCTGCTGATCAACGGTGCCGAGCCGGCCGTGCTGCTCGATCAACTCGACTCGGCGGCATCGCTGATTCCGAATGCGTACTGCACGACGGTGTTTCTGGCGATTCTCGACACCGAGACCGGGGTGCTGCAGTACAGCAATGCCGGGCACATGCCGGCCGTCCTGGTTGGCCCGGAGCCCCGCGCCACGACGCTGTTGACCGACGCCGCATCGGTGCCACTCGCGGTCCGGCGGCATGAACCGCGCCCGCAAACCACCCAGGTGCTGCCACCCGGATCGACGCTAATGCTGTTCACCGATGGGCTCGTCGAACGCAAACACGAGTCGATTGACGACGGGATCGAGCGTGCCGCAGGCGTTCTGGCGCAGACCATGACATCACCGTTGGACACCGTCGCCGATGTGGTGCTCCGTGAACTGGCCCCGGCAGCGGGGTACGACGACGACGTCGCGATGGTGATCTACCGGCACCAACAGTCACCCTTGCGGATCGAAACCGGCGCCACCGCAGACCAATTGGTCCTCATCCGGCATCGACTGGCGAATTGGCTGCGCGCCGGTGGCGTAACGGACGAGCTGGCCGCCGACATCGTGCTGGTCGTCAGCGAAGCGTGCACCAACTGCGTCGAGCACGCATACCGCGGATTCGCCGCCGGCACCATGCTGGTCGACGTCAGTCTTGTTGACGGGCAAGTACGCACCCGGATCACCGATTACGGCTCGTGGAAGGCGCCGGCCACCCCACCGGGCAACGGCGGGCGGGGCCTGCCGCTGATGGGGGTGCTCAGCGACTCGATGAACCTCGACACCACCGCCACCGGCACCACCGCCGACTTCACCTTCCGGCTGCCGGCCGGCTGAGCCGGATTTGAGGGCGGTACGCAACCGCGTGCCGTTTGCCCGCCCCGCGCAGCGGGTAGACATCGGCGTGACCCGCACATCGACCATGACCGAACCCGTCCTGCCCGCGGCACACGGGCCGCTGTCGACGGCCGTGCGCTGCGCGCTGGCAGGTCCACCTTCCGTCGACCACCTGGCCCGCATCGGCGCATCCGTGCGTGATTCCGATCCTTACGGTCTGGATCTGCAACTGGCGCTGTCCATGTGTTACGAACTGCACTACCGCGGTCTGGCCGGCGTCGATCCCGCATGGGAGTGGAATCCCGCGCTGCTGGGCCTGCGCGCCGAACTAGAGCGGGTATTTCTGGCCGGCGTGCACCGCGACGTCGGGCACATCGATCCCGACCAGACCGCGGCCGCCGAGATGGAAGCGATCACGGTCGAACCCGTCGACGGCACCGGTCCGTCGTACTTTTTGCGCGATACCGGAACCTGGCAGCAGATGTGCGAATACTTCGTGCACCGCTCGCTGTATCACCTCAAAGAGGGTGATCCGCACGCGTGGGCCATCCCGCGTCTGACGGGAATGGCCAAGGCGGCATTCGTGGCAGTCGAATTCGACGAGTACGGCGCCGGACGGGGCTCGCGGCTGCACCAGCAGCTGTTCGCCGACCTGCTGGCGGCGGCCGGTCTGGACGCGACCTACTGGGGTTACGTCGACGCGGTGCCCGCCGAATCCCTGGCGGTGGTCAACCTGATGTCGCTGTTCGGACTGCACCGCTCGTTGCGCGGCGCGGCGATCGGGCACTTCGCCTCGACGGAGATCACCTCACCGCCGGGGTCGCAGCGCATGGTCAAAGCCCTGCGGCGCCTGCAGGCCCCGGAGGCGTGCGTCGAGTTCTACAGCGAGCACGTCGAGGCCGACGCGGTACACGAACACGTGGTGCGTATCGACGTGGTGGGCGATCTCGTCGCGCAGGAGCCGAAGCTCGAGCACGATGTGATCTTCGGAATCCGTGCCCATGCCGCGGTCGAAAACCGCTTGGCGGAACGGATTATGACGTCGTGGCAGCAGAATCGGACGTCGTTGCGGAGCCCGCTGGAGCATCCGACGTTTTGAGGCGCCGGCACCGGCGATGGCTGGTGTCGCACAACGGGTAGCGGCCGCTGCGGCGGCAGGTACAGATCGCCACCATGAACCGGTCGGACTCGACGACCTCGCCGCCGGGCATCTCGATTCGCACCGGACCCGAGACCAGCACGGGCCCGTTGGGCACCACCTGCACCCGGGTGGCGGTCACCGTTTCTCCGCCCGGATCACGATCAGCTCCTCTTCGCGCCGCCCGCGCGGTATCAGGCCGACCTCTTCCAGCCACTTCGCCCGGGACGACAGCACCGGGCCGAACGGGATCCATTTGGAGGCAATCACTTTCGCGTCCATGCCGGCCCACTTCAGGGAATCCAGCGACTGTTGGACACCGGCGAGCGCCGAATGCACCAGTAGCAGGGATCCGCCGTCGCGCAACAGCTTTGGCGCCGACTCGCACAGCGGGTCGAGGACCATCCGGCCATCGACGCCGGCGTTCCACGCCCATGACGGTCCGGCCGTCGGGCAGATCTCCTGCAGCTCGGCACCGGGCGGTGTGGGCACATAAGGCGGGTTGGACACCACCACATCGAACGGCGCGCAATCCACCGCGGCGATCCACGATCCTTCGCGGACGTCGACCTCCACCCCGGCAACCGCAGCGTTCTCCCGAGCACAACGCACCGCGTGCGGGCAGATGTCGAAGGCCGTCGCACCGGCGCAACCCATCGCCGCGGCCGCGATAGCGACGAACCCGCTACCGGTGCACAGATCGAGAACCCTGCGCCCCGGGATGAGGCCGGTGTCGTGCATCACGTCCACCAGCAAACGAGAGTCTTGTTGCGGCTGATACACGTTGGGAGCGGGCGAGACAGCGGGCTCGAGATACGTGGTCGTCACTGTTGGCCTTTCGAGAACCCTACGGAAATTGCCGCTGAACACGGCTTGGCGGGATAATGCCCGCAAACCGGTGGATTCAAACGGAGCAGCCGAAAAGTCATTGCGGCTAACCCGCTGTCCCATGGGCGAACTGCTTGAGGATGGTCGCGCAGAACGCCGGGAGGTCCGACGGCGAGCGGCTGGTGATCAGATTGCCGTCGACGACGACTTCCTCGTCGACGACGTGGGCGCCCGCGTTGCGCAGATCGGTGCGGATACTGGGATACGACGTCAACGTCCGGCCCACCGCCACGCCGGCTTCCACCAGCGTCCAGGGACCATGACAGATGGCCGCCACCGGCTTTCCCGACCCGACGAAATCGCGGACGAAGGACACGGCGGAGTCGTCCATGCGCAGCTTGTCCGGGTTCACGGTGCCGCCCGGCAGCAGCAGACCGTCGAATTCATCCACCGAGGCCTCGGATACCTTCCGGTCCACAGGGAACGCTCCGGCCGGTTCGAGATCGTGGTTACGCGCCTGAATTTCGCCGTCCTTCAAAGACAGCAGCTGCACCTGTGCGCCGGCCTCCTGCAGCGCCGCACGCGGCTGTTCGAGCTCCACCTTTTCCACGCCGTCAGCGGCGAGGATCGCTATTTTCTTGCCCTGCAATTCGTTTGACATCGTCGCTTCCCTTCCGCGATCGCCGATTTCCCCTCGGATCAAGAGCGCGTAGCTACGGAGCGCCCCGCCCAGCCCCGTTGCCGGTGGTTCGCAGCGCCGTGTAGAGGTCGAGCCCGGCGATACCGGAGAGGAGGGTGGCCGAGATCACGCCCTGGCGCCGTCGCCCGGGGCCGCGGGCGGCCACACCGGCGATCAACAGCGCCATGTCCAGCACGTCGCCGGCCACCCGGGTCCACACCAACTTGGCGGGCCCGCCCAGCAGTGCCGCGCCATGACCGCATTCACGCACCCCGAGCGCGCGGATCACCCGCCGCGAGCGGCTGGTGTCGTCCACACCGGCGATGGCGGCGACCTTCCCCGGGGCCACCAGCTCGCTCACCCCCAGGCCGAAGCTGGCGCCGCTGAGGGCCTTTACGAGTGTTCCTGTTGTGTCACCGGTTCGATCGGTCATCATTGACTCCCCCTGCTTTGCCGGATTGCGGATACCTGCGGGCCCGGCTGTGCGGCAGCAGCGCGGGGCCAACGCCCGCCGGCACGCCCGTTCACGGTCCCAGCACTATCGACGTCCCGACATCTGGCTGGCCGCGCCCGACTGCGACCCGGATACCCGGGCGAGTTGCGGTCAAACCCGCGATCAGTTTGCTGCGTCGCGCAGGGCAGCCAGCAAAGGCTCCGCGGCGTCGGAGAGAAACCTTTCCTGGGTTTCTCCGCCGATCTGCACGAGCGCGATATCGGTGAACCCGGCTTCCCAGTAGGGCCGCACGCTCTCGACGATCGCGTCGAGGTCAGGACCGCACGGAATCGTCTCGGCGACGTCTTCGGGCCGCACGAACTGGGTCGCGCCGGCGAAGCCGGCCGGCGTCGGCAGGTCGGCATTGACCTTCCAGCCGCCGGCAAACCACCGGAACTGGTCGTGCGCACGCTTGACGGCGGTGTCCCGATCGGGATCCCAGGACACCGGTATCTGGCCGACCACCCGTCCGCCGCCGGCGAGATTGGCGGCTTGCCGGGCGCCGTGCCAGGCGTCGACCAGTTCCTTCTTGGGTTCCGTCGCGATCAGGTGGTCGGCCAGCTTGGCGAATTTGTCGACCGCTCTGGTGCCCCCGACCGCCACCCCGATGCCGACCGGAACGTCGGGGACGTCCCACAGCCGCGCCGAATCGACCTGAAAGTAATCGCCGGTGAAGTCCACCAATTGCCCGCCGAACAACTCCCGGATGATTTTGATGGCCTCGCGCAGCATGTCCTGCCGCCGCCCGACGGCCGGCCAGCCCTTGCCGACGACGTGTTCGTTCAGGTTTTCACCGCTGCCCAGCCCCAGGGTGAACCTGCCGTCGGACAGGATCTGCACGGTGGCCGCCTGCTGGGCCACGATGGCGGGGTGATACCGCATCGTCGGGCACGTCACATAGGTGTAGAGGTCGACCCGTTCGGTGGCCTGCGCGACCGCACCCAGCACCGCCCAGGCGTTGGGCGCGTGCCCTTGTGAGGTGAGCCACGGCGAGAAGTGGTCACTGCACACGTGAAAGTCGAAGCCGCGCTCTTCAGCCGAAACCGCGTACCGGACAAGGTCTTTGGGTCCACTCTGCTCGGTCATCAAAGTGTAGCCAAAATTCGTCATGCGTGACGGAGTACCCGGCTGCACCGAGCGCAAACGAGCAGCGCTTACTACTCCGCGGTGGTGATAGAGTCCCCGGTGACGCCTGCCGCCCGGCGGGCGGCCAGCCTGCGCTTCTGCGGCTCGATCGTGTAGCGGGGATCGCCGGCCGATTCCTTGCCCGCCTCGAAGAATCCGAACCTCAGCATCGCCGAGGCCGTCAGCAACGTCAGGCCGGACAACGCGGCGACGCCGCGGTGACGCCCGCCCAGCAGCGCGCCCAAACCGCCTGCGGCGGCGAGCCATTCACTGGCGGCCAGGAGCCGACCGGGCGTGCCGTGGTGCAGCGGTTCCCTGGTCACCGGGTCCATCCGGTACTCGGTGAACCTGGCGGAGATCAGGTCGCCGATCGCGCCGATGACGGCCAGCTTGCGGGCGGGCCCGGCCTCGGCGACCGGGGTGGTGATCAGCGCCAAGCCCGAGCCGGCCAGGCTCGCCGAGCTGACGAACACGAACGGGAGATCTCGATACGCGGCGTTCCACGTCGGCGTCGCGGTGTCGGTGAGCAGCACCGCCGTGTAGACGGCCAGCGGCGCCGCGAAGACAGCGGCTTCCAATCCGGCCGGTCCCTCCACGGCTCGCAGCACGGGGCGCAACGGGCCCAACGGAATTCGCTCGCCGGTCATCCGGTCGACCTCGGACGCCGCGGCAACCCCGATGCCGGCGGAAAAGAAGCTGAGGATCCACGAGCCGATGCTCATCGGCGAGGTCGGCTTGACCGTCCTAAGCATGTTCACGAACCGCTCGGGCCGGCCCAGGTCCTTCACCAGCGCGACCGCGCCGAGGGCCACCGCGATCAGGGCGGACAGTCTGGCGTTGCGGCGCAACGTGTTTCGCCCGGTGAGCTGGGCCCCGGCGGCTAGCAGACCCGACCCACCGGCGACGCCGCCCAGGAACAGGTATGCCGCGACCTCGTGTCCCCACGGCGCGGGCTTGACCACCGGACGTCCGTAATAGGACGTGAACTCGGCTTCGGGGACCATCGGCATCTCGCGTGAGCCGTCGCCGCCGCCCCGGCGGCCCGCGCGCTTGCCTTTGCGGCGCCGGCCGCCCGTGGGCTCGGGCGGACGGAAGCTGTCGAATTCCGACGTGCTCATCGGCTGCTCCAGAAAGCCCACGCGGCGGCACCGACCATGCCCGCCGCGGCCATGCTCGCCCGCTTGAACATGGTCTTCAGGTCGGCCGTGCACACCCGCGGATCGGGCGGCAGGCCATAGACCTCCGGCTCGTCGAGCAGCAGGAACACCGAACCCGTGCCGCCGACACCGTCGTGCTCGTTGGCGCCGTAAAGCCTTGCCTCGGTGCGCCCCTCGGCGTGCAGCTGCGCGACTCGCTCGCGCGCCTGGTCCACCAGCTCGTCGTGATTGCCGAACTTGATCGACGTGGTCGGGCAGGTCTGGGCGCACGCCGGTACCTGATCCTCGACCAGGCGGTCGTAGCAGAGCGTGCACTTCTGGGCGACGCCGGTGACGAATTCCTCCTTCGGCCGGCCCGGGCGTTCCACCGGCGTCGCATACGTGCCGTCGCTGCGGCGTTCGACGACGCCGAACGGGCAACCCGCCACACACGTTCCGCAGCCGTTGCAGACGTCGTGCTGGACGACCACGGTGCCGAACTCGGTGCGGAACAGCGCGCCCGTCGGGCAGACGTCCAGGCAGCCGGCGTGCGTGCAGTGCTTGCACACGTCCGACGACATCAGCCAGCGGAACTCCGGGGTGTGCAGCGGTTGCGAAACCGGTTCCGGATCAGCATGTTTCGCGGCCCCGGGCAGGGCGGGCATGCCGAGATCGATCAGCGCACGCCCGGATTCACGGGCCTCTTCGATGCGGTCGCGGCCCTGCTCGATGAAGGCCACGTGCCGCCAGGTGCTGGCGCCCAGCGACCCGGTGTTGTCGTACGACGAGCCCAGCAGCTCGAGGTCGCCGTCGCGCGGATTGCGGTTCCACTCCTTGCAGGCGACTTCACAAGCCTTGCAACCGATGCAGATCGAGGTATCGGTGAAAAAACCCTTGCGTGGCTTGGCATCTGCCCAGCCGGCGGCCATGGCCGGGTCGGTCGGACCGGTCAGCTGTCCCATCAGCTCTCCTCGCGAGGCTCGGTGATCCGGTTATTGCCCGTCTCCACGGTTATCCCCGCGCGGGACTGGTACTCGTCGATCAGCCGCAGCAGCGCCTCGCCCTGCGGGCGGCGGCCCGGACGGATGTCGCACGACCCGGCCTTGGACTCCTGGATCTGCACGTTCGGGTCCAGGGTCACACCGAGCAGATCGTTGGCCGCATCGCCGCTCACCAACGCATCGCTGCCGACGCCCCAGTGGTAGGGCAACCCGATCTGGTGCACCGTGTGGCCGCCGACCACCAGCGGGGTCATCCGTTCGGTGACCAGCACCCGCGCCTCGATCGCGGCCCGCGGCGAGATGATCGTGGCCCACCCGTAGGGCTCGAGCCCGCGTTCGGCGGCCAGCTCCGGGGACACCTCGCAAAACATCTCGGGCTGCAGTTCGGACAGGTAGGGCAGCCATCGGCTCATCCCGCCGGCAGTGTGGTGCTCGGTGAGCCGGTAGGTGGTGAACACATACGGGTAGACGTCCACGCCGGGATCACCCGCGCTCGGCGCCCAGAGATTGTCCTTGCGCGGAAACATGATTCGTGACGGATTCTGCTGCTGAGGATACAGCGCGTTGGCGACCGGTGACTCCTGCGGCTCGTAGTGCGTGGGCAGCGGACCGTCCACCATGCCCCTGGGCGCAAACAGCCAAGCCTTGCCGTCGGCCTGCATGATGAACGGGTCGTCACCCGCCAGCGCATCCGGGCCGCCGACGTCCGGGTCCGGTCGGACGTGTGGGGCGCGATCGACGGGAAAGTCGGGCACGTCGTCGCCGACCCAACGGGCCTGTTGCTCGTCCCACCAGATGTACTTCTTGCGCTCGCTCCAAGGCTTGCCGTCCGGGTCGGCCGAGGCGCGGTTGTACAGAATCCGTCGGTCGGCCGGCCACGCCCAACCCCATTCGGACTGGCTGGGCGACGGGCCGCCGAGCGGTGCCCGGCGGGCGGCTTGGTTGACGCCGTCGGCGTACACGCCGGAGTAGATCCAGCAGCCGCATGACGTCGATCCGTCGGCACCCAATTCGGTGTATCCGGGAACGGGTTTGCCGGCTTCGGGCCCGGTCAGATAGCAGCCGCTGATCTCGGCCAGCACCGCTGTGGGATCGGGCTCGCCGTGCTCGTCGATGGGATAGTCCCAAGTCAGGTCCAGGAGCGGGCGGTCGCGTGGATCGGTCGACCCGGCCAGCCGTTGCCTGATTCGCTTGCCCAACTCGACGAAGAACTGCAGTTCGCTTTGGCAGTCGCCGGGCGGCTCGACGGCCTTGTGCCGCCACTGCACCAGGCGTTGGGTCTGGGTGAACGAGCCGGCCTTCTCGACGTGCGTCGCCGCCGGGAAGAAGAACACCTCGGTCTCGATCTCTTCGGTCTTCAGCTCGCCGGAGGCGATCTCGGGGCCGTCCTTCCAGAAGGTGGCCGACTCGATGAGGTTGAGGTCGCGCACCACCAACCACTTCAGGTGCGACATGCCCATGCGTTGCATCCGGCCGTGTGCCGATCCGACGGCCGGGTTCTGGCCGAGCAGGAAGTACCCGTCGACCTCGTCGTCGAGCATGGACATCACCGTCTGATACGTGCCGTGCGGCCCGGACAGCCGAGGCAGGTAGTCGTAGGCCCAGTCGTTGTCCGCGCGGGCGGCATCTCCCCACCATGCCTTGAGCAGGCTGACCATGTAGGTGTCCGCATCTGCCCAGAAACCCTTCTGGTTCTTCGGCCCGACCCTTTCGATGTAGTCACCGAACGTGTCGTGCACACCAGCCTTCGGCATCGACAGGTAGCCGGGAAGCAGGTTGAACAACGTCGGGATATCGGTGGAGCCCTGGATGGTGGCGTGTCCGCGCAGCGCCATGATGCCGCTGCCCGGGCGCCCCACGTTGCCCAAAAGCAGCTGCAAAATCGTTGCGGTGCGGATGAATTGGGCCCCCAACGTGTGCTGCGTCCAGCCGACGGCGTAGGCGAAACAGGTGGTGCGCTCGCGACCGGAGTTTTCGACGATGGTGCGGGCGAGGTAGTTGAAATCCTCGAGGCTGATGCCGCAGACGTCCTTCACCATCTCCGGCGTATAGCGGGCGTAATGGCGCTTGACGATCTGGAACACCGAGCGCGGATGCTGCAACGACTCGTCGCGCTGCACGCGAGCATGCGGTAACGGCGGGCCACCGCTGCCGTGCACATCGCCGGCAGCCCGGGCCGAAGCACTGGACCCATGCTCGATGTCGGCCTGTTCTTCCTCCTGGCCCGCGTACGCCCAGGTGGACAGATCATACTGTCCAGTCTCGGTATCGAAGCCCGAGAATAATCCGCCCAAATCCTCTGAATCACGGTACTTTTCGTTGATCAGGGTGGCCGCGTTGGTGTACGCGACGACGTATTCCTTGAACCACAGGTCGTTGCTGATGACGTGATTGATGAGCGCGCCCAACAGCACCACGTCGGAGCCTGCCCGGATCGCCACGTGCTTGTCGCACACCGCCGAGGTGCGGGTGAAACGCGGGTCGACGTGAATCACCTTGGCGCCGCGCGCTTTCGCCTCCTCGACCCATTGGAATCCCACCGGGTGGCACTCGGCCATGTTGGAGCCCTGGATGATGATGCAGTCGGCGTTGGCCATGTCTTGCAGTGATTGGGTGGCGCCACCGCGCCCGAAGGAGGTTCCCAGACCGGGAACCGTGGAGCTGTGTCAAATACGAGCTTGGTTCTCGATCTGGATGGCGCCGGCGGCGGTGAAGAGCTTCTTGATGATGTAGTTCTCTTCGTTGTCCAGCGTGGCGCCGCCGAGCGCGGCGATCTTCATCGTGCGGCGCAGTGGGTGGCCCTTCTTGTCGATGTCCTGCCAGGCGTGGCGGCGGGCCTCGACGAAGCGATCGGCCACCATGTCAATGGCGGTGTCCAGCTCGAGCGGCCGCCATTCGGTCGCCCGCGGCGCGCGGTAGAGCACCTGCAGCTGCCGGCCCGGCGAGTTGACCAGCTGTTCGCTCGCAGCGCCCTTGGGGCACAACCGCCCCCGCGAGATCGGCGAATCGGGGTCGCCCTCGATCTGCACGACCCGCTCGTCCTTGACGTATACCCGCTGCCCACAACCGACGGCGCAGTAGGGACAGATGCTCTGCACGACGCGGTCGGCGGTGGTGGTGCGCGGCGCAAGCGTGCGGGTGTGCTCGGAGGTGACGGCCGACCCGCGGCCGAGCTTGTCCGTCGACCGCAGCTGACGCAGGACGGGCCACTCCAGGAAAAGCCTGCGCATCGCGTTTTTTGGGGCCATGCCCCTAAGCCTAGTGCGTTCGGCCGAAACCCCGCCGGTTCAGCGCACCACGATGGTGTGCTCACCGCGCGGTACCAGCTCGCCGATGACCGGCGCCCCCGGGATCTCGCCGGCGATCAGCAGGCCACCGGAGGTCTGCGCGTCGGCGAGCAACAGGGCATCGTCGGAGCCCACGGCGGACAGGTCGACGTGCGGCGCCACCCAGTCCAGGTTCCGCCGGGTGCCGCCGCTGAGGTAGCCGGCGGCCAGCGCCGCACGCGCGCCGTCCAGGTAGGGCACCGCCGCCGAGTCGATCACCGCCGTCACGCCACTGGCCCGCGCCAGCTTGTGCAGATGTCCGAGCAACCCGAAACCCGTTACGTCGGTGGCACATTCGATGCCGGCCGCCAGCGCCGCCGTGGCCGCGGCGGCGTTGAGCGTGGTCATCACCGCGACCGCCTCTTCGAAGCGCTCCCCCGTGGCCTTATGCCTGTTGTTCAGCACTCCGACACCGAGTGGCTTGGTCAGCGACAGCGGCGTCCCGGGCTTACCGGAATCATTGCGTAGCAAGCGGTTTGGGTCGGCGATCCCGGTGACCGCCAGCCCGTACTTGGGTTCGGGATCGTCGACGCTGTGCCCGCCGGCCAAATGGCAGCCGGCCAGGGCGCACACGTCGCGTCCGCCGCGCAGCGTCTCGGCGGCCAGCTCGAATGGCAACACGTCGCGCGGCCATCCCAGCAGGTTCACCGCGACCACCGGGCGCCCGCCCATCGCGTAGACATCGGACAACGCGTTGGTCGCCGCGATCCGGCCCCAGTCGTAGGCGTCGTCCACCACCGGGGTGAAGAAGTCGGTCGTCGCGATCAGGGCCGTGCCGTCCTGAATCCGCACCACCGCCGCGTCATCGCCGTTGTCCAGCCCCACCAGCAGCTCCCCGACCGCGTCGCGCGGCGGGTTCGATCCCAGCCCGCGAACCACCTCCTCGAGCTCGCCGGGCGGGATCTTGCAGGCGCAGCCACCCCCGTGGGCGTATTGAGTCAGTCGGTACGTCACGGCGTCCATGGTGCCCGCGCCGCGGCGGCTGCGACAATTGGCACCATGGCTCAAGGAGGCGTGTCCGGTCTGGTGACCGGCGCGGTCTTCAAAACCGTGGAACGGCAGACGCTGCCGTTGGCGGGTTCAATTCCCGTCCGCCTCCGCCATGATCTTTTGGGCCCGACATGAGCGACCCGCGCCGACGGGTGCCCGGCACCGACACGCTGCTCACCGACCCCCGGCTGGTCGCCGCGCAGCGGGTGCTGGGCCGCGACCTGGTGAAGTCGGTGATCTCCGCGGCCCAGCGGCGGGCGCGTGCCGGAGAGATCGCCCCCGAGCAGGTCGCCGAGCACGCCGTCGCCGCACTGCCCGCCACCGCCTCGAGCCTGCGGCCGGTCATCAACGCCACCGGCGTGGTGGTGCACACCAATTTGGGCCGCGCCCCGCTGTCGCGGGCCGCGCTGGACGCGGTGGTCGCCGCGGGTGGCGCCACGGACGTCGAGTTCGACCTGGCGACCGGGCGGCGCGCGCGGCGCGGCCGGGGCGCGCTGGCCGCGCTGGCGGGCGCGGCTCCGACCGCTGGCGGCGTGCACGTCGTCAACAACAACGCGGCCGCGCTGCTGTTGACCGCGATGACGCTGGCCCCCGGCAAGGAGATCGTGCTCAGCCGCGGCGAACTCGTGGAAATCGGTGACGGGTTCCGCATCCCCGAGCTACTGGAATCGACCGGATCGCGGCTGCGCGAAGTCGGCACCACCAACCGCACCGGCCTGCGAGACTACGCCGGGGCGCTCGGGCCGCAGACCGGTTTTGTGCTGAAGGTGCATCCGTCCAACTTTCACGTCAGCGGGTTCACCTCGGCGGTCGAGGTCGCCACGCTGGCGCCGGAACTGCGCAAGCTCGGCGTCCCGCTGGTGGTCGACATCGGTTCCGGCCTGTTGTCGCCGCATCCGGTGCTGCCCGACGAGCCGGACGCGACCTCGATGCTGGCCGACGGCGCCGACGTGGTCACCGCGAGCGGGGACAAACTGCTGGGCGGGCCGCAGGCCGGGCTGCTTCTCGGCCGGGCGGACCTCATCGAGCGGATTCGCCGCCACCCCGCGGCCCGCGCCCTGCGGGTGGACAAGCTGACACTGGCCGCGCTGGAGGCAACGCTGCTCGGGCCGCCCCCGCCGGTCGCGCAGGCGCTGGCCGCCGACGCCACCCGGCTGCGCGCCCGGGCCGAGGCGCTGGCCGCCGGGCTGCCCGCGAACACCGGCGCCGTGGCGGTGGACTGCGTTGCGGCCGTCGGCGGCGGCGGGGCGCCCGGCGTCGAACTGCCCAGCGCCGCGGTGAGCCTGCCCGAGCCCTATGCGGCCGCGCTGCGTCTCGGCAACCCGCCGGTCGTCGGACGCCTGGAGAGCGGCCGGTGCCTGCTCGACCTGTGCACGGTGCCGCCCGAGGACGACGAGCTGGTGGCCGCGGCGGTGCGGGCGTGTTCGTCCTAGCCACCGCCGGGCACGTCGATCACGGTAAATCGACTCTGCTGCAACGAATTACGGGTATGTGGCCGGATCGGCTGGCCGAGGAACAGCGCCGCGGCCTGACCATCGATCTGGGCTTCGCCTGGACCGAGCTCGAGGGGCGCCAGGTCGTGTTCGTCGACGTGCCCGGCCATGAGCGGTTCGTGGCCAACATGCTGGCCGGCGTCGGCGCGGCCCCCGGAGTGGTGTTCGTCGTCGCCGCCACCGAGGGCTGGATGCCCCAGTCGGAGGAACATCTGGCTGCGCTCGACGCGCTCGGGGTCCGCCACGGGCTGCTGGTGATCAGCAAGGCCGATCTCGCCGATCCGGGTCCGGCCATCACGCAGGCGTCGGAAAGGCTTGGCGCCACTTCACTTGCCGGCTTGCCCGTCGCGATCGGCACCGACCTCGACCGGGTGCGCGCCGAGCTGGTGGCGCTGACCGACCGGCTGCCCGCGCCGGACCCCGGCGCCGACGTGCGGCTGTGGATCGACCGCAGCTTCACCGTCCGGGGCGCGGGCACCGTCGTCACCGGCACGCTGGCCGCCGGCACGGTGCGGGTGGGCGACGAACTCGAGCACGCCGGGCGGCGCGTCACCGTGCGCGGGCTGCAAGCCTTGGGCCGCAACCATTCCGAGGTCGGTGCGGTCGCCAGGGTCGCGCTGAACCTGCGGGGCGTCGACCGGCACGACATCGGACGCGGGGACACCGTGCGCACGCCCGGGGCCTGGCTGGACACCGCGGAGATCGACGTCGCCCTGCGCGCGGCGGAGACTTTGCACCGCCAGCTCGTGCTGCACATCGGGTCGGCGGCCGTGCCGGTGCAGGTGCGCCGGCTGGGGACCGCCGCGGCGCGGCTGCGGCTGGTCCGGCCGCTGCCGTTGCGGGTGGGAGACGTCGGGTTGCTGCGCGACCCCGGACAGCACCGGATCGCGGCGGGAATCGAAGTGCTCGACGTCCGCCCGCCCGGGCTGCGGCGGCGCGGCGCGGCGCGGGCCCGCGCCGCGGAACTGGCGACCGGCCAGGTGCGGGCGCCGGACTTCGCGCGCGCCGCCGACCTGCGCGCCATGGGTCTGCCGCCGCGCGGGCAGCGGGTGGGCGACTGGGTGGTGGACCCGCAGTGGTGGGCGGCGCGGCGCGAGGACGCGACCGCGGCGGTGCGCCGCTGGGCGGGCGATCACGACATCGCGGCGGGCATGCCGCAGGAAACGCTGCGCCAGCAGGTCGGGTTGCCCGCCGCCGAACTCGTGCCGACGTTGCTCGAGGGCGCCGGTCTGGTGCTGGCCGACGGGCTGGTCCGCCCGCCCGATGCGGGCCTGCCGGCCCGCGTCGACAAGGCCGTGGCCACGGTCGAGGAGTGGCTGGCCGCCGAGCCGTTCCGGGCGCCCGAGGCCGACGAGCTCGCCGAGCTGGGGCTGGGTCCCCGGGAGGTGGCCGCGGCGGTGCGGGCCGGGCGCCTGACGCGGATCGCCGACGGGGTGGTGCTAGGGCCCGACGCGCTGGACCGAGCCGCCGGCGTGCTGGCGACGCTGCCGCAACCGTTCACGGTCAGCGAGGCACGCCGCGCGCTGGACACCACCCGGCGGGTGGCGGTGCCGCTGCTGGAACAGCTCGATGCCCGGCGCGTGACGCGCCGCGGCGGCGACGGAACCCGGGTCCTGGTCTGAGCGGGGCGGCTACAGCCGCTCTTTGACGGCGGCCGAGAGGCGAGCGCCGTCGGCCTTGCCGGCGGCGATCGCGGTGGCGGCCTTCATCACCATACCCATCTGCTTCACGCCCGGCCGCTCGCCGATTTCCTCGGCGACCTGGGCGATCGCGGTATCGGCGACGTCGGCCACCTCCGCCTCGGTGAGCGGGGTGGGCAGGTACTCGTCAATGATCCGCCCCTCGGCGTGCTCGTTGGCGGCGAGCTCCCCGCGCCCGTTCTGGGTGTAGATCTCCGCGGATTCGCTCCGCTTGCGCGATTCCTTGGCCAGCACCTTGATGACTTCCTCGTCGGTGAGGTCTTTGGCCTGCTTACCGGAAACTTCCTCGGTTTGGATCGCGGCCAACAGCATGCGCAGGGTGGCCGTTCGCAACTTGTCCTGGGCCTTCATCGCCGCGGTCAGGTCCGCCCGGAGCCGGGATTTGAGTTCCGCCATGGGTGAGACGCTACGCGCCGGGCGCGGAGTCAAGATTGTGAAATGCCCCGACCGTCGACAGGATGGAGCCCATGACGAACGACGCGCCCGGCCGCAGGGCTGGTTTGACGGGCCGCTGCACTCGGTGAGCGCGCCGCCGCCTGGTTATCCGGCCGGTCCGCCACCGGCATACGGCCCACAACCTGAATACGGTCCACCCGCGGCGTATGGCCCGCCGCCGGCCTACGGCACGCCACCGGCATATGGCCCGCCGCCCGGTTATCAGCCCCCGTCCGGCTATGGACCCCCGCCGGGCTACGGGCCTCCACCCGGCTATGCGCCTCCACCCGGCTATGGGTCACCACCGGGGTATGGGCCTCCGCCGGGTTACGGGTCGCCGCCGGCGTTCGGCACACCGCCGCGCTACGGAGCCGTCAAACCCGGGATCATCCCGTTGCGGCCGCTGACCCTCGGCGACATCTTCAACGGCGCGGTCGGCTACGTGCGGGCGAACCCGAAAGCGACGCTGGGGCTGACCGCCATCGTCGTCGTGATCATGCAGATCGTCACCAAGGTCGCGTTCTTCGGTCCGCTGGCCGCGGCCGACAGGTTCACCTCCGATCGGCCCGGCGAACTGAGCTCGGGCGTACTGGGCGCCTGGACCGCATCGGTGGGCGGCGGCATCCTGGTCGGCTGGCTGGGCGGCATGCTGCTGTCCGGGATGCTCACCGTCATCGTCGGGCGGGCGGTGTTCGGAACCCCGATCACCATCGGCGAAACCTGGCAAAAGATCCGCGGGCGACTGCTGGCCCTGCTCGGTCTGGCCCTGCTGGAAGCCGTCGTGGTGGCGGCCCTCGCGGGGCTGGTCGCGGTGATCATCGGGGCGCTGGCGGCGATCGGCAGTGCGGCCGCGGCCGTGGTCCTTGGCATCCCGCTGGTGCTGGTCGTCCTCGCGTTGCTGGTGTACCTGTACACGGTGGTGTTGTTCGCACCGGTGCTGATCGTGCTGGAGCGGCTGCCCGTCATGGACGCGGTCACCCGGTCGTTCAAGCTGGTGCGCAACGGCTTCTGGCGAGTGCTGGGCATCCGGGTGCTCGCGTTTCTGGTGACTTCCGTCGTCGCCAACGCGGTCGCGGTGCCGTTCAGCATCGTCGGCCAGTTCTTCCAGATCACCTCGTCCGGCACGGCGTTCCTGGTCAGCACGGCGGTCCTCTCGGTGGGGGCGGCGATCGGCGAGATCATCACCGCGCCGTTCAACGCGGGAGTCATCGTCTTGCTCTACACCGACCGCCGGATGCGTGCCGAGGCATTCGATCTGGTGCTGCAGAGCGGAGCGGCCCAGGGGCCCTACGCGGCCACGTCCACCGACAACCTCTGGCTGACCCGGCCCCTGTAGGCCGAGCGAGGACTGGCTGAGGAATGCCCTCCATCGACATCGACCGCGATGCCGCACACCGCGCCGCGCAGGACGAGCTCGACAAACCGATCTACTCCAAGGGCTCGGCGCGGGAACATTTCGTCGACTGGCTCAACGACCTGATCTACCGGCTGCTCCAGAAGACCTCCTCGATACCGGGCGGATGGCTCACCGCCACCGTGCTTTTCATCCTGCTCGTGATCGCGGTGATCGCCGGCGTCTATCTCCTGCGGCGCACCATGCGCACCCGCCGCGGCGGCGACTACTCGTTGTTCGAAGCCGCCCAACTGACCGCCGCCCAGCATCGTGCGACCGCCGAAAACTATGCGGCCGAAGGTGATTGGGACGCGGCGATTCGCCACCGGCTGCGCGCCGTCGCCCGCCAGCTCGAAGAGACCGGTGTACTGACTGCGGCCCCCGGCCGGACGGCCAACGAGCTGGCCCGCGACGCCGGCGCCGCTCTACCACACCTGGCCAGCGAATTAACCCAAGCGGCAACGGCTTTCAACGACGTCACGTACGGCGAGCAACCCGGCACCCAGGCCGCCTACCAGATGATCGCCGACCTGGACGACCACCTGCGCTCGCGCTGGCAGGGCGGTCCGTCGGAACCCGGCCAACCCGCAGCGCACGAGTCGTGGGCGCAGGTGCGGTGATGGCGACGACCACCGGTGCCCGCCCCGAAACCACGCCGCGCCGCCGGCGCTCCTGGCGTTGGGTGCTGGTCACGCTGTTGGTGCTCGCCGTCATCGCCGGCGTCGACGCGTATCTGACCGCGCCGCGGCCCGGCGCCCGCATGGACCCGGCGTCGACCGGTCCCGACGGTGCCCACGCGCTGGTGGAGCTGCTGCGCGACGCCGGGGTCGACGTCGTCGTGGCCAACAACATGGCCGACGTCGAACACGCGGCGCGCCCGGATGCGCTGATCCTGGTGGCCCAGAACCAGTACCTCACCGACACGCTGCTGGACCGGTTGGGCAGCGTCGGATCGGACCTGCTGCTGGTGGAGCCGACCACCCGGACGCGCGAGGCGCTGCTGCCGGGCGTACGGGTCTCCGGGGCCAGCGGTTTTGACCTCGACCCGAATTGCACTCTGCGCGAAGCCGTTCGCGCCGGGTCAGTCCGGTTCGGGGCGAGCAACACCTACGAGTCCGAAGACGGCCGCGCGATGACCCGCTGCTATGACGGCGCGCTGATCCGCTTCCGCAACGGCGGACGCACCATCACGGCCGTCGGCAGCACCGACTTTATGACCAATGGCAGCCTGCTGCTGGCGGGCAACGCCGCGCTGGCGATGAACCTCGCCGGCGATCGGCCGCGGCTCATCTGGTACGCACCGCACCGTGTCGAGGATGAATCCTCAGCCAAGGCAACGCTTTTCCAACTGATTCCGCCGAACGTCATCTGGATCCTCGGACAGCTGGCGCTGGTGGTGCTGCTGGTCGCCGTGTGGAAGGGCCGCCGGCCCGGACCACTGGTGGCCGAAGAGTTGCCGGTCGTGGTACGCGCCTCGGAGACCGTCGAGGGCCGCGGCCGGCTGTACCGGTCCCGGCGGGCACGCGATCGCGCGGCGGCGGCGTTGCGCACCGCCACGCTGCACCGGCTGCTGCCGCGGCTCGGCCTGGGCGCGGGGGCTTCGCCGGTGGCGGTGGTGACCACCACGGCCCAGCGCATCGGATCCGATCCGGCGTTCGTCTCCTACCATCTGTTCGGTCCGCCCCCGACGACCGACCACGACCTGTTACAACTTGCCCGTGCGCTCGACGACATCGAAAGGCAGGTCGCACACCCGTGACACAACCCTCTACCGCCCAGTCCCCCACCGCCGAATCGGCACGCGAGGCGCTGCTGGCGTTGCGCAGCGAGCTTGCCAAGGCTGTCGTCGGACAGGAGGGCGTGGTCAGCGGCCTGGTGATCGCGCTGCTGTGCCGCGGCCATGTGCTGCTGGAAGGCGTTCCGGGAGTGGCGAAGACGCTACTGGTCCGGGCACTGGCCGCGGCGCTGCAGCTGGAATTCAAGCGGGTGCAGTTCACTCCCGACCTGATGCCCGGTGACGTGACGGGTTCACTGGTGTACGACGCGCGCACCGCCGCGTTCGTGTTCCGTCCGGGTCCGGTGTTCACCAACCTGCTGCTGGCCGACGAGATCAACCGGACCCCGCCCAAGACCCAGGCCGCGCTGCTGGAGGCGATGGAAGAGCGACAGGTCAGCGTAGACGGCGAACCGCAGCCGCTGCCCGACCCGTTCATCGTGGCCGCGACCCAGAACCCGGTCGAATACGAGGGCACCTACCAGTTACCCGAGGCCCAGCTGGACCGCTTTCTGCTCAAACTGAATGTGTCGCTGCCGCCGCGGGACGCCGAGATCGCCATCCTGCACCGGCACGCGCACGGCTTCGACCCGCGCGACCTGTCGGCGATCAAGCCGGTGGCCGGGGCCGCCGACCTGGCCGCCGGCCGCGACGCCGTACAACACGTGCTGGTTGCCGACGAGGTACTGGGCTACATCGTCGACATCGTCGGGGCCACCCGCTCCTCGCCCGCGCTGCAACTGGGGGTGTCTCCCCGTGGGGCGACCGCGCTGCTGGCGACGGCGCGCTCCTGGTCCTGGCTGTCCGGGCGCAACTACGTCACTCCCGATGACGTGAAGGCCATGGCCCGCCCGACGCTGCGGCACCGGGTGATGCTGCGGCCCGAGGCCGAACTCGAAGGGGCCACACCCGACGGTGTGCTCGACGGGATCCTGGCCTCGGTTCCGGTGCCACGCTAGTGGTCCTGACCGGACGCACCGGGCTGGTCGCACTCATCTGCGTCCTGCCCATCGCGCTGTCGCCTTCGCCGGCAACGACTTTCGCGGCTCTGCTGATAACACTGACGATCGCGGTCCTCCTCGACGTCGTGCTGGCGGCCAGCACCGCCAAATTGCGCTACGTGCGTGCCCCGGACCGCTCCGCCCGGCTGGGACAGCAGGTGGATTGCGGGCTGCTGATCCACAACGACGGGCCGCGCCGGCTCCGCGGCCAGATCCGCGATGCCTGGCCGCCCAGCGCGGGAGCGCGGCCGCGCATCCATCCCATCGACATCCCCGCCGGGCAACACCAGCACGTCCAGACCCAACTACAGCCGGTCCGCCGCGGCGACCAGCGAGCGACGGTGGTGACCGCCCGATCGATCGGCCCGCTGGGGTTGGCGGGACGGCAAGGTTCGCGACCGGTGCCCGGCCAGCTGCGGGTGCTGCCCCCATTTCTGGCCCGCAAGCACCTGCCGTCGCGGCTGGCCAAGCTGCGGGAGATCGACGGCCTGCTGCCCACGCTGGTACGCGGGCAGGGAACCGAATTCGATTCGCTGCGCGAGTATGTCGTCGGGGACGACGTGCGCTCGATCGACTGGCGCGCCACCGCGCGTCGCGCCGATGTGGTGGTGCGCACCTGGCGGCCCGAACGCGACCGGCGGGTGGTGATCGTGCTCGACACGGGCCGCACCGCGGCGGGGCGGGTGGGCGTGGACCCGACCGCGTCCGATCCGGCGGGCTGGCCGCGGCTGGATTGGTCGATGGACGCCGCACTGCTGCTGGCGGCCCTCGCGTCGCGGGCCGGCGACCACGTCGAGTTCCTCGCGCACGACCGGGTGAGCCGCGCCGGCGTGTTCGGTGCCTCGCGCACCGAACTGCTTGCCCAACTGGTCGACGCGATGGCGCCCCTTCAGCCGGCCCTTCTCGAATCCGATTGGGGGGCAATGGTTTCCGCCATCACACGGCGCGCCCGCCGGCGGTCCCTGGTGGTGCTGCTGACCGACCTCAACGCGCCCGCCCTCGCCGAGGGCCTGCTGCCCGTGCTGCCGCAGCTGTCGGCCAGACATCACCTGCTGCTGGCCGCGGTCTCCGACCCCCGCGTCGACCAGATGGCGGCCGGGCGGTCGGATGCCGCGGCGGTATACGACGCGGCGGCCGCCGAACGCTCCCGCAATGACCGCGGCGCGATCGCCGCCCGGCTGCGCAGCAGCGGCGTGGAGGTCGTCGACGCCCCGCCCGCCGAACTGGCACCCGCCCTTGCGGATCGCTATCTGGCAATGAAGGCGACGGGCCGGCTGTAGTTCGCACCGCGAGACTGCAACTGCCGACGCATTTCCCGAGTACGACCGTCGGTACTTGCAGTCTCGCGCCACTCAGCCCGTTGGAACCACGTCCGGCGCCTCTGCCATGTCACCGCTTTCGCCGGCCTTCACACCGCGCCGGCCGAAGTGGACGATGTAGGACAGGAACGCCACCTCAGCGAGTACACCGATGGCGACCCGCACGAACGTCGGCAACTGCGAAGGCGTCACCAGCGCTTCGATCAACCCGGACACCAGCAGCACCGCAACCAGACCCACGGCAACCGAGACGACGGCGCGGCCCTGTTCGGCCAGCACCTGCCCCCGGGGACGGTCTCCGGGCGAGATCACCGACCACCCCAGCCTCATTCCCGTTGCGCCCGAGAGGAATACCGCCGTGAGCTCCAGCAGTCCGTGCGGGAGAAGCAGCCCGAGCAGCAGGCCACCCTTGCCGGCCGGAAACATCAGGCCGGCAATGACTCCCAGGTTGGCGGCATTCTGAAACAACACGAAGGGGATCGGCAGTCCCAGCACCACCGACAGTGCGATGCATTGAGCCGACACCCAGGAGTTGTTGACCCAGATCTGCAACGCGAACGCCGCGGCGGGATGTTCGCTGTAGTACGACTCGACATCGTAATTGACCAATTGCTGGATTTCACTGGGTGTTCCGATGGCGGACTGCACGTCGGGGCTGCCGGCGACCCATAGCGCGACGATCACGACCACGGCGAAGAACGCCGCCGCCGTGGCCAGCCACCACCGCCAGGTGCGGTACGCCACGACCGGAAAAGACACCGTCCAGAACCGGGTGAACGCACTACTGAGCGGCGCGTGCGCGCCGGTTACCGCCGAACGCGCCCGCGCCACCAGACTCGAGAGCCGACCGATCAACACCGAATCCGACGAGGCCGAGCGCAGCATCGACAAATGGGTGGAGACCCGCTGGTAGAGCTCGACAAGCTCATCGATTTCCGCGCCGGACAGCGACCGGCGCTTCCCGATCAACCGGTCGAGCCGGTCCCAGGTCGGACGATGGGCCAGCACGAATGCATCGACATCCACCCTGGGCAGCCTAATCGCAACCCCGGCCCGGCAAAGTGTGGCCGGCCACACGCGCCCAACCTGTACCGTTCGGAGTTATGTCGGAGGTGGTGACCGGGGACGCTGTGGTGCTCGACGTGCAGATCGCCCAGCTGCCGGTGCGGACGTTGAGCGCGCTGATCGACATCACGGTCATGGTCATCGGTTACCTGCTCGGCCTGATGCTGTGGGCTGCCACCCTGACCCAATTCGATACCGCACTGAGTAACGCGATCCTGCTGATATTCACGGTACTGGTGATCGTGGGCTATCCCCTGGTCCTCGAAACGACCACGCGGGGCCGCTCGGTGGGCAAGATCGCGATGGGCCTGCGGGTGGTGTCCGACGACGGCGGCCCAGAACGCTTCCGCCAGGCGCTGTTTCGCGCCCTGGCCGCCCTGGTGGAAATCTGGATGCTGTTCGGGAGCCCGGCCGTGATTTGCAGCATCCTGTCTCCCAAGGCCAAACGGATCGGCGACATATTCGCCGGCACGGTGGTGGTCAACGAGCGCGGGCCCCGACTCGGGCCCCCGCCGATGATGCCGCCCGCATTGGCGTGGTGGGCGTCGTCGCTGCAGCTGTCGGGCCTCTCCGCCGGTCAGGCCGAGGTTGCGCGTCAATTCCTTTCCAGGGCAACACAGCTCGACCGTCAGCTGCGTCTGCAGATGGGATACCGGATCGCCGGTGACGTGGTGGCCCGCATCGCGCCGCCACCGCCGCCCGGCGCCCCGCCGGAACTGGTGCTCGCCGCGGTCCTTGCCGAGCGACACCGCCGCGAACTGGCCCGGCTGCGACCGGCCATGCCCGTGCCGGGGCAACCACCGATGGGACCGGCGCCGTGGCCACCGCCCGGCGCGACGTACCAGGGCCCCCCGGGCTGGAGCCCACCGCCGGGCGCGGTACAGCAGCCGCCGTCCGTCGGGTGGCCGGACCCGCAATCGAGGCGGCCCGGCCCGGGCGACACCGGCACACCGGAGGGTTTTTCGCTACCCCACTAGCGACCGGCGCTAGCCGGCCACGCTCGCCGCCATGAGGGCGACGTCGGCGATCAACAGTCCCCAACCGCACAGCGGAACAGCGATGCCGCCGCGGCGTTTGGCGGTGAAAAACGAGATGATGATGACGACGACGGCGACCGCGGGGGCGCCGTAGAACGCGACACCGAAATCGATTCCGCCGTGGCCCAGGTTGGGGCAGCTGCGGTCGCTGCAGCCGTCGGTGCTCATCACGGCGCCAAGCGCGAAGAGCATGACAATCGCGGCGGCGGGCACCGTCGCCAGCGCCAGCCCCCAATTAAGCCACATCCAGGTGTTGCGGGGCCGGCCACCATCGGGTCGCCCGGACGCGGCCGCTCCGGCGCTATCGACCTTCAGGTTGTTGTCAGAATCCATCTCCGTAGCTCGTACCCGCCGTTTGGCGCAGGCAAACCGCGCCGCCGGCCGGCCTCGTGGGCGCGGCGTGCCGGGATTTCCGCAGCTCACGGCCTCTCACAAGTAATATTTCAACATATCTCGTTGCATCGCGTTAGTTTCCGATATATCGTGATGTTTCGTAGCGCACCACGGGTGTGCGACCCACAAACGTAAGGACAGAAAATGAGCAACCCATTCATTCCCCCCGAAGGACCATTCGCCGGCCGGCCCGGCTTCGGATTCGGCTTTGGCTCCGACCCGGTCGACCGGCTGGCCCTGCACCAGGCGCGGCGCCAGGCCCGACGGGACTTTCGCGAGCATCTCCGCGATCACGCCGCCCGTCACGACGGCCCGCTCGGCTTCGGACCCGGGTTCGGTCCGGGCTTCGGACCCGGCTTTGGCCCGGGCTTCGGTTTCGGCCCCGGCGGTCGGCGCGGCGGATGGCGCCGTGGCGGCACGGGTCGCGGCAAGCGCGGTGACGTGCGCGCGGCCATTCTGACGCTGCTGGCCGAGCGGCCGATGCACGGCTACGAGATGATCCAGCAGATCGCCGAACGCAGCAACGGGCTCTGGAAGCCGAGCCCCGGTTCGGTGTACCCGACGTTGCAGCTGCTCGACGACGAAGGCTTGATCACCGCGAGCGAAACAGAAGGCAGCAAGAAGCTTTTCGAGCTGACCGAACCGGGCCGGGCGGCGGCCGAGAAGATCGAGATTCCACCGTGGGACGAGATCACCGAAGGCGCCGACCCGGGTCACATGAATCTGCGGGCGGCCGTGGGCCAATTGTTCGGCGCGGTCGGGCAATCCGCCCATACCGCCTCCGCCGAGCAGCAGCAGCGCATCGTCGACATCCTCAACAACGCGCGGCGCGAGATCTACGGCATCCTCGGCGAGGACTGAGTGGGTCCGGCGGGTCCTGGATCAGGTCAAGTCAAGTTACCGAGACCCAATCCAGGGTCCGCTGCACGGCTTTGCGCCAGCCCGCGTAACCCGCGGCACGCTGTTCTTCGCTCCAGGCCGGCACCCAGCGCTTGCCCTCCTGCCAGTTGGCACGCAGGTCGGTCGGATCGGCCCAGAACCCGACCGCCAGACCGGCCGCGTAAGCGGCGCCCAGCGCGGTCGTCTCGGCGACCACCGGCCTTACCACATCCACCCCCAGCACATCGGCCTGAATCTGCATGCACAGGTCGTTACCGGTGATACCGCCGTCGACCTTCAAGACCTCAAGGTGCACACCGGAATCCGCCGCCATGGCGTCGACGACGTCGCGACTCTGGTAGCAGATCGCCTCCAATGTTGCGCGCGCCAGGTGCGCGTTGGTGTTGAATCGCGACAGCCCGACGATCGCGCCGCGCGCATCGGATCGCCAATAGGGTGCGAACAACCCGGAAAACGCGGGAACGAAATAGACTCCGCCGTTGTCGTCGACCTGCCGCGCCAGTGATTCGCTTTGCGCGGCACCGCTGATGATGCCCAGCTGATCGCGCAGCCACTGCACGGCCGCACCGGTCACCGCGATCGAACCTTCAAGCGCGTACATGGGTTTGGCGTCCCCGAGCTGATAGCAGACGGTGGTCAGCAGCCCGTTGTCAGACCGCACGATCGTCTCGCCGGTGTTGAGCAACAGGAAATTGCCGGTGCCGTAGGTGTTTTTGGCTTCCCCCTCGGACAGACAGACCTGGCCCACCATCGCCGCATGCTGATCGCCGAGCATCCCGGTGATCGGCACCTCGCCGCCGGCCGGCCCGGCCTCCGACGTCACACCGAAGGGCCGCGGCGACGACGACGGCCCGATCTTCGGCAGCATCGCACGAGGGACGGAGAAGAACGACAGCAGCTCGTCGTCCCAGTCCAGCGTCTCCAGGTTCATCAGCATGGTCCGGCTGGCGTTGGTCACATCGGTGGCGTGCACGCCGCCCCGCGTCCCCCCGGTCAGGTTCCACAACAACCAGGAGTCGGCGGTGCCGAACAACGCGTCACCGCTTTCGGCCGCCTCGCGCACCCCGTCGACGTTCTCCAGGATCCATTGCAGCTTGGCGCCGGAAAAGTAGGTGGCCGGGGGCAGGCCGGCCTTGCGGCGAATCACGTCGCCGCGGCCGTCGCGGTCCAGCGCCGACGCAATCCGGTCGGTTCGGGTGTCTTGCCACACGATCGCGTTGTAATAGGGCCGTCCGGTCTTGCGGTTCCACACCAGCGTCGTTTCGCGCTGATTCGTGATACCCAGCGCGGCAAGGTTTTTCGGTCCCAAGTTGGCCCGGTTCAACACCGACATCAGCACCGAGGAGGTACGCTCCCAGATCTCGACCGGGTCGTGCTCCACCCAGCCGGCCCGGGGCAGCACCTGTTCGTGCTCGAGTTGATGGCGAGCCACTTCGGCACCCTGGTGATCGAAGATCATGCAGCGAGTGCTGGTGGTCCCCTGGTCGATGGCGGCGACGAATTCGGCGAACTCGGCCAACTGCTCTCCTCCACCCGTGAGCTCGGACACGTTTGCGTCAAAAGTCCATCATGGTCTACCCGCCGCAGCGACGAGGCGGGAACCACGACTCGTGGGAGCTTGCGTTACGGGCGGTAACCCTGTTGCATCTGCGTTGTGGGCGAAGAGGTCAAGCGCACCACGTACGACAGCGCACATCGGCGGGAATACCGCCGCAAGGTACAGCTGTGCCTGGACGTCTTCGAGACGATGCTGGCCCGGTCGTGCTTCGATTCCGAGCAGCCGCTGACGGGCATGGAGATCGAGTGCAACCTCGTCGACGCCGCCTACCAGCCGGCCATGTCCAATCGCCACGTGCTGGACGCCATCGGCGATCCGGCGTATCAGACTGAATTGGGCGCGTACAACATTGAATTCAATGTTCCGCCGCACGCGCTGCCCGGGCACTCCGTGCTCGACCTCGAGGCCGAGGTGCGGACCAGCCTGAACGACGCCGAAACCAAGGCCGGCGCCGCCGGCGGTGCACACATCGTGATGATCGGCATCCTGCCCACCCTGATGCCCGAACACCTGGACCACGGCTGGATGAGCGAATCGACGCGATATGCCGCCCTGAATGACTCGATCTTCACCGCCCGCGGCGAAGACATTCCCATCGACATCTCCGGCCCCGAGCCACTGAGCTGGCACACCGCGACGATCGCACCCGAATCCGCCTGCACCAGCATGCAATTGCACCTGCAGTTGGCGCCGGAGACGTTCGCCGCCAATTGGAATGCGGCGCAGATCGTGGCCGGCCCGCAATTGGCGCTGGGTGCCAACTCGCCGTTCTTCTTCGGGCACCAGTTGTGGGCGGAAACCCGTATCGAGCTGTTCACCCAATCCACGGACGCCAGGCCCGAGGAGCTGAAAAGCCAAGGCGTGCGCCCGCGAGTATGGTTCGGCGAACAGTGGATCGGCTCGGTGGTCGACCTCTACCGGGAGAACATCCGCTACTTCCCGTCCCTGCTGCCCGAGGTGTCCGACGAAGACCCGGTAGCCGAGCTGGCCGCCGGGCACGCCCCGCACCTCTCCGAACTGCGCCTGCACAACGGGACGGTCTACCGGTGGAACCGTCCGGTGTACGACGTGGTCGACGGGCGTCCCCACCTGCGACTGGAGAACCGGGTGTTGCCGGCCGGGCCGACGGTGGTCGACATGCTGGCGAACTCAGCCTTCTTCTACGGCGTGCTGCGTAGCCTGTCCGAAGCCGACAAGCCGTTGTGGGGCGGCACGGATTTCGCTGTGGCAGAAGCCAACTTCCTGGCGGCGGCGCGCTATGGCATCGACGCCCGGCAGCGCTGGCCCGGGGTGGGTGAGGTGACCGCACGCCAACTGGTGCTCGACACGCTGCTGCCGATTGCCGACGAAGGCTTGCGGCGGTGGGGCGTCGACACCGAGGTCCGCGATCGGTTCCTCGGGGTCATCGAGGGCCGGGCCCGCACGGGACGCAACGGTGCCAGCTGGCAGGTGTCCACGGTGCGCACCCTGCAGGACGGCGGCATGAGCAGGCCCGCGGCACTGGCCGAGATGCTACACCGGTATTGCGAGCAGATGCACGCCAACACGCCGGTGCACACCTGGGAGTAGGTTGGAAAGCATGTCGGCTAACCAAGCGATGGACTGGGACGGCGCGTACCGCGAGCAGGCTCACTTCGAAGGTCCGCCGCCATGGAATATCGGTGAGCCACAACCCGAACTGGCCGCCCTGATCGAGGCCGGCAAGTTTCGCAGCGACGTGTTGGACGCCGGCTGCGGAGTCGCCGAGCTGTCGTTGACGCTGGCTGCGCAGGGCTACACCGTGGTGGGCATCGACCTCACCCCCACCGCCGTCGCGGCGGCCACCAAGGCGGCGGCCGACCGCGGCCTGACGACGGCCACCTTTGTGCAGGCGGACATCACCTCGTTCGGGGGCTACGACGGCCGCTTCTCCACCGTCGCCGACAGCACGCTGTTTCACTCTCTGCCGGTCGAGGGCCGCGACGGCTACCTGAGCTCGGTGCACCGCGCGGCGGCCCAGGGGGCCAGCTTCTTCGTGCTGGTCTTCGCCAAGGGCGCCTTCCCCAGCGAATGGGAAGCCAAGCCCAACGAAGTCGACGAGGACGAGCTCCGCGACGCGGTGAGTAAGTACTGGGAGATCGACGAGATCCGGCCGGCCTTCATCCACGCCAACATTCCGCCGATCCCCGACGGCCCGCAGCACGATCGCGACGAGAAGGGCCGGATGAAGATGCCGGCCTACCTGTTGACCGCGCACAAGGCGGGCTAGCCGGCCGAGGTCGCCGCGGTCGCGGCGATGAGCGCTTCGGCGAAGGTCTCCAGGTCTTCGGCCGTGGTATCCACATGCGGCGAGATCCGCAGCACGGGTCCGGTCAGCTCCAGGGGTGCGCGCTGCACCCCGGCGACGGTGGTCAGGATCCGCCGCTCGGCGAGCAGCCAGGCCCGCACCCCCTGCGGGTCGGCGCCGTCGTTCGGCGCCAAAGTGGTGATGGCACTGGGTTCTTCGACCTCTTCGACCACCGTCCACCCTGCCACATCGGCCAGCACCGTGCGGCTCAGACCGCCCAGCTCGGCCAGGCGTGCGTGCACGGCCTGAGGCCCGTACGCAAGGTGCTCGCCGAGCGCCAGCGAAAAACCCACCCGCGCGGCGACATTGGCTTCGCCGAATTCCAGCTGTTCGGCCACCGTCGGCGAGCCGTCTTTCCTGGCCCAGTCCGGCGCGGCCAGCCTCGGGTGCAGGCTTTCCATCAGCTCGCGGCGCACCCCGAGCATCCCCACACCGCGCGGGCCGGCCATCCACTTGCGCGACGACGAATACGTGACATCGGCGCCCACCGCGCAGTCCGCCTGACCCAGCGCCTGTGCCGCGTCGACAACGAGCGGCAGCTCCAGTTCCCGGCATAGCTGGGCGATCATCGAAACCGGTTGCACCACACCACAATGGCTGGCCACCGCTGTCAGGTGCACCAGATCCGGCGGGTCGGTATCCAGGGCCAGTGCCGCGTCGTCCAGCGCGACCCGGCCGTCTTCCAGGGTCGGCAGCAGCTGCCGGTCGAACCCATGCGCGGCCATCAGGGCCAGGTTGGGTCCGTATTCGCCGGGCAGGCACGCCAACCTTTTTCGGCCCGCCGGCCAGCTGCCCAGCAGAAGGTCCAGGGCATTCAGCGAGCCAGTGGTGAAAACCATTTCGGCATCGGACATTCCGGTCAGCGCGGCGAATGCGACGCGGCCGGCGTCGAGCACCGGTGTGGCGGCCTCCGCCGCGACGTATCCGCCGACTTCGGACTCGTTGCGGGCGTGCTGCGCGGTGGCCTCGATCACCGCCAGGCTCTGCCGTGAACAGGCGGCGTTGTCCAGGTGCATTCCGGCCATCGGCGGGCGGGCCGACCGCCATTGGTCGGCCAGCGCGTTACCGACGGTCACTTCACGGCCAACGACAACCCGAAGTCGCCCGCCTCGTCGGTCCACCACCGGGTGCGACGCAATCCCGCGGCGGCCAACTCGCAGGTCACCTTGTCGGAGTGGAACTTGCACGACACCTCGGTCAGCATCTCCTCGCCGGCCTCGAAGTCGACGGTCAGCTCGAGCGCGCCGACCTGCACCCGCTGGCGCCGGTCGGATCGCAGCCACATCTCGATGCGTTCTTCGGCCGCGTTCCACCGGGCGACGTGCCGGTAGGCGTCGACGTCGAAATCCGCGTCGAGTTCGCGGTTGACCACCGCGAGCACATTGCGGTTGAACGCTGCCGTCACCCCGGCGGCGTCGTCGTAGGCGCGCACCAGCCGCTCGGTGTCCTTGACCAGGTCCGTGCCCAGCAGCAGGCTGTCCCCGGGCCGCATCTGCGCGGACAGCGCGGCGAGGAATTCCGCGCGCGGTCCGGGCGTCAGATTGCCGATCGTCGAACCCAGAAACACGAACAGCCGTCGCCCGCCTTCCGGGATCTCGGTCAGGTGCTCTTCGAAATCGCCGCAGACAGCCTTGATTTCGACGCCCTCGTATTCCTGCTGGATTGCCGCGGCGGCACTCGACAGGATGCTGGCGTCGACGTCGAACGGGACGAACCTGCGCAGCGAACCCCGTGCGCGCAGGGCGTCGAGCAACAGCCGGGTCTTCTCTGAAGTTCCGCTGCCCAATTCCACCAGGGTATCCGCGCCGCTGACCGATGCGACTTCGGCCGCACGCGCGCGCAAGATCTCGGCCTCCGCGCGGGTCGGATAGTACTCGGGCAACCGGGTGATCTGGTCGAACAGATCGCTGCCCACGGAGTCGTAGAACCATTTGGGTGGCAACGTCTTTGGAGTCTTCTGTAGGCCCTCGAGCACGTCGCGGCGCAACGCGTGGTGCGCCGAGTCGGCGGCCAAGTGGTTCGACAGCGACAGCGTCATCAAGATCCTCTCGACTGATCCAGCGGCGTCAGCGTGACACCATTCGCAGTGACTTCGACAAGGTGGCGGTCCGGCACGTCCTCCCACTCGGAGTCGTTGTCGTAGGGTTCGCTGGCCAGCACCACACCGTCCGGGCGGCGCAGGATGGACAGCGTGTCCCCCCAGGCAGTCGCCAGCATGCGGGAACCGTCGGCCGCCAAGATGTTCAACCGGGCGTTGGCGTCGGCCGCCCCTATCTCGGCGACGGTGTCCCCCAGCGCGTCGAGGCCGCGCTCGAAGACAACGGACGCCAATATGGCGCTGTCACAGACTGATTCGGCCCGCGATGTCGTCGGCAACAGGGCTCGGTCGACTACTCCGTTGTGCGACAACAGCCATTGCCCATCGGTGAAAGGTGCAGTGGCGCTGATTTCGATCGGCATGCCGACGGTGGCCGAGCGCACCGCGGCCACCACGCAGTGGCTGCGCAGCGCGGGCGCGACGGAATCGATCGACACATCTCCCCACAGTGGCGCCTGGCTGCGCCAGCGGCGCGGCACCCCACCCTCGGCGGAGCTTGGCGAGGAGGCGTCGAAAAACCCGACGCCCCAACCGTCGGCGTTGAGCAGGCAATGCTTTTGCCGCCGCGGCGCATACGACTGCACCCGCAGCCCGAACGGCGGGTCGAGCACCAGCGAGGAGATGGTGACATCAGTCCCCAGCCAACCCAGGTGCCGGCACATCAGGCGGAATCCCCGGGGACGTCCCACGCCAACCGGACGCCGGAGAAGATCTGGCGCCGGTACGGGTGATCCCAGTTGCGGAAACTCGGCCGCATGATGCCCGGCTCCACGGCCCACGAACCGCCGCGCAGCACCCGGTAATCGCCGTCAAAGAACGGTTGCGAATACCGCTCGTACAGCATCGGGACGAATCCCGGCCAGGGCCGCAGCGCGGAGATGGTCCACTCCCACACCTCGCCGAGCATCTGCTCGGCCCCGTAGGCCGAAGCGCCGGCGGCGTAGGCGCCGACGGGCGCCGGCCGCAAGGCACTGCCACCCAGGTTGGCCCGCGATTCGTCCGGTCGGCGCTCTCCCCAGGGATACCTTCGCCGGGTGTTGGTGGACGGGTCCCAGGTGCAGGCCTTCTCCCATTCCATCTCGGTGGGCAGCCGGGCACCGGCCCAGGCGGCGTAGGCCTCGGCCTCGAAATAGCTGACGTGCTGGACGGGTTCGTCGGCCGGGATGTCCTCGATGTGGCCGAACCGGGTGCGGGTCGCCCCGTCGGAACTCCAGAACTGCGGCGCGGTCAGACCCGCGCCCCGGCGGTGCTGCCAGCCGCGCTCCGACCACCAGCGCGGCTGGTCGTAGCCGCCGTCATCGACGAACTGCCGCCATTCGCCGTTGGTGACCGGAACCCTCCCAATCCGGAACGCCGGCAGGTCGACGACGTGGGCCGGCCGCTCGTTGTCCAACGAATACGGTTCGCTCGCCGCGTCCACACCGAGCACGAACTCACCGGCGGGCACCAGCACCGACGTGCCGGCCAGGCCGTCCCGACCGGACGGCAGCACCGACGATTCATGCAGAAGCGGTGGGCCGCCGCGCAAGTTCAAGGCCTGCAGCATGGTTTCGTCGTGCTGGTTTTCATGACTGACCACCATCGCGTACACGAAGACCGCCTCGTCGCCGGCGGGGTCGGGCAGCGCGTCGAGCGCGTCGAGCACGGCGGACCGCACGGTCCGGCAATATGCGCGTGCCTTGTCCGGCGACAGCAGCGGCAGGTCGACGCGGCTGGCGCGGGAATGCACGAAGGCGTCGTAGAGACCCTCGACCGCCGCCGGCAACATACCGGGCCGGGTGGCGTCCCCACCCCGCAGCAGCCACAGCTCTTCCTGCTGACCGATGTGCGCCAGATCCCACACCAACGGGCTCATCAACGGGTCGTACTGCCGGCAGAGTTCGGCGTCGTCAAACTCGACCAGACGCAACGTCCGCTCTCGCGTCCGCGCCAAGTCCTCGGCGATCCCGTCCCGCGCCGTCACGGCTCCCCTTGCGAGCAACGCGCCGCCTCCGAGACCGCAGCCGCGAGGCCCCGCTCGACCACCCGGTCGGAAAAATCGTCGCCGGGACAGCGTCCCTGTTCGACCAGGCGGACCAATCGCTGCATCGAATCGCGGATTCCGGCGGGCGCTTTCGCGGCGGCGATGGCCACGCACGCGTTGGCCGCCGCGTACAGGCGCCGGTCCCGTAGCCCCACCCGGGCCGCGACGTCCCAGGCGGTGGCCACGGGCTCGACGGCCTCGGCCGCGAGGTCGGCCGCGATCGGGTCGTCGAGCAGCGCCGCCAAAGTGAACGCCACGGCGGGCCACAGCGCGTCGGGCACGCTGTCCAGGTAACGGATCTCCAGCCACTGCCTGGGGCGCACCGGCGGGAACAGCGTGGTCAGGTGGTACTCCAAGTCGGCGACGCTGGGACGACGATCCCCGAGCAGTTCCCGGCCGTCGACCCAATCGGCGAAGGGCACCCAATGCGTGACGGCCTCGGCGTCGGGGTTGTGCACCAGCATCACCGGCGCCTTGAGCGCATACCGTGCCCAGTCAGTGCCCGGGTCGACGCCGCTGGCGCCCAGGATGGGGCCGCAGCGCGCCGAATCCATCCTGCCCCACACCCGCTGCCGGCTGGACACCCAGCCGGTGAAGTCGCCGACCAGCATCGGCGAGTTGGCGGTGATGGCGATCATGGTGGGTCCCAAGGCATGTGCCAGGCGCACTCGCGCCGCCCAGCCGTCTCGCGGCCCGGCGTCGAGGTTGACCTGAATCGAGGCGGTGGACGTCATCATCGCCGCGCCCGCTTCTCCGGAGTCGCTGGTGGCGAAGAACCGCTCCATGGCCCGGTACCGGGCGCCGGGGTTGATGCGTTTGGGCGGGCGCAGCGGGTCGGCGCCCAGGAAGACCAGGCCCAACCCGGCCGCGGTGAACGCCGGCTGCAGGACGGCCTGATCCCGGCGCATGGCGTCGATGGCGGGAACCACCCCGTCGGCGGGCGGCCCGGACAACTCCACGGCGCCGCCCGGTTCCACGGTGATCCTGCTGCCACCGGGCAACGCGGGGAGCGCGTCGAGCACACCGGCGATTTCGTCCCAGCTGGGTCTGCGGTGCGGGTCGGCCGGGTCGTGGCAATGAGCCTCCAACTCCAGGCCGATACGGCCGAGCGGCGCGTCGACCAGACATCCCTCGGCGATGTATTGCGCGACGGCCGCCGAGTCGGGCAGCTCGGCGATGTTCAGCTCCGGGGTGGGGTCGGCGCCGGCCGCCCGCGACTCCGAGCGCGAGGCCGCAGCAGTGATCGGCGCGAACGTCATATCACGATCCCTTCGGGCCCGGGCACGCCTGAACGTGCACCTGCGGACCGCTTCCCTGCGCAGCTAATCGAACGATATTCGGCACTACTTCGTCTAGTGCTTCATCTATCAGACGCCCCCGACATATTCCCCTCCCCGCACTTTCAACTGCACGGGAAGGCGGGTACCCGATCGCTCGATTATTGACCCAGCGCGTTCTGCATCGCCCCAGCTAGCACGTTCACCGCGGGTCCGGCGTTGCCGGATTGGCACACTTTCGCCTGCAGCAACACGTTTTCACGCAGCCTGGTTTGATTGAAACAGCGCCGGTCGGTGCCCGCCTCCTGCTTGGTCCAGTTCGCGTCGGCCGGGCCGGCCGGTGCGCCATCGAACGACCACACCTGCGTGCTGCCGTTGTCCAGGTGGATCGCGGTCGTCTGTCCCGAGCAGCCGACCGTTCGATCCACCACCCGATGAAAGGCCCGACCGGCGGCCTCGTTGGTGGCGAACACCCCGACGGCCTGTTTGACCAGATGTGTCTGGTCGGTGGCCGACGTCTGGGCGAGGGCTCCGTTGAAGGAGGCCAGGTCGGGATCGCTGTACACCTCGGGTAGGCCGATGTCGGCCCAGTTGTTGCACTCCGGCAGGTCCACCCAGTCACCCTGCCCGGGCTGGGTGAACACCGACTCCCACCCCATCGGCCCGCCGACGATGTTGCCGACCGACCCCTTGCCCAGGACGGCATAGTTGACCACGCCCGGCTCCGAGGGGTGCGCGGCCGCGACCGGAGTCGCGACCGTACCCACCACGGCCAAGCCGACGGCCATCGCGGCCCCACGCATCTGGGCAACCCGCGTAACCCGCATGGTCATGCAGCGATCATGCCAAACGCCGAGAGGTGCGGTCAGCCCCCGTCGCCCCGGACGCCGTCCTCGACCTTCTTTCCGAGATCGGGATCGACGTTGCGCCAGTACTCGAACACCCGAGACAGCACCGGCTCCTTAACACCTTTGGAGACATGGCCGATGATGTTGTGCGCCAGCCGATCCCGAGCCGCGTCATCGAGGACTTCGCGGACCATGGTGCCCGCCTGACCCCAGTCGTCGTCCTCGGCATGCAACGTGTACGCCGAGCGAACCATCTCGCCATCGGCATGCCAGCGGATCTCGGCGGCGCGCGCCGGATCGGCGTGCGGGCCGCCGTAGGAGTTGGGCGCGTAGACGGGGTCGGACACGTTCTTCATCCGCATGGCCCCGTCCTTGGAGTAGCTGTTCACCTCGACCTTCGGCTCGTTGACCGGGATCTGCCGATAGTTGGCCCCGAGCCGCGCGCGATGCGCGTCGGAGTAGGAGAAGCCACGGGCCTGCAGCATCTTGTCCGGGCTCAACCCGGTGCCGGGCACCGTGTTGTTCGGCTCGAACGCGGCCTGCTCGATCTCGGTGTGGTAGTCGGTGACGTTGCGGTTCAGCGTCATCTTGCCGACGTCGATCAGCGGGTAGTCGCTGTGCGGCCACACCTTGGTGAGATCGAACGGGTTGAAGCGGTAGGTCTTTGCCTCCTCGTAGGGCATGATTTGCATCTTCAGCGTCCAGCTCGGGTGATCCCCGCCCTCGATCGCCTCGTACAGGTCGCGCTGGTGATAGTCCCCGTCCTCGCCCGCGAGCTGGTCGGCGTCCTCCTGGGTTAAAAACTCGATGCCCTGATCGGTGATGAAGTGGTACTTCACCCAGAAGATCTCGCCGGCGGCGTTGATCCAGCTGTAGGTGTGGCTGCTGTAGCCGTTCATGTTGCGCCAGGTCTTGGGGATCCCGCGGTCACCCATCAACCAGGTCACCTGATGCGCCGACTCGGGCGAAAGACTCCAGAAGTCCCACTGCATGTTGTGGTCGCGCAAATTCGTTGCCTGCATACGCTTTTGGGACCGGATGAAGTGCTGGAACTTCAGCGGGTCGCGCATGAAGAAGACCGGCGTGTTATTTCCGACCATGTCGAAGTTGCCTTCGCTGGTATAGAACTTCAGCGCGAAGCCACGCGGGTCCCGCCAGGTGTCTGGGCTGCCCCGCTCGCCGGCGACGGTGGAAAACCTTGCCAGCATGTCGGTTTTGGTGCCGGGCTGGAACACCGCGGCCCTGGTGTATTTGCTTACATCATTGGTCACCTCGAAGTGCCCGAAGGCGCCGCCACCCTTGGCGTGTGGCTGCCGCTCCGGGATGCGTTCCCGGTTGAACTGGGCCATCTGCTCGATCAGGTAGTGGTCCTGCAGCAGGATGGGGCCGTCCGGGCCGATCGTCAGCGACTGATCGTCGCTCGGCGCGGCGATACCGGCGTCAGTGGTCGTGAAACGCTCCGTCATTAGCTCTCTCCTCGTCACCGGGCTGAGGCCCGCACCACCCGAGGTCACACACCGCGGTACCGAATCTGCTTACGCATCAAGCATTTTCAGTACGGCAGTGAGCGTCCCCGGATCGTCCGGCCTGCAATCGAGTATTCCCCTTATCTTGATTTGGTCAAGAAATTTGGGCAACACCATGTCCTAGTACCCATTTCGAGCGTGACTTAGGCCGGCGCTGTCAGGGGCGTGGCGCGGGCGCGCTGGGGGCCGGGCTGATACCCGGCGGCGGCTGCCCGGGACCGCTGACTCCCGGACCGGCAACCGGTCCACCGGGACTGCCCGGGCCGCCGGGGGGCATCGGAACGATCAAGCCCGGACCGCCGGGCCCGTATCCCCATGGCCCGTTGTCGGATCCCGGACCACCGGGTCCGCCGTACCACGGTCCATAGCCACCGGGACCGCCGTACGCCCCGGGCCCGTTCCCCGGCCCGGGGCCACCCGGGCCTCCCCATGGCCCATTACCCGGTCCGGGTCCGCCGGGGCGGAACATGCCGTGGTGGTGATGGTGGCAGTAGTAGTTGTGCTTCCAGATGAAGGCGCCGACGAAGAACACCGACGTAAGGATGAAGACGATGCCCGCGACGATCACCACCCAGGCCGCGGCCGTGTACAGCCGCGGCGGCTTCACCCGGTGCGGGGGTGGCGGTGGTGGCGCGGCGACGGGCGCGGCCGGGGTCGCCTCGGTGGTCGGCTCAACTCGTGGTTCGGGTGTCTCGCTCATGTCTTGCCATACTGCCCCGCACTTCTGGTCCCCAACAGACCTGGGCGACAAAATTGTTGTGAATCGAGATGCGGCGGTTAGAGGCCGGTGATGCCAAAAGACAGGTGGCCCGGCGCTCGCGTGGAGCGCCGGGCCACTGGTTGGTAACGGTTTTTCAGTTGGTCAGCACGATGACGCTCGGGGCGTGTCCCGGTGCGCCGTGCGACGTGGCCGCGGAGTGGAACACCGACGCCGGGAGCTGGCCGGGGGCCATGCCGCTGGGACGCACGCTCGACGGGGCCGGAGGAGCTGTGGTGGCTCCCGGACCGGTCTGTCCGCCCTGCCCGCCCGGTGCACCCGGGCCGCCGAAGTTACCCGGGCCGCCAGGACCGCGGTGGTGCACCATCGCGTGGTGGTGCTTGTGGTGGTGCCCGTGATGGCCACCGCGGTGGCCGAGGATGAAGCCGGTGAAGAAGATGACCGCGACGATGAACACGATCCCGGCGACGATGGCGACCCACGCGGCGAGTTGGAAGACCCGCGGGGCCCGGTAGGCCGCCGCCGCTTCCGCGGCGACCGGTGCAGTTGCGGTGGAGTGCCGCACAGTGGGGGTTTCAGATGTTTCACTCATGAGACAAATGATGAAGCCGTTAACAGTAGTGATGGCTATGCGCTACTTATGTAGCAGCTGTGAACTAAAGCCCCCGCTCAGCGCACAAAAACGCCGCTCTGGAGCCGCTGAATCCCTCCCCGCCGGGACCATTCGATCCCGACGCGTCTGAACGCGAGCCGAAAGCCCGGCCCTCACTCGGGCCGCAGCGGGTTGACCGCGAACTGAATCACCCGGTATGGCGCGGCCACCCGTGCGCGAGTGTCCCACTGGCTCACGAAGATTCGCAGCTCGTCGAGCGTAGAACCGGGTGAGATGTAGCCGCCATAGGGTTGCGCGAGCCGGTTGTCGTAGGGCGGCGGCAGGCTTTCCGCCGGCTCAGGCCACTCGTCGTGCTGCACCACCGTGGTGACCGGCGCGTCGCCCAGCGTCGTCGGGTCGTCGGCCACCCGGACCTCCATGTTGCCCGTGACGGCGTTGAAATAGGACAGCACCGCCTTGCCGTCGATCTGCCGGATGCACATCTCGCCCACCGCGTCCGGCCACAGCGGCGTCGGCGGCTTGCCCCAGCCGCCTTGCGGGCCGGCCGCCCAGCCCTGCCACCGCGACCGGTCGGTGAACGTCTGCGGAGTGGCCCGGTACAGCACCACCGGGTCGCGGCGGGTGAAGCTGTCGGCGACGATGTACACCCACCCGGCGGGCGAATCCGGGGTGGGAATCGGGTCGTAGTAGCCGCTGATCTGCGTCTGCGAGCCGCCCTGATAGGAGGCGGGGCGTTTTGATCCCGGGATGGTCTGCCAGCCCGCGCGCGCCGGTTCGGCGGTCACCAGTCGGGAGGTCTGCGGCTCGAGGTTTTTCGTCGTCGTCACCAGCAGGTAGTTGCGCCGGTTGATCTGCACCACCCCGGCGGGTAGCTGCGAGGTCCCCGGCGGGGCGGCGTCGGCCAGCAGCGGATTGCTGATCCCGGTGACCCCGGTGTAGCGCACCCCGGCGGGGTCGTCGACGGAGGAGGTGTCCACGCGCAACGCGACGGGTGCGTACCATCCGCCGAATCCGACTCCCTGGCCCGCGAAGCTGTCGCCGCAGACTTGGAGCAGCTCGGCGGGGAACTCGACGAACTCGCACAGGTCGGTCGCGCCGATGCCGTAGTCCCCGGTCGGGGTGCCGGTTCCGGCGGTCGGGCCGATCCGCAGCACCTGCCCGGGCGCCAGCGGCTGCAGCACGGGCTCGGGGGCGGGCGCCGCCGGGTCGGCGTGGGCGGACCAAAACCCTTGCGGCGCAAGCAAAATCAGAGCAAGCGAGCACCGCGCGACCAGTCGGGTGTGGGCGGTGCTCACCCGCCTATTACAGCTGGGCGGCCAGCAGCTCGGCAATCTGGATGGTGTTCAGCGCCGCCCCCTTGCGCAGGTTGTCTCCCGACACGAACAAGGCCAGGCCGCGCCCGTCGGGCACCCCGGGGTCGTTCCGGAAACGGCCGACCAGGGATTCGTCGACGCCGGCGGCGGCCAACGGGGTCGGCACGTCCACCACCTTGACTCCGGGCGCGCCGTCGAGCAGCTGCCGGGCGCGCTCGGGCGACAGCGGCCGCGCGAATTCGGCGTTGATCGACAGCGAGTGCCCGGTGAACACCGGCACCCGCACGCAGGTGCCGCTGACGGCCAGGTCCGGGATGCCGAGGATCTTGCGGCTCTCATGTCGCAGCTTCTGGTCCTCGTCGGTCTCGCCGGAGTCGTCGTCCACGAGCGAGCCGGCCAATGGCACCACGTTGAACGCGATCGGTGCCACGTAGGTCTTGGGCGCCGGAAACTCGACCGCGGAACCGTCCTGCACCAGCTGCTCAGCGTCGTCGATGACGGCGCGTGCCTGCGTCGCCAGCTCCTCGACGCCGGCCAGCCCGCTGCCGGACACCGCCTGATAGCTCGACACCACCAGGCGCACCAGCTCGGCGTCGTCGTGCAGCACCTTGAGCACCGGCATCGCGGCCATCGTGGTGCAGTTCGGGTTGGCGATGATGCCTTTCGGCCTGCGGTGCGCATCCCTGTCGAAGTTCACCTCGGACACCACCAGCGGCACGTCCGGGTCCTTGCGCCACGCCGACGAGTTGTCGATCACCGTCACACCGGCCGCGGCGAACCGCGGCGCCTGCACCAGCGACATCGCCTTGCCCGCGGAGAACAATGCGATATCCAGGCCGGTCGGGTCGGCCGTCGCGGCGTCCTCGACCTCGATCTCCTGGCCGCGGAATTCCAGCTTGCGTCCCTGCGAGCGGGACGACGCGAAAAACCGCACCGACGTCGCGGGGAAGTCCCGCTCGTCGAGCAACCTGCGCATCACCTGGCCCACCTGGCCGGTGGCGCCCACTACGCCCATTGACAGCCGATTGGCGCCCATATTTATCTGCCCGTCCCCGCATACACCGTCGCCGACTCCTCGCCGCCGAGCCCGAACGCCTCGTGCAACGCCACGACGGCCTTATCTAGTTCGGTGTCGCGGCACAGCACCGAGATGCGGATCTCGGAGGTGGAGATCAGCTCGATGTTGACGCCCACCTCGGCCAGGGCCTCACAGAAGGTGGCGGTGACCCCGGGGTGGCTGCGCATGCCGGCCCCGATCAGCGACACCTTGCCGATGTGGTCGTCGTAGAGCAGTTGGCTGAACCCGATCTCGTCTTTGAGCGCGTCCAGCTTGGCCACCGCGGTGGGCCCGCTGTCCCGCGCGCAGGTGAAGGTGATGTCGGTCTTGCCGTCCTCGACCTTGGAGACGTTCTGCAGCACCATGTCGATGTTCACCTCGGCATCGGCGATCGCCCGGAAGACGCGAGCGGCATAACCGGGGATGTCGGGAATGCCGACGACGGTGACCTTGGCCTCGCTGCGGTCGTGCGCGACTCCGGTCAGGATGGGGTCTTCCATGGCTATGTCCTTGATCGATCCGACGACGACGGTGCCCGGGTTCTCCGAATACGAGGATCGGACGTGCACCGGAATGTTGTAGCGGCGTGCGTATTCCACGCAGCGCAGCATCAAAACCTTGGCGCCGCAAGCCGCCATCTCGAGCATCTCTTCGAAGGTGACCGTGTTCAGCTTGCGGGCGTTGTGCACGATCCTCGGGTCGGCGCTGAAGATGCCGTCGACGTCGGTGTAGATCTCGCAGACGTCGGCTTTCAGCGCCGCGGCGAGGGCCACCGCCGTGGTGTCCGACCCGCCGCGGCCCAGCGTGGTGACGTCCCGGGTGTCCTGGCTGACCCCTTGGAATCCGGCCACCAGCACGATGCGCCCCTCGTCGAGCGCGGTCTGCAGCCGCCCCGGCGTGACGTCGATGATCTTGGCGTTGCCGTGCGTGCCGGTGGTGATGACGCCGGCCTGCGAACCCGTGAACGAGCGCGCCTGCGCACCCAGCGATTCGATCGCCATGGCAACCAGCGCATTGGAGATTCGCTCACCGGCGGTCAGCAGCATGTCCAGTTCCCGCGGCGGCGGGGCCGGACACACCTGCTGGGCCAGGTCCATCAGGTCGTCGGTGGTGTCGCCCATCGCGGATACGACGACGACCACATCGTTCCCCTGCTTCTTGGTAGCGACGATGCGCTCGGCCACCCGCCGGATCCGATCGGCGTTCGCCACGGAGGATCCGCCGTACTTTTGCACGACGAGCGCCACGCTTTCCCCGCCTTTCCGGCCCTGGACACTTCAAATTCGGAAATAAGTCCACAACAGAATACGTGCCACCGCATGGTGATTTACGTCGCGATACCTGGTAGCCCGGCCTGCGGATTCGCTACGGTCTCGGCGGCATTTTTACCCAGGCGCCATAAGCGGTAAAGTGCAGGACGTGCAGCGGGTGGTCCTCCTCGGACGCCGCGACGGGGTCTGAATCCAGACCGGCTTCCCGTCGCGGCTGTTCGCGATGCGCCGGTCTTGAAGATCCCCTTCTCACCCCGGAGCAATCACCGTGACTTCCAATCCCGACGCGTTCAGCTCAATAAGAACCATCGTCCCGCCCGCGGGCCCACCGGGGCGCGGGCAACCCGCATGGAACCCGCAGCGCGGCTCGTCGATGCCGGTCAACCGATACCGGCCCTTCACCGAAGAAGTCGAGCTCATCCGGCTGCCCGACCGCACCTGGCCCGACCGCATCATCGACAAAGCGCCGCTGTGGTGCGCCGTCGACCTGCGTGACGGCAACCAGGCGCTGATCGACCCGATGAGCCCGGCACGCAAACGCCGCATGTTCGACCTGCTGGTCCGCATGGGCTACAAGGAAATCGAAGTGGGATTCCCGTCGGCCAGCCAAACCGACTTCGACTTCGTCCGCGAGATCATCACCGAGGGCGCCGTCCCCGATGACGTCACCATCCAGGTGCTGACCCAATGCCGGCCCGAACTGATCGAGCGCACCTTCGAGGCGTGCCGGGGCGTGCACCGGGCGATCGTGCACTTCTACAACTCGACGTCAATCCTGCAGCGCCGCGTTGTTTTTCGCGCCGACCGGGCCGCGGTGCAGGCCATCGCGACCGAGGGCGCCCGCAAATGTGTCGAGGAAGCGGCCAAATACCCTGATACACAATGGCGTTTCGAATATTCGCCGGAGTCCTACACGGGCACGGAACTGGAATACGCCAAGCAGGTCTGCGACGCCGTCGGCGAAATCATCGCGCCGACGCCGGACAACCCGATCATCTTCAACCTGCCCGCGACGGTGGAGATGGCCACCCCCAACGTCTACGCCGACTCGATCGAGTGGATGAGCCGCAACCTGACCAACCGGGAATCGGTCATCTTGAGCCTGCATCCGCACAACGACCGCGGAACCGCCGTTGCCGCAGCGGAATTGGGCTACCAGGCCGGTGCCGACCGCATCGAGGGCTGCCTGTTCGGCAACGGCGAGCGCACCGGCAACGTCTGCCTGGTGACGTTGGGGCTGAACCAGTTCTCGCGCGGCGTTGACCCGCAGATCGACTTTTCCAACATCGACGAGATCCGCCGCACGGTGGAGTACTGCAACCAGTTGCCGGTGCACGAGCGTCACCCCTACGGCGGGGACCTGGTTTATACCGCGTTCTCCGGCAGCCATCAGGACGCCATCAACAAGGGCCTGGACCAGATGAAGTTCGACGCGGACGCCGCGGACAGCGACGTCGCGGACATGCTCTGGCAGGTGCCGTATCTGCCGATCGACCCCAAGGACGTCGGGCGCACCTACGAGGCGGTGATCCGAGTCAACTCGCAGTCCGGCAAGGGTGGAGTGGCCTACATCATGAAGGCCGATCACGGCCTGGCACTGCCGCGACGGCTGCAGATCGAGTTTTCCCAGGTGGTGCAGAAGATCACCGACGGCGAGGGCGGCGAGATCTCGCCGAAGGAGATGTGGGACGCCTTCTCGGAGGAGTACCTGGCGCCGATCCTGCCGCTGGAGCGGATCAAGCAACGCGTCGACGCTTCCGAGGAGGACGGCGGCGTCACCCGCATCACCGCGACCGTCAAGGTCAACGGGGCCGAGACCGAGATCAGCGGGGCCGGAAACGGCCCGCTCGCCGCGTTCGTCGACGCGCTGGGCACCGTCGGGTTCGACGTCTCGGTCCTGGACTACTCCGAGCACGCGATGAGCTCCGGCGAGGAAGCCCAGGCCGCGGCGTATGTGGAGGCCTCGGTGGGCGGCCGGACGGTATGGGGAGTCGGCATCGCGCCGTCCATCACCTCCGCGTCGCTGCGGGCGCTGGTGTCGGCGGTCAACCGCGCCGCTCGCGCCTGATCAGAACAGCGCGAGCTGCTGGTCCAGCGTGCTGGCGTCGGTGAATTCGTCCATCCCGGTGCCGCCGATGACGGCGCCCACGCAGGCCATGAACTGCGCGTCGGAGATCACCGGCACGCCCAACTGCCGGGCGAGGTAGCCCTTGCCCTGTTCGGGGGCGGGATCGTTGCAGACCACCAGCGAGGTTTCCCGGTCGACGGCGTCGGTGTAGGCCAGCCCGGCATGCAGGATCCGCTCCACGAGTTCCTCGTGGGTGCGGCCAACCTCGGCGGCCAGCGCCACACGCATGCCCTGCACCAGCGGTCGGCCGCCGACGTAGGGGCCGGGGTTGAGGTACGGGCAGGGCATCCGCGACGCCAGCACCTTCAGCGGTCGCAGCTCGTCGTGGGTGACCCGGCCATTCGGCCAGCGGCGCTTGGTCACCGGATGCACCGGCAACCAGATGTCGCCCTCACGCGCCAGCTTGAGCGCCGACGCGAGCACGCCGGTCAACACCAGCGCGTCGTCGAAGGCGTCGTGCGGCCGCTCCTGGGTGACGCCCCAGTGCGCCGCGAGCGTCTCCAACCGCAGGTTGTCGATCCCGAGGTCCAACCGCCGCGCCAGCTCCACCGTGCACATGACGCTGTCGACGGGCAGTTCGGTCTCGGCCAGTTCGGCTTCGGCGGCAAGAAACGCGTAGTCGAACGCCACGTTGTGGGCCACCAACGTGCGGCCGCGCAGTACCTCGGCCAGTTCGCCGACGATGTCGGCGAACTGTGGCTGGTCTTCCAGCATGGCGGCGGTCAGGCCGTGCACGTGGGTGGGACCCGGATCCACCCCGGGGTTGAGCAGGCTGACGACCGATTGCTCGACTTGGCCGTCGCCGTCCAGGCCGAGCGCCGCGACGCTGATGATGCGCGCCTGGCCGGGCCGAAACCCCGAGGTCTCGACATCGACGACGGCCCAGCCGGCGTCCGGCTCGCTGGCCGGCCGACCCCAGGACACCGCGCTCATGCACTGAGGATGGCACGGCAGGCCGACAACACCTGGGCGCTGCGCGCCGTGTCGGCGCTGAATTCGAGGGGCAACGGCCCACGGCGCCGAGCTCGCGATGGCCCGGAATTCGAAGACGGCGACGGCCCACATTTAGACTCACCCGCGTGATCACCACCCGTGCCCGCCTGGCCCTCGCCGCAGGAGCGAGCGCGCGCTGGGCGTCGCGGGTGACCGGACGCGGGGCCGGGGCGATGATCGGCGGGCTGATCGCGATGACGCTGGACCGCTCGGTTCTCCAGCAACTCGCCTCCGGACGGCGCACCGTCATCGTCACCGGCACCAACGGCAAATCCACCACCACCCGGATGACGTCGGCCGCCCTGACGACGCTGGGCGCGGTGGCCACCAACGCCGAGGGCGCCAACATGGACGCCGGCCTGGTCGCCGCGCTGGCCGCCAACCGCGATGCGCCGCTGGCGGCTCTGGAAGTCGACGAAATGCACGTCCCGCACGTTTCCGACGCCGTCGAGCCAAGCGTCGTCGTGCTGCTCAATTTGTCCCGCGACCAGCTGGACCGGGTCGGCGAAATCAATGTCATCGAGCGGACCCTGCGCGCGGGCCTGGCCCGCCACCCCCGCGCGGTCGTCGTGGCCAACTGTGACGATGTTCTGATGACGTCGGCGGCCTACGACAGCCCGAACGTGGTGTGGGTGGCCGCGGGGGGGTCGTGGTCGAACGACTCGATCAGCTGCCCGCGCAGCGGCGAGGTCATCGTTCGCGATAAGGGCCACTGGTATTCCACCGGCGCCGACTTCAAACGCCCCAGCCCGCAATGGTGGTTCGACGACGACACCCTCTACGGGCCCGACGGCCTGGCCCTGCCGATGCGGTTGGCGCTGCCCGGCGCGGTCAACCGGGGCAACGCCGCGCAGGCCGTGGCGGCCGCCGTCGCGTTGGGCGCGGATGCCGCGGCGGCGGTCGCGGCCGTCTCGTCGGTCGACGAGGTCGCGGGGCGTTATCGCACGGTCCGCGTCGATGCGCATGAGGTGCGCATCCTGCTGGCCAAAAACCCGGCCGGCTGGCAGGAAGCGCTGTCGATGGTGGATAAGGAGGCCGCCGGCGTGGTCATCTCGGTCAACGGCCAGGTGCCCGACGGTGAAGACCTGTCGTGGCTCTGGGACGTGCGTTTCGAGCACTTCGAGGAAACCGCGGTAGTGGCCGCCGGGGAGCGCGGCACCGACCTGGCGGTGCGTCTGGGGTATGCGGGCGTCGACCACACCCTGGTGCACGACACCGTGGCCGCCATCGCGACCTGCCCGCCCGGGCGGGTGGAGGTCGTCGCCAACTACACCGCGTTCCTTCAGCTGCAGCGAGCGTTGGCGCGCCATGGCTGACTCGGTGGTGCGGATCGGGCTGGTGCTGCCCGACGTGATGGGCACCTACGGCGACGGCGGCAACGCGCTGGTGCTGCGGCAGCGGCTGCGGCTGCGTGGCATCGCCGCCGAAATCGTCGAGATCACGCTGGCCGACCCGGTGCCCGAGTCATTGGACCTCTACACGCTGGGCGGCGCCGAGGATTACGCGCAGCGGCTGGCCACCCGGCACCTGATCAAGTACCCGGGCCTGCAGCGCGCCGCGGATCGGGGCGCTCCGGTGTTGGCGATCTGCGCGGCCGTTCAAGTGCTCGGGCACTGGTATGAAACGTCGGCCGGGGAACGCGTCGACGGCGTGGGCATGCTGGACGCGACGACGTCGCCGCAAGGGGCGCGAACCATCGGCGAGCTGGCGACCACGCCGCTGCTGGCCGGCCTGACCGAGCGTCTCACCGGGTTCGAGAACCACCGCGGCGGCACCGTTTTGGGCTCCGCGGCGACGCCGCTGGGGGCGGTGGTCAAGGGCGCGGGCAACCGGGCCGGCGACGGCTTCGACGGCGCGGTGCAGGGCAGTGTCGTTGCGACCTATATGCACGGGCCGTGCCTGGCCCGCAACCCGCAACTGGCCGACCTGCTGCTGAGCAAGGTGGTCGGTCAGCTATCCCCGCTGCCGCTGCCCGAAGTGGACCTGCTGCGCCGCGAACGCCTGGCGGCGCGCTAGTGCGGGCCGAGCTGGCGAAGATGACGCCGTGGCGGGCCGTCGGGGCCGCGCTGCTCGCCGCGTTCATCACGTCGTCGATACCGGCGAACGCCGCCCCGGAAGTGCCGAACGGCCGCTACAACGTTCTCTACGCGGGCACCGACAAACCGACCGCCTGGCTTTTTGTGCCGTGCGGATCGGACTGCACCCTGGCGACCTCGCAAGATGGCGGGACGTTCGTCATCAGCTGGGAATTCCACCTCGCCAATGGCCGATGGACGCACAGCGGTACCGCCCAGGCGCCGTGTCCGAACGGCGCATCGGCCCCGGTGACCGTCAACTACAGCTTCGATGCCGTGTCGCTTGCCGGCGAAGCCCAGACGACGGCGTCGCCGGACGCGTGCAGCGGGGAGCCGGGCAACACCTTTACCCGGACGTTCCAATTGAGCAAGGCCTGACGAAAGTCAGACCATGGCCCGGCGCCCGGCGAGCGCGCGGCCCAGCGTGAGCTCGTCGGCGAACTCCAGGTCGCCACCCATCGGCAGCCCCGACGCGATCCGCGTCACGGTCAGGCCGGGGATGTCGCGCAGCATCCGCACCAGGTAGGTGGCCGTCGCCTCGCCTTCGGTGTTCGGGTCGGTGGCGATGATCACCTCGGTGATGTCGACGTCGTCGACCCGCTCCCCGATCCGGCTCAGCAGCTCGCGGATGCGCAGCTGATCGGGCCCCACTCCCGACAACGGATCGAGCGCACCACCCAGAACGTGGTAGCGGCCGCGGAATTCGCGGGTGCGCTCGACGGCCTGGACGTCCTTGGGTTCCTCGACGACGCACACCTGCGAGCCGTCGCGGCGGGGATCCGCGCAGATCCGGCACCGCTCGTTGTCGGACACGTTGCCGCACACCGCGCAGAACCGCACCCCGTCGCGGACCTTCGCCAGCACCGCGGTCAGCCGGTCGATATCCGGCGGTTCCACCGACAACAGGTGGAAGGCGATGCGCTGGGCGCTTTTGGGCCCGATGCCCGGCAGCTTGCCGAGCTCGTCGATCAAATCCTGGACGGGTCCTTCGAACATGTCGGCCGCGGAATCTACAGCCCCGGCGCCGGCGCGGGCGGTTGTCCGGGCGGCGGGCCGAAGCCGCCGGCCAGCGACCCCAGTCGCTCCTGGGCCATCCGGGTGACCTGCTTGGAAGCGTCGCCCATGGCGCCGACGATCAAGTCTTGCAAGGTCTCGACGTCAGAAGGGTCGACGACGGAGGGATCGATCTTCACCGCGACCACCTCGCCGCTGCCCTTGACTACGACACTGACCAATCCCCCACCGGCCTGACCATGCACCTCGGCGTTCGCCAGTTGTTGCTGGGCTTCCATGAGCTTCTGCTGCATCTGCTGCGCCTGGGCCAGCAGCGCCGACATATCGCCTCCGGGTTGCATGACAATCCCCTCGCATCTTGGTCTCGAGTTGGTTTCGCTCGTGAGTCTCCGGCGATTCGAAACCCCCAGCGTAGACCGCGCGGCGTTAGCTTTGCGCCGTGGACCTACGACTGAGCAGACGTGTCGGGATCAAAGTGGCGGTTGGTGTACTCGTTGCTGCTTCGACGGCGATTATGCCGACGGCGACGGCGGTCCCATCCAACATCGCCGGCATGGTGGTTTTCATCGATCCGGGCCACAACGGCTCCAATGACGGCTCCATCAACCGTCAGGTGCCCACCGGCCGCGGTGGCACCAAGGACTGCCAGACCAGCGGGACCGCGACCAACACCGGGTATATGGAGCACACCTTCACCTGGGACACCGCGCTGCGCGTCCGCGCCGAGTTGAGCGCCCTGGGCGTGCGGACCGCGCTGTCCCGCGCCAACGACAGCGGCCTGGGCCCGTGTGTCGACGAACGCGCGAACGCGGCCAACGCCCTGCGCCCCAACGCGGTCCTGTCCATCCACGCCGACGGCGGCCCGCCGTCCGGCCGCGGTTTCCACGTCAACTATTCGGCCCCACCGCTCAACCAGGTGCAGGCGGGCCCGTCGGTGCAGTACGCGCGGATCATGCGCGACCAGATGCAGGCCTCGGGAATCCCGCCGGCCAACTACATCGGCCAGAACGGTCTGTACGGCCGCTCGGACCTGACCGGCCTGAACCTGGCGCAGTACCCGTCGATCCTGGTCGAGTGCGGCAACATGAAGAACCCCGCGGACTCGGCGCTGATGGAGTCCGCCGAGGGCCGGCAGAAATATGCCGACGCACTAGTCCGCGGTGTCGCGGGCTTCCTGGCCTCGCAGGGCCAGGCGCGCTAGCTCAGCCCTCCAGTTCCCTTTTCAGGTTGGCCAGCACCTCGCCCTGAATCCTCTTCAGCCCCAACGGCGCAAAGGTTTTTTCGAAAAAGCCCTTCACACCACCCGCGCCCGTCCAGGTGGTCTTCACGGTGACGCTGGAACCCGGTCCGGCGGGCGCCACCGTCCAGTTGATCACCATGGACGAGTTGGTGTCCTTCTCGATGATGGTGTGCCCGGCCACGTCGACGTTGACCTGCACGTCGCGCACGCGTGATTTGGTGGCCTGCAGCTTCCACTTGGCGACCGTGCCCGGTCCCTGCCCACCCTGTAGCACCTGGTAGTCGCTGTACTGCGGGGAGAGAATCTTCGGGCGGACGTTTTGATAGTCCGCGACGGCGGCAAGGGCTGCCGCGGGCTCCGCGTTGATCAAGATGGTGCTCTCGGCGCTCACCTGTCCCAAGGCGACCCCTCCTTATGGTGATTTCCCCCGGCGCCGCCGCTCACGACGGGTGCACGGGCTGTTGTCGAAGACTAGGGTATATGTGGTGCCTGTCCTTGGATCCGAACTCTCGGCCCACAAGTCTGGCGTCGACCGGATAATGGCAAGTTATCGATCCATTCCGGCAACATCCGCCGTCCGGCTGGCCAAGCCGACGTCAAATCTGTTCCGCGCCCGCACCAAACGTGATGCGCCAGGTCTGGACACTTCCGGGCTGACGGGCGTTTTGAGCGTGGATCCCGAGACCCACACTGCCGACGTGGCCGGCATGTGCACGTACGCCGACCTGGTGGCCGCGACGCTGCCGTACGGTCTTTCGCCGCTGGTCGTCCCGCAGCTGAAGACCATCACCCTCGGCGGTGCGGTCAGCGGGTTGGGCATCGAGTCGGCGTCGTTCCGCAACGGCCTGCCGCATGAATCGGTGCTGGAGATGGACATCCTCACCGGCGCTGGCGATTTGCTCACCACCTCGCGCACCCAGCACCCCAACCTGTTCCGCGCCTTCCCGAATTCCTATGGGACGCTTGGGTATTCAACTCGGCTTCGGATCGAGCTGGAACCCGTTGCCCCGTTCGTGGCGCTGCGGCACGTCCGGTTCCGGTCGCTGCCGGATCTGGTCGCGGCCATGGAACGCATCATCGACACCGGCGGACAGGGCGGGACTCCGGTCGACTATCTCGACGGGGTCGTCTTCAGCGCCGACGAGAGCTACCTGTGCGTGGGCCGACGGACCAACACTGCCGGCCCGGTCAGCGACTACACCGGACGAAACATCTACTACCAGTCCATCCGGCACGACGGCCCGGGCGTGGAGGCCACCAAGGATGACCGGCTGACCATGAACGACTACTTCTGGCGCTGGGACACCGATTGGTTCTGGTGCTCACGCGCGTTCGGCGTGCAGAACCCGCGGCTTCGACGCTGGTGGCCGCGCCGCTACCGGCGCAGCAGCGTCTACTCGAAGCTGATCGCCATGGACCGCCGCTTCGGGCTGTCCGACCGCATCGAGACACGTAGCATCCGTCCGCCGGACCATCCGGTCCGTGAACGGGTGGTGCAAGACATCGAGGTCCCGGTCGAACGGACCTGCGACTTCCTGGAGTGGTTCCTAAAGGAAGTACCCATAACGCCAATCTGGTTGTGCCCGTTGCGTTTGCGTGACCATCAGGGCTGGCCGCTGTATCCGATACGGCCGGATCACACCTACGTCAACGTCGGCTTCTGGTCGTCGGTGCCGGCCGGCGCCACCGACGGCGCCACCAACCGGATGATCGAAGCCAAGGTGGGCGAGCTCGACGGCCACAAGTCCCTGTATTCCGACTCCTTCTACTCCCGCGAGGACTTCGACGAGTTGTACGGCGGCGAGGCCTACAACGCCGTCAAGAAAACCTACGACCCCGATTCTCGTTTACTCGACCTATACGCAAAGGCGGTGCAACGGCGATGACTTCGATCAGGGAGACCAAAGAACCCCACCGCTCGCCGACCGGCAAACTCAGCATGGCCGAGATCCTGGAGGTGTTCGCCGCGACCGGGCAACATCCGCTGAAGTTCACCGCCTACGACGGCAGCACGGCCGGGAACGAAGACGCCGAACTGGGTCTGGATCTTCGCACTCCCCGCGGTGCCACCTACCTGGCCACCGCGCCCGGCGAACTCGGCCTGGCGCGCGCCTACGTGGCGGGTGACCTGCAGGCGTACGGTGTGCATCCTGGTGATCCGTACCAACTGCTCAAGACGCTGACCGATCGGGTCGAATTCAAACGTCCGCCGGCCCGGGTGCTGGCCAACGTCGTGCGTTCAATGGGTTTCGAGCGATTGTTGCCGGTCGCACCACCACCGCAGGAAACCCCGCCCCGCTGGCGCCGGGTCGCCGACGGGCTGATGCACAGCAAGACCCGCGACGCCGAGGCCATCCACCACCATTACGACGTCTCCAACACCTTCTACGAACTCGTGTTGGGTCCGTCGATGACCTACACCTGCGCGGTGTATCCCGACGCCGACGCCACGCTGGAGGACGCTCAGCAGAACAAGTACCGGCTGATCTTCGAGAAGTTGCGGCTGAAGCCGGGCGACCGGCTGCTCGACGTCGGATGCGGGTGGGGCGGCATGGTGCGCTACGCGGCGCGCCGCGGCGTCCGGGCGATCGGCGCCACCCTGTCGGCCGAGCAGGCGAAGTGGGCGCGGCAAGAGATCGCCGACGAAGGACTATCCGAGCTGGCCGAGGTGCGCCACACCGACTACCGCGATGTGGGCGAGGCGCAGTTCGACGCCGTGTCCTCGATCGGGCTGACCGAACACATCGGCGTCAAGAATTACCCCGCCTACTTCGGCTTCCTGAAGTCGAAGCTGCGCACCGGCGGTCTGCTGCTCAACCACTGCATCACCCGGCACGACAACACCTCGACCTCGTTCGCCGGTGGGTTCACCGATCGCTACGTCTTCCCGGACGGGGAGCTGACCGGCTCGGGCCGCATCACCTGCACGATCCAGGATGCCGGTTTGGAGGTGCTGCACGCCGAGAACTTCCGCCACCACTACGCGATGACGCTGCGCGATTGGTGCCATAATCTGGTCGAGCACTGGGACGTGGCGATCGCCGAGGTCGGCTTGCCGACCGCCAAAGTGTGGGGCCTGTACATGGCGGCATCCCGGGTGGCGTTCGAGCAGAACAACCTTCAGCTGCATCACGTGCTGGCGGCCAAGACCGACGCGCGGGGCGATGACGACCTGCCGCTGCGGCCGTGGTGGACGGCGTAGCGCGCTAGCCGTTGTCGATGGGGCGGGCGCCGAGCTCGTTCTGTAGTAGTTCGAGCGCGACCTCTTCCGGGTCGCGGCGCGGCGCCGACGGCTCGTCGCGGACCGCCTCGGCGAGCATGTGTTCCTCTTCATCGCGGCGCGCGGACTCCACGTCGGGGACGGGCTCGGCCACATTGGGAATCGCCGGGCCGTTGCCCCCGCCGGCGGGAGGGGGCGCCGCGGCCGACGCCGGCGTGCCGGCCTCACACCGCACCCGCCAGTTCACGCCCAGCGCGTCTTTGAGCGCTTCGGCGATGACGTCGGCGTTGCGCTGTTCGCAGAGCCTCTTGGCCAGCGGCGCCGATTCATGGCTGAGCACCAATGTGTTGCCCTCGAGCGCCCGGACGGTCGCGCCGGCCAGCATCACCTCGGTGGTACGGCTGCGCTGACGCACCTTTTCGCGCACCGTCGGCCACATGCTGCGCACCGCGGCGGTATTGAGTTCACCTGGCGCAGAAGCTGTTTCGGCCGCAGGCGCCGGAGCAGCGGTTGGTTCGCGAGCAGCGGGCGCCGCCGCTGCCGGAGCCGGTTCGGGAGCCGGAGTCGGCTTGGGGGCCGGGGCCGGCCGGGGTTCGGGCTTCGGTGCGGGGGTCAATTCGGGTTTGGCGGCGGCCGTCGCGGACGGCCGGGTGAACCGCACGGGTTGCTCGGGCTCGCCCGGCGCCGTCCCGCCGCTGAGCGCCGTGGAGGTGGCGTCGGAGCCGGGAATGGACATGTCCAGCCGGGTCTCGATCCGCTCGACGCGCTGCAACAGCGCCGCCTCGCTGTCGCTGGCCGAGGGCAGCAGCAGTCGCGCGCACACAACCTCGAGGAGCAGGCGCGGCGCGGTGGCACCGCGCATCTCCCCCAGTCCCGCCTGCACCACCTCGGCGTAGCGGGTCAGGGTCGCCGGGCCGATCCGGGTGGCCTGTTCACGCATCCGCTCCAGCACGTCCTCGGGTGCGTCCACCACGCCGCGGCTGGCCGCGTCCGGAACGGCCTGCAGCAGGATCAGGTCGCGGAACCGTTCGAGCAGATCGGTGGCGAAGCGCCTTGGGTCGTGGCCGGCATCGATCACCGACTCCACTGCACCGAACAGCGCCGCGGCGTCGGCGGCGGCAAGGGCGTCCACAGCGTCGTCGATCAGCGCCATATCGGTGGCCCCCAGCAGGCCCAATGCCCGCTGGTAGGTCACGTGGGCGCCTTCGGCACCGGCCACCAGCTGATCCAGCACCGACAGGGTGTCGCGTGGCGAGCCGCCGCCGGCGCGGATCACCAGCGGGTAGACGGCGTCGTCGACGGCGACGCCCTCTTGCTCGCAGATCCGCCCGATCAGCGACCGCATGGTCTTGGGCGGCAACAACCGGAACGGGTAGTGATGGGTGCGCGACCGGATCGTCGGCAACACCTTCTCCGGTTCGGTGGTGGCGAAGATGAAGATCAGGTGCTCGGGCGGCTCCTCGACGATCTTGAGCAGCGCGTTGAATCCCGCCGTGGTCACCATGTGCGCCTCGTCGACGATGAACACCCGGTAGCGGGACTGCGCCGGCGCGTAGAAGGCGCGGTCGCGCAGTTCGCGGGTGTCGTCCACCCCGCCGTGGCTGGCCGCGTCGAGCTCGACGACGTCGATGCTGCCGGGCGCGTTGGGCGCCAGCGCCTGGCACGAGTCGCAGACCCCGCACGGCGTGGCCGTCGGGCCCTGAACGCAGTTCAGCGAACGCGCGAGGATGCGGGCCGAGGAGGTCTTCCCGCAGCCGCGCGGGCCGGAGAACAGATACGCGTGGTTGATCCGGCCGGCTTCCAGGGCGATCGACAGCGGTTCGGTGACGTGCTCCTGCCCCACCACTTCGGCGAAGGTTGCCGGTCGGTACTTGCGGTAGAGGGCCACGGTCAGCAGGCTACCGGCGCCGTGCGACGACGATGCGGGCACCGCAGGTCCCGTTGAGGAGTCGCACCATCGACACGGCGACTACAGCCGGCCGGGCGTCGAGCGTGCACGTAGGGCGAGATTTCGGCGATTTCCCCGCCCTCAGCGCACACTCGGCGCCGACGACGCCAGCAGCGACTCGGAGGCCGCCAGCAACGCGCAGGTGGCCAGGCCGTCGACGGCATCGCGCAGGTCCGGCAGCGACGGGAAGGTGGGCGCGATCCGGATGTTGGTGTCCTTCGGATCCTTCCGGTACGGGAACGACGCCCCCGCCTCGGTCACCGCGATCCCGGCGTCCTTCGCCAGCGCGACCGTCCGCTTGGCCGTGCCGGGCAGCACGTCGAGGCTGATGAAGTAGCCGCCCTTGGGATCGGTCCACGACGCGATCTTGGAGTCGCTGAGCCGCTGATCCAGGATCTCGGCCGCCAGCGCGAACTTCGGCGCCAGGATCTGCTGGTGACGCAGCATGTGCAGACGCACCCCGTCGGCGTCGCGGAAGAAGCGCAGGTGCCGCAGCTGGTTGACCTTGTCGGGTCCGATCGACTTCTTTCCCGCGTACTGCAGGTACCAGGCGATGTTGCCCAGCGATCCGCCGAAGAAGCTCACGCCGGCGCCAGCGAAAGTGATCTTGGACGTGGACGCGAACACGTATGGCCGATGCGGGTTGCCGGCCGCGGACGCCAGCCCGAGCACGTCGACCTGCCGGATGAAGTCGTGCGTCAGGGTATGCACCGCGTACGCGTTGTCCCAGAACAGCCGGAAGTCAGGCGCCGCGGTCCGCATCTGGACGAGCCGCAGAACCGTGTCCCAGGAGTAGGTGACCCCGGTCGGGTTGCCGAACACGGGCACCGTCCACATTCCCTTGATGGCGGGGTCGGCGGCGACCAGCTCTTCGATCAGATCGACATCGGGTCCCTCGGACAGCATCGGGACGGGGACCATGTCGATGCCCATCGTCTCGGTGATCGCGAAGTGGCGGTCGTAGCCGGGCACCGGGCAGAGGAACTTGATGCTCGGTTCGTCCTTCCAGGGCCGCTGGGAGTCCACGCCGCCGTAAAGCATCGAGAAGGCGACCAGGTCGTGCATCAGTTCCAGGCTGGAGTTGTTGCCCGCGATCAGGTTCTGCACCGGGATGCCCAGCAGCTCCCCGAAGATGGCCCGCAGTTCGGGCAGGCCGTGCAGGCCGCCGTAGTTGCGGGTGTCGGTGCCCTCGCTGTCGCGGTAGTCGTCCCCGGGCAGGCTCAACAACTGGTTGGACAGGTCGAGCTGGGCGGGAGCCGGCTTGCCGCGGGTCAGGTCCAGCGACAGCTTCTTGGCCTGCAGTTCCGCGTAATCCTGCCGGTGGCGGGCGTTCGCGGCCGCAAGCTCGGCCGGGGTGAGGGACTCCAGCGACACCATGAACCCTTTCGCTGTCGAAGGCGGGAAACCAGTGGCGATCGCGAGCGCGGCGGAGCCGGGCGAAGCGGGTCGCCACTCATGGACCTAGTGGCGATCGCAAGCGCGGCGGAGCCGGGCGCAGCGGGTCGGCACCCGTTTAAGCTAGGGGACCCCGCGCACCCGACAGAGCCCATTGACCCTTGCTGCCTTCCGGCCCTGGGGGAGTTCACAGGATAGACGCCGCGCGGGGTCCAGCGACGAGTCTAATACCTGCCCCGGAGTCGACGACGAGCAACTGGCGGGGCCCGGATGGCCCTCGGTTACCATGGCCACGGAGGATTCGCCTAGTGGCCTATGGCGCTCGCCTGGAACGCGGGTTGGGTTAACAGCCCTCGCGGGTTCAAATCCCGCATCCTCCGCCATTGGTCCGCCCCGCGGACAGGTACGAATTGAGACGGGTTCGGCCCGGCCGCCTTTAGGCTGGCGTGGACCCACCAGCACGAGGAGGGGTATGGGGCGCAAGATTGCCGTGCCATGGCACCTGCTGTTCTCGCTGGTTGCCGGCGCCCTCTACTTCTTCTTTGTGTTGCCCCGCTGGCCTGAGCTGATGGGTGACACCGCGCACACGCTGGGCACGGTGCTGCGCATCGTGACTGGGGCGCTCGTCGCGCTCGCGGCACTGCCCGTGGTGTTCACCCTGCTGCGTACCCGCAAGCCCGAATTGGGGACCCCGCAGCTGGCCCTGTCCATCAGGATCTGGTCGATCGTGGCCCACGTGCTGGCCGGGGTGCTGATCATCGGCGCGGCGATCAGCGAGATCTGGCTGACCCTGGATGCCGCCGGCCGGTGGTTGTTCGGGATCTACGGCGCGGCCGCCGCCATCGCGCTGCTCGGCATTTTCGCCTTCTACCTCTCCTTCGTCGCCGAGCTGCCCCCGCCGCCGCCCAAACCGATCAAGGCGAAGAAACCCAAGAAACGCCGCGTCCGGCGCAAGAAGGGCGGCGAGGCCGAAGAGGACGAGGCCGAAGAGACTGAGACCGCCGCGGCGGAGGCCGAAGAAACCGAGGAAGCCGAGCAGGCTGAACCGGCGGCGGAACCCGCCGAAGTCACCGCGGAAACCACCGCAGCCGAGGCGGCGCCGGAGCCGACCACCGAGGCGGCGGCCGTCGCGGACACCGCCGAACTTGCCGGCCAGGGCAACGAGCCGAAGGCCAAGTTGCGTAACCGGCGCCCGACGGGCAAGGGATCGCACCGGATGCGGCGCAGGAGCACCGGTGCCGGCGTGGCCTTGGACGAATCCGGCGACGAGGACTAACTCTCGTCAGTCTTTGCGGCGCAGACCCGCTACATAAGCGGCGATGCGCTGCTGGACCTCATCCGACCCCCACATCCGGCGGACCTCGTCGTCAGCGATGCCCGCCTCGCGGATCCGCGCCATCGTCGGGGCGTGCAGCTGGATTTTCGTGTGGCTGTAGGCGTCAGCCGGGATGTCGCCCAGGTCTGATGCCTCCGCCACGGCCGCCTCGAGAAGACCCTCAGCGACGACCCGGTCGGCGAGTCCACCGGCAACAGCCTCCGGGCCCCGGTAGGTGCGGCCGCCGAGCAGTACTTCGTTGGCGTGGCGTCCGCACGCGTAGCGGATGACCTCGAGCGCGGCCACCGGAAAGGGCACCCCGACGCGCACCTCGACTGCTCCGATCTGGGCGTCGGGACTGATCAGCCGGCGATCACACGCGCACGCGAGCACACACCCACCCGCAATGGCGGCGCCGTTGATCGCGGCCACCGTCGGCCCCGGGTAACTGAACATCGCCTCGAAGGCGACCGAGAGTGCCGGGACCAGCCGGTCGGTGTAGTCGGCGCCGCCCCCTACCACGCGGTTGAGGTCAACCCCGGCGCTGAACACGCGGCCCGCCCCGGTGATGACCAGCGCGTGGGCACCGGCACCAGCCATGTCGCGCAGCGTTGTGGCCAGCTCTTCGAGCAGCTCGACATCCTGGGCGTTGACGCGCCCCGACGACATGGTCAACACCTGCACTGTCCCTGCAGCGTGGATTTCGATCACGGTCCCAGTCTTCCCTTGTCAGCTCGACGCGGCGAGGACGACGGGGATGTCCGTGTTCTCGTCGGTGTGGTAACTCGCGCAGACGCGGTGGTATCCGTCGGCGATCTGCAGTGGAATCCCGGTCATGAAGTCACCCCGCACCAGCAGGATGGGTGACAGCGGTAGGCCCTTCTCGATCTTGGTCAGGTCAGCCGCGACGTGCGGATTGTCCGCCGGCAGCAGACTCAGCTGCGCCGCCCGCAGAATGTCTTTAGCCTTTCGGTGCGTCACGGTCTGCGACTTCAGCTTCTTGATCACCTTCTTCACGGTCTGCCGGCCCGCGAGCATGGTCAGATAGTCCGCCGCCGCCGGAAAGTCATGCGCCTCAGGCCTTTCCAGCCACTTCACGCTCAGCATCGCGTTACTCCTCTCGCCGGCTCTGACATCGACGCAGCCTACCGCCTCGGCGCCGCGAAAGTTGGGATCGGTAGCAACCGCGGCGGCCTGTACTTGCGCCAGGACGACGCCATCGGGGCGGCGCTCGAAGGAAGGAACTACAAGTGAAACGTCTTCTCGCAGCAGCGATTGGGACCGTGGGTTGCGCCGCGGCTTCAGTGGCCCTGGTGGGGTGCTCGGGCGGCGGCCACACGGCCGCACCGGCGTCGAGCACGACGCCCGGCGCCTCCACGGGTACCAACGCGCAGGTCAAGGTGGGCGGTACCGACCTGGCGGGCGTGAACCCGGCGTCGGTGACCTGTGTACGGACCGGCGGCAAGATCAACATCGGCAGCGGCTCCACGGGCGGCGCCCAGCAGGCGCTGGCCGTCGTGATGACCGACGAATCCGCCCCGAAGGTCCAGTCGCTGGCCCTCGTTGTCGACGGCAACGCCCTGGCGGTCAGCGACAACATGGGCGCGAAGGTGGGCTCGGCCAACGTCGCGGTCGATGGCAAGACCTACACCATCACCGGCCATGCACAGGGTGCTGACATGAAAAACCCGATGGCCGGGATGATCACCAAGGACTTCAGCATCAAGGTGTCCTGCGGCTGACCGGTTGTGGCCCTCGAGCGGCGGACGTGCTTCACTCACGCGTCCGCCGCTCGCGGTTTGGCCGATACGACACCGCCGGCGGACTTATGATGCAGCCGTGTCGATCCCGGACGAATTGGAGAAGGCGCGCCGTTTGGCGTTCGCCGCCGACGAGACCGGGGCACGCGATCTGCTGCTGTCGGTGATTCCGCGGATCCAGAGTGACGACCGCGACGACCTCATGCTCGAAGCCCTTGCGCAGCTTGGCGAGATCTACCTGGTGCGCGGGGCCTACGACGGGGTCCGGGAATCCCTCTGGCGCATACAAGAATGTTTGGCGATCTACGCCGGCATCGCCGCCGGAGCGAGCGTCGAACAGGTACGCCTGGCCGAGACCGAGATCGCGCGGATGATCTGCCGATACTCCCGACGCGCCCAGTTCCTGCAGACGGGTTTGGCCGCGGCGCTGGGCGATCACGAAGGCGCGGCGGCGGAGCTGACGTCATTGTGCGACAACGATTCCGGGACCGGATTCGCTGACCTCGCCGACGAACACCGACGCCTGTGCACCCACGCACAGGTCCTGTGTGCCACCGCCCTGTGCGATGACGATCTGCATGTGCGGTCAGTTCCATTGTGGGAAAAGGTTCTTGACAGTATCGGTGCCGCCGGCGGAAGCGGCGAGCACTCCGACTACGTGTGGGTCGCCGCCGCGACCGGGTACGGCAGGTTCTGTGTGGAAACCGGACGTTTGCCGGAGGCCGAGCCGTGGCTGCGCCGCGCCGAGGCGCGCGCGGAAGCCAACTGTTGGGAACTGGGTACGGCCAGAGCGCAATTGGAGCGTGCGGCGGCGCGGTGGGCGGCCAACGACCATGCCGGCACCGAAGAGTTGGTTGGCCGGGCCTACCCCATCATCGCGCGCCACGACCGCGCCCACGACGCCGCCCGGTGCTGGCTGTACATGGGACTGACCCGGCTGGGAGCCGGTGCGCTCGAGGCCGCCGACGAATGCTGGGAACATGCGGAACGACACTGGCGTGACCTGGGAAGGCCGCTGCCCCTGCACCGTACCCTGTTGCAGCGCAGCTGGATCGCCATATTCTGGAGCCGCTTTTCCGACGCGGTCGAGCTGATCGCGCAGGCCCGGGATCTGCTGGACTCCTCGCCACGCAGCAGCTGGTTGCAGTACGCCCGGCTCGACAACCATCTCGGAACGGTCTGGCGCGCGGACGCTTTGGCGGACCTCGGCTTCGACAGCTCGGGCGATCCCGACGAGACGCTGCAGGAGACCGAAGCTCGTCAGGCCGAGGGGCTCGGCATCCTGCGCGGCGAGGTCGGCACGCCGGAGTACTGGCGCGGAATGGCCAAACTCGAACAGGCCGCCGAGCTCAAGGTGCCGGCCGCGCTCGCGGTCGACTCGGTGCGCTATTCGATCGCCGACGCCGACGCGAGGGCACGCTGGGCTTCCGGCATTTCGGCGCCCATCCTGGCCGGGGCCTTTGCCGTGGCCTGGGAATGGGAGAACACCGCGCTGATCAGCGAGCTGGTCGAATACCACAGCGCGCGGGGGACTTTCGAGGGTCTGCAGCGGCCGCAGATCGGCGAGTGGGCATCGACGGCCATCGCGTCGGTTCCCGGCGACGCGAATGCCGAACCCGTCGCGCTGGCGGCCGCGGGTCCGTCGGTAGCAGGCGGGGCCTCGTTGACCCGGCTGGGGCCGTTGCCGCCGTTGCAGATGCAACCGGGGGCGGCGCCGATCCTGAGCCGCTATCGGGCGCTGGCCTTGCGGCGCTACGGGCGCGATGTCACTGCGGCCGAACCTGCCTGGTCGACCTGGCCATGAGTGAGACCGACCGGCTGACCCTGGTACTGCGATACGCCGACCTCGGAATCGCGACCTATGCCAGTCTGCGGATCGTCGGAGAGCCGGACCGAACCGTCACGTGGGTGCTGGAAGAACCACTGCTGTTGGCCGCGCTGCAGGAACTCACCGCCGCCCTGCCCGAACCGCACGGGACCGAAAGCCGCCGTGACGCCATCGAACGCGCGCTGAGCACGGGACCATTCGCCAAGCCGGACACCGAACTCACGGTGGCCTACATCCTCGGTGTATTGCTGATCGGTACCCCCGGGTGGCGGCTGCTGGCCGAATGCGTGGCCTCGCCGCGGGCCGTGCTGTTCGTCTCGCCCAGCGCACGGCTGGCCCGGGTGCCCTGGGGACTGCTGGCGATTCCGAAATCGGGACCGAGCAAAGAAGAACTGGTGCGTGCGCGCCAGGACGCGATCACCGCCAGCGGCCGCTCTGCGGCCCAAATCCCTTGGCAGCTCGACAATATCGAAGGGCTGACCGACGGCTATCGGTTGATGGAATTGGTCGACGTGCTGATGGCGGTGCCGCCCAATATCGTGCACTCGCCGCGAACACCCGCCGGATGGAACGCTCGGCGGGCCGGGCCACCGCTGCTGGTTCTCGATCCTCGGGTGCCGGGACAACGACCGGACTCCGCGCTCGGATCGGTGCTGGGCCGGCCTTCGCCCCACACGCCCGTGGCGCAGCACTTCGCCGAAGCCATGCAACAACGTCCCGTCCTGCCGCAGGCCGACACCGTCGTCGACCTGTTCCGTCGCCCGGATGCCGACCGCGGGTGGCTGGCCGAGATGCTGGCTCAAACCCCGTGCCGGTTGCTCTATGTCGGCCATGCGAGTTCGGCGGATGATCACCACGACCGGGGCCCTCGTGCGGACCGGGCCGCCCTTCACCTGGCCGACACCGCGGCTATTCCCGGCGACGCCAACGCAATCGGCGATCACCGCCCGTTGACCGCCTCGGACCTGATGACCCTTCGGTTGCCGATGCCGCCACGCGTCGCGCTGCTGGCCTGCGGATCGGGTGGTGACTATCAATTCGACGAGGCGACCGGCCTGGTGGCGGCGATCATCCTGAACGGCGCGCAGTTGGTGACGGCCACCCTGTGGTCGGTGCCGACGACCGCTGCGTACCGGCAGTTCACCGGGTGGGCCGGTGCGACCGACCGAGATCCGCCCGATCCGATGGCCGCTCTGGTGGCCGCCGTGGACACCGCGCACGATGCCGCCGAGGACGCGGGTTGCGCGGTGAATCGGTGGCAGCGTGAACAGATGCGGCGCTGGCGCGACGGGGATCTCAGTGCCAGCCCACTATATTGGGCTGCCCTGGTCACGTTCGCCGTGGACGGCGCGCGGTAGCGCTCACAGGGAGGCCACCCAGGCCGCGTGAACAGCCAGCACATCGTCGGGCAGCGAAAGCTCCTCGCGGGCCGTCGGATCGAAGGCCACCAGCACGACGAGACCCGGCCGCAGCACGGATAGGTCCGGGCCGCCGTCGCAGCGCGCCAGCTTGCCGATGAACGTCTCCCCCGAGACGGCCACCACCTCGATGAAGACCTGGCGCTTGACCTTGCGCACGGTGCCGACACCGACGGTGCGGTTCCCGGCATCCCGGTGGCGGCGGGACCTGAGCCATTCGGCCAGCAGCAAGAGCTTGTTCATGCGATCAGGGTCCGGCCGGACACCGGCTACCGAACCCAACTTTATGGCTGCCGCAAACTTTGCGTTGGCCCTATTCTGTCCAGATGAGCGCCGACCCGCAGGTAGCGGCCGCCGTGGGCGGTGAGGCGGTGGGGCATCCACGCCGGTTGGTGATCGAGGCGGCGTGGCGGGCCATCGGCCCGGGTGTGGAGGTGCTCAGCGGCGACGACGGCGGCCCGTTGAGCCGGACCGTCAAGCGCATCATCGACCCGTTGGTGCTGCGCCTACGCTCCAACCCCGCGTATTCGGCCTCGGTGGTCACGCCCGGCACCGCCGCGGCGATGCACCACCTCATCGTCAACAGCGGCGACGAATTGCGTGCGGCCGCAGCGTGGTTCGAGGCGCTTAGGCTGGAGCGCCGCCGGCATCGGATCCGCACCGGAAACGCCCAGGAACTGTACTTTCCGGTGTGCTTCGAACTCGCGGTGACGAAAGGCCCACCGACGCGGCAGGATTCCCAGACGGCGGCGGCGGTGCTCGGCGAGATCCACCGGGAGCGCGATCGTATCGGCATCGAGGCCCTGCATCGATACGTGGCGGATGCCGATGTCGTTGCCACGCTGGCCAAGCAATTGGAGCGCAGTTGGCGCGACATCCGGGCGGGCGAGGTCGTCATCGACCCGTTCCGCGCCGAGCTCGGCACGGTGTTGGGAGCGGTAAGCAGCCACGGCGCCGCGGCGGCGCGCCAGCGCGTCTGGTCGGCGATGATCACCGACCCCACCCCGTATAACCTGGGCGCGCTGGCCCATACCGAGACCACCCGACTGCCATGGTCGATCGTCGAGATAGGCTTGAGTTCGGCCGCGCCGCAACGCCGTCCGTTGGTGGCACAGAGCTCCGAGGGCGAGCGTCCGCTGGATCGCAGCGTGGTGGACCGGGTGCGCGCGACCCTGCGCCGCGCGCTGGATCGCGATGCGTTGCCTGAAATCCCGTTGCTGTGTGAGGAAGAAGTCGACCGGGCCTGCGCGCCGTGGGGGTTGCTGGCCGAAGACAAACAGGCCACGCTGGTGGCCGGCATCGAGGTCGCGGTCCAGCTGGCTCCGCTGGATCCGTCCGCATCCTGCCGCTACGACTTGGCAACGCAAATTCAGGCGCGGCTCCGAAAGGAAGCCTATGTGTTGCACGCCCGGCGCTACCTGGCCGAGAACGGCCCAATTCATCCCCGCCAACGGCAAGTGGTCGACGACCTCGCCGCCTACGCGCAGCCCTACCTGAGCCGGCTCTGGGCGCGGCTGCACGGGCGTGATGTCTGGCAGGAGCCCTGTGCGGACGTCGATGACGTACGGGCGCTGCTCGACGGGGTGGCGCGGTCGGTGAGCCTCGACCACCGGCAACGGATCAAAGCGATGCTGGAATTGCAGGTGGCCGGATGAGATTGGTTGCCGATTCCGGACTTTGGAGCACCGGCCCGGTAAAACTAACGGCCGCAATGCCATTGGTCGCGCTGCTGGAAGTCAGCGGCGCGGTGCTGTCCTGGACGGTGGACGATCCCGACGATGCGGCCCCGCACATCACGTTCACCGATGTATCGCGAGCCGACTGGTTGTGGCGAATCCTCGGCGAGGCCGGACACGTCGCGCTGGTAGCGGCGGTGGACGGCGCGGCCGGCCGGCGGCATGGCATCGAGCTCACCGGCGTCGACCTGGTACCGGGCTCGGTCGCCCCGCTGCGCAGGCTGGCCACCGGCCATTGGCTGCGCCGGTGGTGGCCGGCCAGCGGGCAGGACGGCATCGCCGGTCTGGACCGTGCGCTGCTCGATGTCGAGGTTGCGTTGCTGACCGCCGGGGCGCAGAGCTTCTTTCCCGACGACACGCTGGACTCCGATGTGGCGCAACTGTTGGACCCGCACGCCGCCGCACTGATAAGCCATGTCCACAGCAAGGATTCGCGGATCGTGGACCTGGTGAATGCTGGCGCCGAACTCGCCGCCGAACTCGGTACGGAGAACGAGCAGTGGCCCGAACTCATTGCGGCTCTCGATGATTCGATCCTGGTCCTGACGTCGCCAAGTGATCGTCGCGATGACTACGCGCTGGCCGCCGGCGCGGGCGCGGGTCCGCGCAGTGCGGGCGCGATCGCCCGGGGCGTCACATCCATCGCATGGAGCGGGGTTCCGCCGGCGATCTTCGATGCCGGTGAAAACACCGTCGACTGGAGCGTGGACGCCAGCGGCTCGACCGTCGTCGCCGTCGTGCACGCGGCGGTGATCGGCCCGGACCCGGCGACGGGCATCGCGGTGCGACTGCGTTCTGCGGCCATCGAGGGCACCAACACTCTGGACGCGACCGGGCGCGCCACGCTCCCGCTGGAAGACGGTCAGGGCCTTCCCCTTACCGAGTCGGCGGCATGGCACCACGACTGGTCGGCGACGTCGGTGCTCGTGGGCATCGAAACGGCGGAGTCCGCTGAGATCCGGCAGCGAGTACGGCGGTGGGTGCGATCACGGCTGGACCTGCCGCCGCACGACGCCTTCCTCGCCGAAATATTGGCCGCAGAATCTGCCTATTAGGCCTACTAAGAACCCCGGCCATTCCCTATGCTGAGCGAGTGCCAAACACCTATCGCGTGGTTCAGTGGAATACCGGAAACGTCGGCAAGAGCTCGCTGAAATCCATCGTCACCAACCCCACCCTGGAATTGGTCGGCTGCTACGCCTGGTCGGCGGAGAAGGCCGGGCGCGACGCCGGCGAACTCGTCGGGATCGAGCCGCTCGGTGTCACGGCCACCAACGACATCGATGAGCTGCTGGCGCTGAAGCCGGATTGCGTGGTCTACAACCCGATGTGGATCAACGTCGACGAACTGGTCCGCATCCTGTCCGCGGGCGTCAACGTGGTGACCACGGCCTCGTTCATCACCGGACACAACCTCGGCGACGGCCGCGACCGCATCTTGGCGGCGTGCGAGAAGGGCGGCTCCACGATCTTCGGGTCCGGCGTCAGCCCGGGCTTCGCCGAACTGCTGGCCATCGTGTCGGCGATGGTCTGCAACCGGATCGACAAGGTCACCGTCAACGAGGCCGCCGACACCACCTTCTATGACTCACCCGAGACCGAAAAGCCCGTCGGCTTCGGCCAGCCGATCGACCACCCCGACCTGCCGGCGATGGCCGCCAAGGGGACGGCCATTTTCGGCGAGGCCGTCCGGCTGGTGGCCGACGCCCTGGGCGTCGAGCTCGACGAGGTGAAGTGTGTCGCCGAGTTCGCCCAGACCACCGAGGACCTCGTCATGGCGTCCTGGACCATCCCCGCGGGCCACGTCGCGGGCACCTACATCAGCTGGCAGGGCATCGTCGGCGGCAAGACGCTGATCGACCTCAACGTCCGGTGGAGAAAGGGACAGACGCTCGAGCCCGACTGGAAGATCGAACAGGACGGCTGGGTCATCCAGATCGACGGGCAACCGACGGTCACCACCAAGGTCGGCTTCCTGCCGCCGCCGTACTTCGAGGCCACCACGCTCGAGGAATTCATGGACCTCGGCCACATCATGACGGCGGTGCCGGCCATCAATGCCATCGCCGCCGTCGTCGCCGCGGCACCGGGAATCGCCACCTACGCCGATTTGCCGCTGACACTGCCACGCGGCAACGCGCACGTCGGGCTATAGGGCGGCGCGCCGCCGAGCGGGTTTGACGTATGCGGCGCCCAGCGCCGGCACCGCGATCGGACCCTGGTCGCGGACCGCCTCGATGGCGTTGCGCAGCGGACGGGCAAGCCCCGCAAAGGATCCCATATCGAACAGCAGCGGCGTCAGCAGCCTGTTGTGGATGAAACCGAAGGAGCTGCTGGTCTCGGGGTCGGCCCAGCCGAGCGTTCCGCCCAGACCGACGTGACCGAAACCGTGCAGCAAACCGGGAACCGGCGACTCGTGGTAGCCCAGGTGAAAAGGCATGGGCACCACCATGTTCGCGTCGGGCCACTTGCGCCTCGCCTGCCCGGCCAGTCCGCGCGCCAGCTCCTCGGACAGGAACTTCTTGCCGTCCATTCGGCCGCCGTTGGCCAGCGCGCCGAACATCTTGGCCAGCGCCCGGCCGGTCACCACGCCGTTGGCGGCGGGGATCTCGCCGTCCAGGAACGGGGTGTCGCCCTTGATCAGCGATACGACGCCGGGAAAGTACATCGCGCCCAGCGCTCCGGAGAAAGGCAGACCGGCCACCCTCGGTGCGATGAAGTTGAACACGGGTGCGCGCAGCCGTCCCTGCGGTATCAGGATTTGGGCCGGCGTGGTCGGTGAGCCTTCCGGTGGGCGGCCCAGGTGCAATCCGTCGGTGTTGAGCGGCCGGGCGACCTCCTGGCGAATCAGCTCGCGCATGCCTTTGCCGGTCACCGCCCTGGCCAGACCGGAGAGCAGCCACCCGTAGGTGAGCGCGTGGTAGGCCTGCACGCCGCGCAGGTGGTCGACCGGGGCCGCCGCCAGCCGCTCCTCCATGAGCAGGTGGTCCATCAACTCCGTCTTGCTGACGCCCCGCAGGTGCGACAACCCGGACCGGTGCCGCAACACGTCGCGGACCGTGATGCCGGCCTTCCCGTTGGCGGCGAACTCGGGCCAGTATTCGGCGACGGGCGCGTCGTAGGACAGCAGGCCACGGTCGGCGAGCCGGTGAATCACCGTCGACGCGACGCCCTTGGTTGCCGAGAACACCATGGCACCGGTGTCCGCGGTCCAGCGCTGGGTGCCGGCCCGGTCGGACCACCCGGTCCAGACGTCCACGACGGGCACCCCGTCGACGTAGACGCTCAGGGCGCCCCCGCCGAACCGGCGGCCGGGAAACAGCTGGGAGAACACCTTGACGGCGCTCGCGAAACGCGGGTCGGCAGCACCGGACACACCGCGTGGCAAGCCATCGTCGGTGGCCAGCAGAGTCGACGGCGTCACTGCGTCGCGACACCCCGAGCGTTCACGAGATGAAGCTATCAGCCGGAATGCTCCGGAGGCTCGGGTTTTATGTCGGGGGGTTGATCGGTGGGCGAGTCCCTCAAATAGCGCCTCAGCCGCAGTAGCTGATTGACCACCATGCCGATGCCGAGGAGCATCAACCCCGCGACTACTGCCACCACGATTGCGGTGCTCACGGGTCCATGATGACAGGGTCGGGGTTTTGATAAGTCCTGCTGAGGGGTAGTCAGCACGCCATGAGCGCCGAAGACAAGTTGAAAAACAAGATCGAGGACCTCGGGGGCCGGGCCAAGGAAGCCGTCGGCAGGGCCACCGGGAACGCCGAGACCAGGGATGAGGGCCGGGCCGATCAGGCGAAGTCGGCGTTGAAAGATGCCGGCGAGAAGGTGAAGGACGCTTTCAAAAAATAATGACCATTCGCAAGGTGTTGGCCGTCGTGTCGGTGCGCCGACTGTCGGTTTCTGCGCTGTCCGCGGCGGCGCTTTTCGGTTCGTTGCTGTCGAGCGCGGCTATTCCGTCCGCGGCGGCCGAGCCGTGCCCCGATGTCGAAGTCGTTTTCGCCCGAGGGTCCGGGGAGCCGCCCGGTGTCGGCGGAATCGGCCAGCCGTTCGTCGATTCGTTGCGCTCGCAGCTCGGCGGCAAGTCGCTGACCGTGTATCCGGTCAATTACCCTGCCAGCACTGACTTTTCAAACCCCGACTTCCCGTTGACCGTCATCGACGGCATTCGGGACGCCAGTTCGCACATCGAGTCGATGGCGGCGAATTGCCCCAACACCAAAGAGGTGCTTGGCGGCTATTCGCAGGGCGCCGCGGTGGCGGGCTACACCACTTCGGCCGCCGTGCCCCCGGGCGTGCCCGCGTCCGCGGTGCCCCCACCGATGCCGCCGGACATCGCGAAGCACGTCGCCGCCGTGACGCTGTTCGGAACGCCGTCGGGTCAGTTCCTGCAGAAGTACAACGCACCGCCGCTGGCAATCGGGCCGCTGTATCAGCCCAAGACGCTGGAGTTGTGCGCGCAGGGCGACCCGATCTGCGGCACCGGTAACGGCAACGATTTCGCCGCGCACACTTCCTATCCGGTTAACGGCATGACAAACCAGGCCGCTAACTTCGCCTCCAGCCACCTCTAGGATTTGCGGTCTTGCAGAATGAGGCCATGCGGGTTCTGATCACGGGCGGTACCGGTTTTGTCGGCGGGTGGACCGCGAAGGCCATCTCCGATGCGGGGCACTCCATCAGGTTCCTGGTCCGAAACCCCGACAAGCTGAACAAGACGGTCGCCAAGCTCGGTGTCGACGTCTCGGACTTCGCCGTCGCCGACATCACCGATCGCGTCGCGGTGCGGGCGGCGTTGCAGGGTTGCGATGCCGTCGTGCACAGCGCCGCGTTGGTCGCCACCGACCCCCGCCAGACGGCCGAGATGCTCGCCACCAACATGCAGGGCGCCCAGAACGTGCTGGGCCAGTCCGTGGAGCTCGGCCTAGATCCCATCGTCCACGTGTCGAGCTTCACCGCGCTTTTCCACCCGGACCTGGAGACGCTGACGGCCGACCTGCCGGTGGTGGGCGGCGCGGACGGCTACGGAACATCCAAGGCGCAGGTCGAGATCTATGCCCGTGGTCTGCAGGATGCGGGTGCGCCGGTCAACATCACCTATCCGGGCATGGTGCTCGGTCCGCCGGTCGGGGACCAGTTCGGTGAGGCCGGCGAGGGCGTGCGCGCCGCCCTGCAGATGCACGCGATTCCGGGTCGCAGCGCGGCGTGGCTGATCGTCGACGTCCGCGACCTGGCCGCGTTGCACGCGGCGTTGCTGGAACCCGGGCGCGGACCGCGCCGCTACACCGCGGGCGGTCATCGGGTGCCCGCGGCGGATCTCGCCAACCTGCTCGGGCAGGTTGCGGAGACGCCGATGGTGGCCGTCCCCATCCCGGACACCGCGCTGCGCGTTGCGGGCGCGGTGCTGGATCGAGCCAACCGTTTCCTGCCCTTCGAGACGCCGTTCACCTGGGCGGGAATGCAGTACTACACACAGATGCCGGCCTCCGACGATTCGCCGAGTGAACGAGACCTCGGCATCACCTACCGGGATCCGCTGGAAACCGTGGCGGATACCTTCGAGGCTATCCGCGCCGAGAACGGCTAGCCGCGGTGCGCCTTACGCGGCGGGTTTGATCTCCAATCCGACGTGCACCTTGTCGATGCCGCCGCGGACGATCGAATGCACGTAGAACCACGGCGCGTGATACCAGTACCGCTGGAGGACGGCGTTGTAGACCCGCCGCGTCTCGGACTTCGGTAGCACCCGGGCGACGGCTTCGACCTCTTCGCCCTTGGGCTTGCCCAGCGCCCCGCTCTTGGCGATCGTCACCCTGGGAGTGTTGTTGATGCGCTTGGTTTTCCACGACCCGTCGTCGGTGACCACCAACAACGTGTCGTCGCCGTCGGGCACGCCCCAGATCGGTGTCGGCTTCGGACGGCCGTCCTTGGTGAATGTCGTCAACAGCAAGTACTTGGACTGAATAACGTCCTTGAAGCTGGGGGCCACGCGTGTTCCTTATCTGTGGATGGTTGCCCCATCCATTCCCAAATCGCCAGGTTCCCAATCATCGCGTCGATCACCCGGATTTACCAGCCCGCGGATTCTTCTCGCCGAGGACTTACGACTGCCGCGGCAGGGTCCTAATGCCCTCGTCGCCCCGGATCTGCGGAGCGACCATCTCCGTAACGGCCCGGAGTTTTCGAGCACCCATCTCCTCTGTCGGTCAACGAGACTTCGGATTGGAGATTCGCTATGACCAAACCAATTCCGCCGCTTGATCTTTCATGGCTGCTGATCGAATCACCGGCCGGCACGACGCATGTCGGCGCGATGTTGTTGTTCAAAAAGCCGGCCGGCCGCAGGCCGATCGTCCGCGAGATCGTCGAGACGTACCGGGCGTGCGAGCCGGTGCCACCGTTCAACTACGTGCCGGAGATCCTCGGTCGCGGCGCGCCCCATTTCCGAGAGGTCACGAGCTGGGACCCGCACTACCACGTCGGACACCTGGCGCTCCCCGCCGGAGCCTCGTACGAAGACCTGTTGCGGCTCGTCGCCGATCTGCACGAGCCGCAACTCGATCGCGACCGGCCACTGTTTCGCTGCTGGCTGATCGACGGGGTGCCGGACCGAATGTTCGCGATCTACACCAAGACTCATCACTCGATCATCGACGGTGAATCGGGCCTGAAGCTGCTATACGCGGGCCTAGACAAGTCCGATCAGCACACCATCCCCAAGCCCGCCTTCGCGCTCGGCGCTCCGGCACCCGCACCGCACCCGTCGACGCCGCTCGGGGAGCGGATCGTCGACTCCATCCGCGGGGCCATCACGCAGGTCGGGGCGCTCAACCAGGTTTCGTTCGGCGCACTGCGCAAGGTGGTCGCCGGTCTTGTCGGATCGCATCTGGAGGGCAGCCTCCCGTTCACGGCGCAGCATGCGCCCACCAATGATCCGCTCAAAATCGGGCGAAGCTTCGCGACGCTCGCGCTGCCGCTCGATGAGATGTGCGAGACCGGCCGCCACTTCGGGGCGACCCTCAACGACGTTGCAGCCACCATCATCGACGCGGGGTTGCACGCATACCTGCGCGAAACCGGCCGCGCCGTCGCGCACCCGTTCATCGCGATGTGCCCGGTCTCATTGCGCGCCGCCGACGACATGACGATCGGCACCCGGGTGTCGGCGATGTTCGTACGACTCGGCGAGCCCGGCGCGAGCATGCCGGAGCGGATCCACCAGGTGGTGCACTCGGTTGCCGCTGCCAAGCGGGAAGTCGGCGACATGTCGAACGAGGCGGCGATGACCTACGCGGTCGGCCTCCTCGCGCTCGCGGGCTTGGGCGCCTCAACACACCTGGACCGCATCGGGCACCCGGCGTGCAACCTCGTCATCTCCAACGTGGTGGGCGCCAAGGAGACCCGGTATCTCAACGGTGCGCGCCTGCTCGGCATCTACCCGGTCTCCGCGCTCGCCGCCTCGATCGGGCTCAACGCGACGCTGGCGTCCTACCACGGCAGCGTGGACTTCGGCTTCGTCGCAAACGCCGCAGCCATCGCTGACACAACGCAACTGGCCCGCCACACGCTGCGGGCCTATAAGGAGTTGACGGCGGCGGCGAGAAGCCGGCCGGCGCACCCGAAACGCGCAACTTTCCGCACTGTCAACGTGTCCTGAGCCGCCTCTGATCAGTTCGTTGCGGCACCGGCCGAAATGGATTGGCTCACCGTGTAACTGTCGATTCCCTCGGTACCGAGTTCGCGGCCGTACCCGCTGTTCTTGACGCCGCCGAACGGTGCCGCCGGATCCATAATGTAGCCCTCGTTGACGCCGAAAGTGCGCGTCCTTGCGCGTCTCTGGCACCAGGATCCGGCTGAGCGCATTGCACACCTGGCCGCTGTTGCCAGGCTGGCCATGGATCGCCTCCACTCCACATCGATGAAGAGCTGATCTCTCTCTCGTACATCAATCTCCTTGGGGCTCTGCGGGTTGAGCCCGGTCAGGTATTGCGACCGCCGTTGACTCCAAGTATCTGGCCGGTGATGTAACCGGCTTCCTCGGACACAAAAAAGGCGCATGCCGCGGCGATGTCCTCCGGCTTGCCCACCCGGCGCACCGGGGTGCGCTGAATGTGATCCTCGACCATGCCACCGAGCAGGTGCCGCCGCTCGGCACTGCGCAGCATCGGCGTGTCGACGAACCCCGGCGGAACCGCATTGACGGTGATTCCGGCCGGTCCGTATTCGAGGGCCAGTGATTTGGTCAGGCCGTTCACTGCGGACTTCGCGGCCACGTAGTGGGCCATGAACGGCTGCCCGGAGTGGGTGCTGGACGACGAGATGTTGACGATGCGACCCCATCCGGCCTCGACCATGTCGGGCAGCACGGCTTGAACGGTGTGGAAGACACCGTTCAGGTTCACATCGATCACCTTGGACCAGTCCTCGAAGGACATGTCCGAGAACTTCTTGAAGCCCTCCACGCCTGCCGCATTGACCAGCACCAGAATCGGTCCGTACGCCGCGCGGATCGCGGCTACCGCGGTATCGACCTGGGCGCGGTCAGTCACGTCGGCGACATAGCCGAAGCCGTCATCGGTGGGCGACAGATCGACGACGGCCACCCGAGAACCGTCGCTGCGTAATCGCTCGGCGACGGCACGGCCGATCCCCGAGGCGCCACCGGTCACGACCGCCGTCTTCACGCGCGCACCACCCCAGCTTTCCTGAGCGACCGCCCAAATAATCGGCTTCACATGCCTATCACCCGGCCTCGGCCACGGTCAAGCGCGAGGTGGGCGATTTCGCCTTGATTCCGCTCAGGCGCCCTGCTTAGGGTCCGTGGATGGACAGACCCCCGTTCCGTTTCGGAGTGCAGGCCACCAATGCCGCCGGGTCACGCGCGTGGCGCGACACGGTTCGTCGGGTCGAAGACCTCGGGTACTCAACGCTTTTCCTCGCGGATCACTACCTGGGCCCGGGACCCGCGCAGCGCGAGGCGCGCACCCCGCGCCAAGACCTGGCACCCATTGCGGCGATGGCGGCGGCGGCCGCCTGGACCGAGACCTTGCGCATCGGTTGCCGGGTCTTCTGCATCGACTACCACGTGCCCGCGGTGCTGGCCAAGGAAGCCGCGACACTCGATCTGCTCTCGGACGGCCGTCTCGAATTCGGCATCGGCGCCGGTTGGAGCGGAGTGGAGTACGCCGCGATGGGGCTGGAGTTCGACCGGCCGGGTCGGCGAATCGTCAAGCTGGCCGAGGTGGTCTCGCTCATCAAGGCCCATTGGCGGGGCGGGGAACTGGACTACTCAGGCGAGTTCGTTGACGTGCACGGATATGCGGGGCGGCCACGGCCGGTGCAGCAACCCCATCCGCCGATCATGATCGGCGGGGGTGGCCGGCGCGTTCTCACGCTGGCCGGGCGTGAGGCCGACATCGTCAGCATCTCGAGCGTGCCGTTTGTGGCACATGACGCCGAGGGCCTGGCCCCACAGGCGGTGGCGGAGCGCCGGATCGGTTTCGTGCGGGCCGCCGCCGGTGAGCGCTACGGCAGTCTCGACGTCGAAAGCTCCCCGTACTTCACGGAGATCACCGACGATCCCGAGACCGTGCTGGCGGGGCTGGCGAGGTCGACGGGCATCGCGGCAGACCTGTTGCGCGACCACCCGAATGTGCTGATCGGCTCGGCGGAATGCGTTGTCGAGACGCTGCATTCGCGGCGGGAAACCCTCGGCGTCAACTACGTCACAGTGCAGCAGGGACAGATCGAATCCTTCGCGCCAGTGGTAACCCGCCTGCACGGCCGGTGAACCTTGACCACCGCAACCGGAGGTGCAAGCATGTCAGCTACCCGGTTTGGGCGATCGCTCAAACCAGCTCGCTGACAGTTTCTCGGGAATGAGACGGCTCAATGGCAAAGCGAACCAGATACAGCGAATATCACGATCGGTACGCAAATTACCGGCTCGAGCTCTCCGACGACGGCATCCTGCTCATGCAGTGCCACACCAACGGCGGCTCCCTGGTGTGGGACTGGCGGGCACACGACCAGATGTCGGACGTGTTCGCCGACATCGCGGGCGACCGCGAGATCAAGGTGCTCATCCACACCGGAACCGGCGAGAACTACAACGCCAACTGGGGACGCCTGCCCAATGGGGAC